>CAZWTH010000343.1:0-38448 GCA_964636715.1 uncultured Solibacteraceae bacterium | reverse complement strand
GGACGCGACAGCTTGGCTCAATCGCATTCAGCGCCAGGACTTCTGCCGCAGCACGAACTCGATGTCGTAGCGGGTGAGACCGATGTCCCTCAGTTCGCGGTCGGACAATCGCGCCAACGCGCGACGCTGCCGCTCCCGTTGGACCTGGGCGGAGTAAAGGTCACGATGACCACCTTTGTGCTGCAGCGCGGGATGGTGACCGAGCAGCTACCTCTCCGCTATGTCTCATCAACCCAGATCAACGCGCTGATCCCTTTCGACCTTCCCCCGGGCGGTTACGATCTCGTCGTCGCGACGCCCACCGGAACCAGTGACGCGTTTTCGACGCATCTGAGCACTGTGGCGCCGGCGATTTATTCGCAGAATGCAACCGGCGCGGGGGCCGCCCTCGTCTTCGATGCGAATTTCCAACCCGTGACGCAGGTGGCAACCGCGCCGCTGATTCTCTACGCCAGCGGTCTCGGCGCTACAAATCCTCCTGGTTCTTCGGACGGCGGTAATGCAACGGAGCCTTTCAATCGAACCGTGGCGACGCCTCGCGTTCGAATTGGCGGAGTACCCGCGCAGGTCCTGTTTGCCGGTCTCGCGCCAGGCCTGCCGGGAATCTATCAGCTCAATGTGCTTCCTTCCTCGAGCACTCCGCCGGCGGATAATACCCTGAGCCTGGACTTTCTAATCGGTCCGGTGGGAAGCCCCGGACCGGGTGGCCTGACCACAGTGCCTGTTCCCGAAGGATCGAACACGGCGAATGTGACCGGGAGTCTGACCCCAAGTTATCCGCTCACCTCCACCGCCCTGACTTATTCGGCATTGGTGACCGCCGCCAAATTCAGCGCGGCGTTCGATATCCTTCCTGGAGCGCGGCCATTTAACCTTGTTGCGTCATGCCCCGGTGGCTCGATGACCGTGGCATTTGACCCTGCGGCGGGCACATGGCAGGCGACGGCGAACGTTCCGGCGTCGACCCTGCGAAGCGGCGACTTCAGGGGGATAGTGGGCGCTCCGGGCAATCCGACTTCTATTTTGGACTTCGAGACGAATGGTTTGCCATTCATAGACAACGTCATCCCGCAATCCCGGCTCGATCCCATAGCCGGGCAGGCGATGTCCGCGATTCCGCTCCCCAACTACACAGGATCCATTGCGAACGTAAATTTTCTGCTGCAGGGAGCAATCCCGCCCGGAGGGCACTTCGTCGTCAGCGACTCCAGCAATTCGAACCTCGCGAATTTTGGCGGCTTCGTCTACGTGAACAAGCCGAATCTGGGCAACCAGTACTCACGGACGAATGTGTGCAGCCTTGTCGTGGATGGCGTATTGCTCTCGTCCAGTTTCGTCACGTTTCAGTAAGGCCGTCGTCAATTCTGTAACGCGGCGGCGCGGCGCCAGTTGTGGCCTGTGAGGCAACTTCAGCCAGGCCGTCATGAGCAGACTCATAAACGCCGGAATCGCCATGCTGCTTGCCGGTCTGGCATTTGGCCAGTCCACGGACAGCGCGCTCCACTTCGAAGCGGCGGACATTCAGCCGGCTCCGGCCGCTGCCCCCGGTACCAATAGTCAGACCATGCGTGGCGGCCTTTACCGCGACGGGCGTTACGAAATCCGCTCCGCAACCATGCTGGATCTTGTCCGCACGGCATACAACGTAGACGCCGACCATGTGACCGGCGGTCCGGCCTGGCTGGATAAAGAACGGTTCGACGTCATCGCGAAAGCGCCGGGCGATTCCACGCGGGAAACGCTGCGCATGATGCTGCGGAATCTCCTCGCCGAGCGCTTCAGTCTTGTCGTGCGCGATGATATGAAACCGCTCACCGTTTACGCGATCACACAGGGGAAAAAAGTTCTGATGAAGCGGTCGGCCGGTTCAGATACGCCTGGTTGCAAACCGATTCCGCCCCCCGAATCGTCGCCGGGAGCGCTGATGACGTATCAGTGTCGCAACGTCAGCATGGCGGAAATGCCGGATCAGTTGCGGAACATGGCCCTCGTCACCAGGGCCTTGAGCGGCGTCCCTGCCGTGGACCGGACGGAACTGAAAGGCGGCTGGGATTTCGATATCAGATACTCGGTGAATACGGGCCTGCCGCAGCCTCGGAACGATGCGGCGCCGGAACCCGTCACCATATTCGCGGCGTTTGAAAAAGAACTCGGCCTCCACCTGAATCTGGCCAAAATTCCGAGGCCTGTCATCGCGATCGCGAGCGTGAATGAAAAGCCAGCCGGCAATACGACTGCTATAACCGCGAAGATGCCGGCGCCGCCCCCTCTGGTATTCGAAGTAGCGGAGATCAGGCCGAGCGATCCGAATCCACCGGAGAGCCCGCCGGGCGGCGATTGTTTTTACTGTCCGGGCGGCCGCCTGCATATCAGCCGCTTTACGATGAGCGACCTGATCGCCACCGCGTGGAATCTGAACGGCAACTATGACAGTCGCGTCATTGGACTGCCGAAATCGCTTGCAAAAACCAACTGGGACGTCATTGCTAAGGTCCCCACTATGATCCCGGTGAATACGCCAACCTACGGACAGCCTCCTCCACAGCCCGTGGATTTCGATACGGTGCGCATCATGCTGCAGGGCCTTCTCAAAGAGCGGTTCAAGCTGGTCCTGCACGAAGAAACGAGACAATTCAATGGCTATGCGGTGGTCGCGGTCAAGCCAAAGCTGAAACCTGCCGATCCGGACAACCACCCGGGCTGCAAAGAAGGACCGGGGCCGGATGGGAAGGATCCGCGAATCGCCAATCCCCTGGCGCGGCGCCTGCTCACCTGTCTGAATATGACGGTGGCGGAGTTTGCCGCCGAGCTTCCGAATCGCGTGGGCGACTATTTCAGCCAATATCCAGGAAGAGCGGTAGACGCGAGCAACTTGGAAGGCAAGTATGACTTCACGGTGAATTTCAGCTCGCTGGGAATGGCAATGGGCGGCGAGGCATCGGACAGGGGCTACGCAATTTCACTGCAGGATGCGATGGAGAAGCAATTGGGACTCAGGCTGGAACCGCGAAAGAATCCGGCAGTAGTGCTGGTGGTGGATCACGTGGAGGAAAAGCCGGTCGAAAACTGAAATCTGACAAGTTTTGAATCTGAGTTGAATCCGGGAACTGAACGCTTGACAGCCGCCTGATAGATTCCTATCCTATGCATAGGAATCCGATGCATCTATGAATCTGCGCGGCACTCTTCCCGTCTTAATCCTCGAAGCCGTCGAACGGCAGGCCGACCACGGCTACTCCATCGCCCAGCGAATCAAGGAGCGATCCAGCGGCGTGCTGGATTTTCGCGAGGGCACGCTCTATCCCGCGCTGCACAAACTCGAACAGGAGGGCGTCCTTGAATCGTACGAGGACATCGAGAACGGGCGGCCCCGCCGCTACTACCGGATCACCAAAGCGGGACGCGCTGAACTGGCGAAAGGCCGCAAGGAATGGAGCCGGCTATCCCGCGCGGTCAGTTCGATTCTGAGCGAGGCTTAATATGACTCCGCTCGAACAGTGGTTATCGGAAGCCACGCGGGGACTTTCGCCGGAGTCGGCCGAACGGGTCCGCGATGAGATTCAGCAGCATTACGACTCGGCGTGCCAGGCCGGTTTAGACGCCGGTTGCGACGCCATCGCCGCTCTGGGAAGCCCTCGCGAAGCCAATCGGGCTTATCGCAAAGTGCTGCTGACCGAGCAAGAGGCAATCATGGCTCCGGGCATCGCGCAACGCAAAAAGGCGACCACTTCGCGCATGGGTCTGAGTTCCGTCCTTCTCGTGGCGTTCGTCTGGATGACGCTGCCGCGGCATCATGATCCCTCGTTGCCGCTCATCCTGCTGACCATCTTTTGTACTCTGCCAATGACCTGGTTTTTTCCTCCCACCACATTCACACGCTGCCGTATTTACACCTGCGTTTACGGAGTCCGAAGCTTCCTGATTGCGATGATTGTCTGGTGGTATGACCCTTCCGGGTGGATGTGGGGTTTGGCCGGCGGCGTAATCATTTTCCTGATCGAATACTTCCCTCTGCATCAGCAGAGACTATCGATTTTCCGGAAACTGGAAGCCGGACAAACGTGGAACCTTCTGCCGAGGGAACCACAGCTGACGTATCTGGATGCCATCGTCCTGCACAGGCTGAGGAAGGGCGAGCAGCCATACGAGAAGGTAAGCGCCGTGGTCCTTTGCCTGGCGCTGGACGCGCTGGCCGTTTGGCTTCCCGCTCCTTTTGCGCCCATGGCGATCGTTGTAACTCTGGATAGCGTTGTGCGGCGAACTCTGCCGATCTATACCGCGGAACGAAGCCGGCTTTACCGCATCGTCAGGTGGTCCGCCATGGCGGTCGCGGCGTTGCTGCCGCCGCTTTACCATGCCAGAATCCCGTGGGCGGGGGCGTTCTTCCTGGTATGGATCTTTGTCCTGTTTGATTTGCGGAACATCTCTATCCGGCGCAAACTGCCGGTATCGGAATGGCCCAAAGGATTGTACTGGTAATGCGCGCCGCGGCGGCTCTCGTCTTTTGTTTTGCGGCAGTCGGTCAGATTCAGCCGAAGACTCCAGATCCGGCCTTTCTCCTTGCCGACGTGCACGCGAGCGCGGCTCCGCTCAGAACGCCGCTGATCGCGGTGAAAGCGTGCCCGATCCTGAGCAATGGCCTCTACCAGTTCAGAAATGCCACAATTCTCGATCTGATCGCGGAGGCATACGATCTCAGCCCAACGAAGATTGTGGGTGGCCCGCGCTGGCTCGAATGGGATAAGTTCGATCTGAATGCGCAGGCGCCTGAAGGGAGCTCGGATCTCGACCGAAGAGCGATGCTCCGGTCTTTGCTTTCCGATCGCTTCAGGCTGATAGCTCATGACGCTATGCGGGCTGTGGATGGATGGGTTCTCAGCTCAACGCCCAGGCCGCGGTTGAAAGCATCGGCCGGCGCTGCTTCAGGATGCCGGGCGGAGCAATCCTCTCCGCGCGCCCCAACTGTGGCGGGAGACGACCCGCCGCCCGCGCCCCTCCGCTCATTTTCCTGTACGAGTATGACGATGAGTGAATTCGCGGCTAGTCTCAACACGCTGGCCCCTACGTATATACAGGGCCAATCCGTGATCGACCAGACCGGGCTCGAAGGGACGTGGGATTTCAGATTTCAGTTTTCACGCATCGCTACGCTCGCCTCCGCGCCCGGTGGCGTCACTCTGCAGACCGCGCTGCGAGAGCAGCCTGGTCTGAATCTGAAAGCGGCGCCGATTCCCTCGCGCGTTCTCGTGGTGGATAGCGTGGAGGAAAGCCCTGCGCCTGACAGCCGTGAAACAGCTCGCGCGATTGCGGACCGGCTCCCCTCTCAGTTTGAAGTCGCGAGTATCCGAGCGTCCGATCCCGGTCCGTCGCCTGTTGGCATACCAATACCAGCTTCGACGAAGGTTACTCCCGGTGGAGGCATTGACTACAGGAACGCTCTGTTCTCCACAATGATGGATATCGCGTTCGCAGCGGAAATCGGCGGCCGTATCGTGACGCCGGATCGAATCGTGGGAATTCCCGCATCCCTCACGAGGACGCGTTTCGACATCGCCGCCAGGCCGCCGGCGCAGACGTCACCGGGCGCATCCGGGGCTGACGCGCAACCCGTCGGCGGAAGCCCTCTCGACAAGGAGGCCGCGGCCAGAATGCTGCGCGCTTTGCTGATCGACCGGTTCGATATTCAATATCACGTCGAAGTTCGGCAGTCGGACGGCTACCGGCTCGTTGCCACGAATCCAGACGTGAATTCAAAAAAGATGAGGAGCGCGGATCCGGCGGAGAGAACGAAATCCGTCTTCGCGCCGAGTACCTCGGGCGTGCTGGCGTTCAAAGCGACGTTCCGGAATATGTCACTCGCGGAAATCGCCGAACAGTTGACGTATGCCGGCAGCACGGAAACGCAGGGCCAGCCCATTGTGGATGGGACTGGAATCCAGGGCCGCTACGACCTGACGCTCGACTTCAGCCTGGCGGCCGGCGCGATGCCTGTCATGGATATGACCCGCCCGGCCGGAACTACGCTGACCGAAGCTCTGCGTCAGGCTGGGCTGAAACTGGAGAAGTTCAAGGTTCCGGTTAAAGTCCTGGTCATCGACCATATCGCCCCCGTGCCAAAGCCGAATTAGCCGGACTGCGTTAAGATTGGGCCAAATACATGCCCGGCAGACGAGAGTTCCTGCAACAGGCCGCCGCCCTGGTGTTCGCGCAATCCGCCCGCGCGGCGGACGCGAATACGATCGCCATCAATCCCAAACCGCTGTTCGACATCTCGCCGCTCCTCTATATGCAGTTCATGGAGCCGCTGGGCACAACCGACGGTTCCGTGGAAGCGGCCTGGGACTACGACAAGGACGACTGGCGGCAGGATTTTATCGATGTCGTCGCTGATCTCGCGCCGGGCGCCATGCGCTTCGGTGGACTCTACAGCCGCTACATGCACTGGCGGGAAGCCGTGGGTCCGGTTGCGTCCCGGCCGTTGACCCGGAACTACGTTTGGGGCGGTAAAGAAACGAACCGCGTGGGCACGCATGAGTTCGTCGATTTCTGCCGGCGCGTGAAGGCGGAGCCGTTTTATTGCGTGAACTTTCTGAGCGATGGAGAACGGCGATACAGCGCGATGCGGGAAGGGAATCGCACGGGCGACGCCAAGGAAGCCGCCGACTGGGTTTCCTACGTCAACGATCCGGATAACGCCGAGCGTAAACGAAACGGATCGCCGCAACCCCTCAACGTGAAGCTCTGGCAATTGGGAAACGAGACATCCTACGGCTCTGTGACCTTCAACAAAGATCAATCGATCGCGCATACCATCGAATTTGCGCGCGCCATGAAGGCGCGCGATAACACGATCCGGCTCATCGGCTGGGGCGATCGCGGTCATGGCGAAGGACTCTGGGCGAAAGACCTGATCGAGCGCGCCGGCGAATACCTCGATTTCGTCGCCATTCACATGATGGGCCAATCGCCCAAACGCCCCCACTCGGTTCTGAAGGGATTGCTTTATCAGCAGGAACCGGAACAGGCGTGGCAGGAATTGCTGGAACTATCGAACGCCGTGGAAACGCGCGTGTCGGAACTGGAAAGCGCGATGGGCTCTCGCAGCGGTAAGATCGGGATCGCGATTACGGAGGGCCATCTGAGTCTTGGCCCTCGCAACATGCACCCGATTCTTTTCGAGTGGCTTTCGTCGGTCTATCACGCCAGATCGCTCAACATCTATCAGCGTCACGGAGCCCACGTGAAGATCGCCACAGCCGCCGATTTCGAGGGTACTCGCTGGACCAACAACGCTGTGATGATTGGCGTCCCGGCGGGGAAGAGTTACCTGATGCCGGTCGCTTCCATTGCGCGGTTGTTCAGGCGATACAACGGAACACAGGGAGTGGCGGTTACCGCGCAGCCTTCAGGCCTGGATATCGCCGCCAGCCGGAGCGGCGGCAAGATCTACCTGCACGTGGCGAATCTCCAGTTCCGCGGCGCCGTGGAGACTTCGTTTTCGGTGGAAGGCATGAAAGTGACCGGCGGCAGGACGTGGGCAATTGCGCCGGACAATCTCCGCCAATTCGTGAGCCTCGATCAACCGGATGTGTTCGCGCCCGTCGAAAGCCCTATTCCGAATCAGTCAGGGTTGAAGTGGCGGTTTCCGCCAGGCTCCGTGACGGCCGTAGAACTGAGTTGCGCCTGAGGCATTCCTCGCCACGAAAAACGCGTCTCCTGCAGCGATCTTACACAATCGGTCGCAGCGATTCCTGCGGTTCTCCTGGATGCGAAGTTGTGCGGATCGCAGGTAATGATCACGCCCCCGTACACGGAGCGTACGAAAGGCGCGATGGCGCGGCAAGCCTGATATGCGTAGCGACGGCCCCGGTATTCTTCGAGAATTTCGAATCCGATGTGCCCGGCGCAGAAATGCACATGTTCGGTATCTCCGATACGGAAATTGATATGGCCGGTATCCGAGCCGTCAGGGTTCAGGATGCGGAAATGGTATGCGGGTACAAACCCTTTTGACGCATCTCCGGGAATGACCTGAACGAAACGCAATCGAACATCGCTGAACGACAAAGTATCGGGCGGCGTGAGCGCAGAGCTCTTCATGAATTGCCATATGCACAAACAGCGAAGCGGCTCCGGGCCGAAAGCTCCCGGAGCCGCTTCGCCGCTAATGCTCAATGTTTACCGAAACAACGAAGGGGCGAGCTCGTTGAGATAAATTCGCCAGTTCGACCACGTATGGCCGCCGCTGCTCTCATCGAAATGGTAATTGATTCCCACCTTCTGCAACTGATTCGCAAGATTCTCGCCGTTGGACACCTTCACCACAGGATCGTCCTTGCCGTGTCCGACGAAGTAAAACTTGACGCCGTCTTTTTTCAGCGCTTCGAGCTTATCCGTAATATCGGCCGGCGTCCCCATGCTGAAGACGCCGATATAGCTGAACGTGTCCGGGTGCGCATTCGTCGCCGTCAGCGTATGTCCGCCGCCCATCGAAAGCCCCGCGATCGCACGATCGTCCTTCTTGCTCACCACGCGATAGTTCTTCTCGATGTAAGGCATCACGTCCTTCACAAGGCTTTCCGGAAACGCATTGCCGAAACCGCCGCCGCGTCCCCCGGAAGCGGCGCGTCCGCCCGCGCGGCCGGCTCCGCTCGCTCCAAAAGCCCCGCGGCCACCGGCGAATGCTCCCACCACGCCGACTTCACCGGGGTTGCCGGTGTTGACGATGTTTTGTCCCGGAACGTCGCCGTAGCCCGGCCCCATCTTCTGATTGGCGTTGCCGTTCGTCATCACGACAATCATCGCCTTCGCTTTACCGGCCGCGATCAGGTTGTCCATGATCACGCTGGCGCGTCCCATGTTGTTCCACGCGTCCTCATCGCCGCCCGCGCCATGAAGCAGATAGAGAACCGGATAGCGCTGCTTCCCGGTGTCATAGCCCGCCGGAGTGTAAACATACATGCGGCGCGGTGAAGCGGCCGGGAGCGTCGGCGAAGGATACCAGACCTCGCTGACGTTGCCGTGCGGAACATCGTGAATGATGTAGTTCTCCGAGAGCGGCCCTTCGACGATAAAGAAGTTCAGGTAACGCGTACCGTCGCGCAGATGATTCGCATCGGCAGGATCGAGAAGGCTGACGCCGTCGACCGAAAATGTGTAGCTCCACAGTTCGGGATTCAGCGGCCCTACCGTAGTAGACCAGACCCCCGCGTCATCTTTCGTCATCGCGACGTTGCGGCCTTCCGGCCAATCGCCGTTGAGAACAACTTCAGTCGCCTTCGGCGCGCGGAGACGGAAGGTAACTTTATGATCGCTGGAGATTTCGGGAGAGCGCAGGGCCGGGCCGCGGCCGAACCCGCGCCCACCGCGGCCGGACGCGGCGGCGGGCGGCGCAGGCTGCGCGTAGATTGTCAAAGCGAGAAGTGATGACAACACTGCCATTTTTATCTTCATTCGTGAATCCCTTCGTTTTTTCTGCCCGGCTGCCCCATATCGCCGGGCGAGGCCATAGTACCGCAACTCGCGCTGGATGCAGAAGATTGTGCGAATAACGAGCAAGCGGCTGGTCGCTGGCGCCGTGATTAGTTGTCTGTCGGGGTCTGTTCCACGCTGTCGATGACAAGCACGGGCATTGTCTGCTTTTTCAGCTCCAGCTTGATCCCGAGTTGTCTGTCGAGCGCGTCGAACACGGAGAGCGCGCCACTCGGATCGGCCCCGGCCTTGTTGTTCATCTGCTGGAGCACTCCTATGGGCGACCACCTCAGCGTGAAGTCCCACGTGCCCGCAAGCCCGGTGGAATCGACAATCATGTGGTTCACATAGGCGGGAGCCATCGCCTGGAGTTTGTCAGCCAGCAGGGCCATGGACGTGTTCTGGCAGGTCCACCCCGCCGTGAGCGGCGAGTCGACCGGAGTTCCGGGCGGCGGCGGAGTCGATTTGCAGTTCGGATTATTTGCCAGGTCGGCCTTATGAAGGTTCGATGAGCGTCTGGCGATCGACATGGCGTAGACAGAAACCGGCTGATCCTCATTGTGGGTCACGAGCTTAAACCGGTCGCCGAGCAGCGTGCGCAACAGGGGCCGAAGCGCGGCGTAATCGATCGAACCGGCCGGGAAGGCGTCGGCAGGCGCTTTCGCGACGATATCGAATTGGGCCGTCTCGAACCACTTCGGAATTCCTGCCAGCATGTCGGGCGTAACGTCCCATGCAAACCGCACCAGCATCCCGAGCGTCGCGCCGTGCGCTTCAAACCGGCCGCCTGGCTGGATTCCGAATCCCCGGTTTCTGGAGTCCGGTGGAGCAGGCCGCACATCCGTTACTTCGAATTTCGATGGCGGGGAAGGGATCTTTTCGGCCGTTCCCGGCGGGTTATCCGCTGGTTTTTCGTTCACCCGATCCACCACCATGACGTCCATCGAAAGTTTCTGCATTTCCACCTTCAGCCCGAGTTGCTTGTCGAGGGCATCGAAAAGCGAAATCGTGCTGGCATCCGCGGCGCCGGGCTGCCCGCGCGGGGTCCAGCGGAGGACGAAGTCCCATGCGCCTTCGAGACCCGTCATGTCCGTCAGGGTGTTGGCGATGTAGTCGGAGGCGATCCCCGGCAGTTGTGCGGCCAGGTCCGCCATGGTGGTGTTGTGGCAGTTCATGGATCTGTCGTACTCGGCTCCCGGCGCGCTGCTTTGCGGGATCCCCTGGTATTGGCATCCCGTCGAAGAGTCTCCCAATGACTTTTTCAATAGCGGTTTGGCGCCGGCCTTGAGCACGTATCCCTGCGCCAGTCGCTTATCGCGATGAACGGCCAGTTGGAAGCGTTCCACAAGAAGAGACTGAAGCATCAGTCTGAGATCCTCTCGCGATGTGCCGCGCGGAGCGCGCGCAACCACATCGAACCGGTCGAAATTTAACCAGTCAGGCCCACCGGCAACTTTCGACGTGAGGGAAGCGGTCAGCCACAAGGGTCTCCCGATGAGTTTGTCTTCGTCGAGGCCATACGCGAGCAGAACCAGATCCAGCATGGTTGCGTTGCGGATTTCATAGCGTTCGCCGCGGAGAATGCCGCCGCCCAGTTCGTTATCGGCGCGGCGCGGGCTGCTGTGAACGTGAGCCGCCGTGAAGGCTGGCGATCCTGGCCTGGCTTGGGCGAACGCGATGCCCGCCGAAAGAATCGCACACAGGCAAATGGGCAGACCGCGGCTCACTCAGGCGAGCGTATCACAGAAATTCGCCATTCATGGTTGACAGACGACGTGGGGCGGACCTTCCGGTCTGCCAGCCGGCTTTCCAGCCGGCTGGACTCGCTGGAAAGCGAGTCCGCAGCCTGAAAAGGCTGCCCCACTCCGTTCACGCAAATGTCGAAATCTATGGGCGAGGATCCGGTTTTGAAAAACTAAGCGATTCTGTCTGGCGTTTCCTTCGGCGAAATCCCGTTCGGATTGTTGATCTGCGACCCATGCGGCGCCGGGACAGGCCCATTCAGGAGCGGGTCGCCGGTTCGATGCATCCAGTCGTCCAGACGCGTCCGCATGCCGGCGAGAACACTTTCAAAGCCCGGATCGCCGGCGAGATTGTTGCGTTCGTGGGGATCGAAAACCAGATCGTGGAGGCTTTCCTCGGGAAGCCGCATATCCTTCCAGCCGTAACTGAGCCATACGCTCTTGCTCAGTCCGTCATCGCAGTTGGGCAGCACTGGCGTGTGCTTGTCGCCGAAACGACGAATGTATTTCCAGCGCGCCGTCCGCACCGCGCGCTTGGGCTCGTAGGCCGCGTGATAGTTGACCTCCGCGAACACCTCGTCATTGATCTCTTTGGCGTCGCCGCGAATAACCGGCAGGATCGACTTTCCTTCCAGCCAGCCAGGATGCGCGACTTCCGCCAGATCGCACAGCGTCGGATAAATATCCAGCTGCGAAATCAGCGCGTCAATCACCTTGCCGCCGGTGAAGCCACCAGGCCCACGCATGATCAACGACACGCCCCAGCCGTCATCTTCCAGATTGCACTTCATGAGTGGAAAGGCCACGCCGTGATCCGTCGTGCTGATCACCAGCGTGTTACCGGTCAGGCCATGAGCGTCGAGCGCGTCGAGAATCTGGCCAACCCCGCGATCCATGTTTCGCGCGCTGGCGTGAAGCGCAGCCGTATCGGCGCGGGTTTCCGGAGTGTCGGGGATCGGCGCGGGCGGCATCGTGTAGCGCGGGTCGTCCGCGGGACCGGGCTTCGGATATTCACGATGGGTTTCAAAGAAGCCCACGTCGAGGAAGAAGGGGGTGGTGTGAGCGCGTCCCAGGAATTCGACGGCGCCCGGCGCGACATCGGCCGCCTGCGTGGATTTGGGATGAAGTATTTCATCGAAGCCGATGACTTTGGGATCAGCGGCGATGTGCTGCAGGCCTGCGAGTACGGAATGATAACCGGCCGGACGCAGCGTGTGCAGAATGTGTTTGCTGTAGTCGTTCAGGCTGAAACCGCGATGGGCCAGGCCGAGCATTCCGTTGCGGTGCGGACACTGGCCGGTCAGCAGAGCGGAGCGGCTTGGTGAACACGTAGGCGCCGCGCTGAAAGCTCGCCGGAAAAGCACTCCTTCGGTGGCGAGCCGTTGCAGGTTCGGCGTGGAGACGGCATGGCCGAATGGCTGCAGGTAGCGACCGGTATCGTGCGAATGGATATAGACGATGTTCGGCTTGCCGGTCTGCGCGTTTGCCCGCGCGGCGGAAAGCGCGGTGGAGGCGACAGCTTTGAGCAGGAAGCCGCGGCGGGAGTCCGGAGCAATCGGCCCGGTGGCGCGCAAATCATCCGGGTTTTCAGTGGGATCCATGTTCCCGGACAGTATACTCCCGTGAGGCGAGATGTAACGCCATACGGCGGGACGGGGCTCGATGCACTCCCACGCCCGCAAGACTCAGTTCTCAGACGGCCGTTAGACGTGATCACGATGTATCCCCGCGGTCCCTTCGTGGGCTCCGGTTTTCAGGCCAGCACGTGTGAGAGGCAAGGGCGTTATTTTTTGTCCGGAGCCGCGAATCTGATCCAATAAGAGGACAATGATGGTCCCCATAGCTGTGTTTGCGCTGCTCGCCCTGGGATCGGGCAACAACGAAATGCAGGTTCGGAGCATTCTGCGAATTCCCGCGCAGCCGCAACAAACCATCAACGCTGTCACGGCCGATTCGAGCGGCAATGTGATCGCGACGGGGGAAAATTCCCTCGGAACCTTCATCAGCAAGCTGGACGCATCCGGCAATCCGGTATTCATGCTGAATGAATTCGGAGCCTTCGGCACTGGCGTCGCCGCCGATACAAATGGAGACGTGTACTGGATCGGCGCTTCGGGCGCGCCATTGTTTCCGTTTCCATTCACAAACTCGGTGCTCGGTCCAGCCCCGGCCACAAGTTCGCCGGGGTTTGTCGTCAAATTTCACGCCGATGGAGCTATTGCGTGGGCAACAGAGATCGGCCCGATGAGCCCGAGTTCGGTGGCGATCGGATCCGATGGCAGCGTCGTAGTCGCCGGCTCCGCCGGTTCCGCCAGTCCGTCCGTCACTCCAGGAGCCTACACGGTTTCCGTAGCCGAGCCTGCAACTCCCCTCGAAGTCGTGAAATTGTCATCCGCGGGCGCCCTGGTTTTCGCGGCAACGTACGGCGGCGGCGCAGCGGCCGTGTCCCCCGCGACACTCCCGTGTCACAACGTGTTCCTTTACGTTGCAGTCTGCCCCCATACCAGCGTTGCCGGGGTTCTCATCGATCCTCAAAACCACATCTGGATAGCTGGTTCCACAAACGTCAGCGACTTACCCACAACCCCCGGCGCGCTGAACACCACGTGCATCTGCGACGCCGGGCCTTATGACGGATATCTTGCCGAACTCAGCGCCGATGGTTCTCGCCTGCTCCATGGCGCTTACGTCCACGCCACTTCGCAAGGCGGCGCAATCTATGCCGCCGCGATGGATGCGGGTGGAAATATCTGGCTGGGTGGCAGCGCGCCCTCAAACATGGTGTCGAATGGCGTTCCATTAACGACGGCCGGTTTCATCATCAAGTACGATCCATCCGCGAATCGAATCGCAAAAGAAGTACAGACCGCCGTAGGCGTCATCCCGGCTTATATCGGAAGTATCGCCGTGGCCGGTGATGGAACCATCGCAGTCGCTGGAATTCCCTTTAGTAATTCGGATTTCCAAAGGGCCACGATGCAGGGTTACGTGCAAACGTTTAACGGAGATTCTCCTGGCGGCGATCCGCCGCTTGAGACCGGCCTGATTCCGCTCGCGGGTAATGCGGTTGGGACAGGACTCGCGGTTGGTCCTTCCGGCGCTCTTGTCGTCGGCGGACCGGCAAGTGTGGTCACAGAATTGGGCCCTCCTGGCACATCGTCGCCGTCCATCGCATCGGTGACCGGGAGCGCGACGCCCGGTACCGCAACCGGACAGATCAGCGAGGGCCAGATCATCACGATATTCGGCCGCGATCTCGGACCGTGGATTCCGGTGACGGCGGGCGTCTCCGGAAAGCCACTCGCATTCCCCACCAGCCTGGCGGGAGTACAGGTTCTCGCCGGAACCGTACCCGCCCCTCTGTTCTACGTATCGGCAAATCAGATCAATGCAATCGTCCCGTTCGGAATTGCGGCGGGCAGCACAGTGTCCCTGAGGGTCAACAACAATGGCGCCGTTTCCACTTCGGCCCGGCTCGAAGTCGTCACGGCTGTGCCAGGCGTGTTTACGACGCAGGACGTTTCGCAGATGTATCCTGTCGCGGCGGCCCTGAATCAGGACGGAACGATCAATAGCGCAACTAATCCCGCGGCGCCCGGAAGCATTGTGACGACCTTCGCGACAGGTCTGGGCGCCATGACAACCCAGCCTGCCGACGGCGTTTTGCTCGCCGAAACGGGACTGCCATCGCTGATGAGCCCGGTGCTCCTCGGATCGGGGGCGCAGTTCCTCGATATCCTCTATGCCGGACCCGCTCCCGATGAAGTCGCGGGGCTGATGCAAGTCAATTTTCGGTTGCCCGCGAAAAGCGCGGAGACGTCGCCGATTGTGATGTTCTCCGACAATTGGCTAAGCCAGTATTTTATGGTCTGGGTAGCCGGAAATTAGTCGGGCATAGCGCAATATCAATTCGTAACGGCAATAACAAGCGTCTGTGGGACCGGAGTGCCGTTCAGCGAGACGACGACAGGAGCCGCCGTGTTCGCGGGAATATTCGGCACAACGGCATTGAACTGATAGAGACCGACATCCGACGCCACTTCACCCGCATAGCTGACTGTTGCAGGTACGCCACCTATCGAGATTGTCACTCCGGAAAGATTATTCGTCTGCGTCACAACCTGCCCCGCGGCAATGTTCGGCGTGACTTGCCCGAAGCCGATTCCATAGAAGGTGAGATAGTCGCCCGGTTTCGCCTGCGCTGTTTGCGCTCCGGGGATCGCGACCGGAAAATCGAACGTCAGGGTATTCGAAAATACGGACACTGCGTGCTGTTGTCCGTTGTAGAGGAATGAAGGGATCGCGAGAATTCCCGGTTCAACAGCGTTCACATTTACGGCGTATGCCTGGCTGACGCCGCCGGCCGTCGTGACAACAACAGATTGATTTCCCGTTGAGATGCCGGTAGGGACCTGCGCGTTGATCTGCCCCGGACTAACGTAGTAAATATACGCGGGTTGTCCGCCAACGGTCACGGAAGTCGTCGCCAGACTTTTGGGCGCCATGTTGTTGTTGAAATCCGAAGAGGCCCAGACCTGCGTCTGCGTGGTGGCAAGATTCAGGCCGTAGATTTCCATCCATGTGCCGGGCGCGATGGATGTTCCCCCGCCATAACCGCTGGCGTTGATAACGCCCTCGCCGGTCCGGATCGATGGCGCAGGATCGAATGTGCCGGTTACAGGCCCCGTGATGACGGCGCCCGGCGTCAACCCCACCTGTCCGATTCCACAAATCGAAACAGCCGTCCCGCTGCAGGTCGCATTGGAATAGAGAACCTGAAAGTTCGCAAAGCTGTAGAAATGGACGGGCGCACCCGAGGCCGGCGTCAGCGTGATCGAAAAATTATAGTTCCCCGTTGCGGATGCGTAGAAAAGATTGCTGCCCGGGCTTTGCGAAACTGCATTGAGCGGAAAAGTGCCTTGCCCTGCGTAAGAGACAACGAAACTGTACGTTCCCGATGCTCCGAGAGCAGCCGCCGCGCCCGCATATGTGTACGGACCGGAAAGAGTGCAGGCGGTATTCGTTCCGTCGAACGCGCAGGAGCCCCACCCCATGACGCTTTGGCCGGCTCCCGATGTGTTACCGCCAATGCCCGTCAATGTGAAATTCTGGGCGCTTGCGCCAAGCGTGACCTGAGCATCGGCGGAGATCGCCAATACAAACACGCCGAACGCAAGCAGAGGAAGAAAGCATCGGTATGAAGTCATTCTCGGGTCCGCGAGTTTACGCTCATCCTGGCATGATTCTTACCGCAACGATATTGAGGAATTTTTCGAGTCCGTCGCAGCATCAGCCGGCAACCGTTATATATAGCCCCAAAGAGCCCGGTGCCCAGTGTTCGCCGCTGAAACCAGCGTTCCCGCGCAGGCACTGTTATATCGACACACAAAAAACGCGGGTTTTTTGGAACGTCATGACGAAAACGTATTGTGGACAGGAGTCAATTATGAATCCACGAAGAAGCAGTGTTTTTCTCTATATGCTGGCGAAGATTCGCCCTGAGGCTTGGGATGCGATCGTCCCTCACAGTCCGAAGGTGTCCGTTGCGTCGCGGGAGTACCTGATTGCGATGGCGCTGAAAGGTTTCTCCTCCGAACTCGCGAACAAGGCCGTCAGCCAGAAGCTCGCCGAAGTCCAGAAAAATCTTGTGGCCTTCGCAGGGCAACAACTGTCGGCGGACTTCGATGATGACAACTGGTGCGGAACGCCATATCCGGGCAAGCATGGCCCCGGTCCGGTGGTGTCTTTTGAGGAAGTCATGCTGAATCCCCAGCCTCTGCCGCCGAAAGATCTCGAAAGGGAAATTGGCGGTTATCTGATAATGCTGTCGGAAGCGACGTCGCAGCAGGCGGCGGCGAAGGAACTGCATTTGCTGGGCGGCGGCTTGTTGGGAACGGCGGCGCACGCTGTGACCCGGTAGCCGAAAAGTGAAAAGTACGGGGGCAGGGGAGGCGCCTGCTCCCGTACTGAAATTACGCGGTTCAGTTTGCGCGATAAAGCGTGGTGAAGCGTTCGAGCTCCGAAACATTCACGTCGGAGACCGCCCAGTAATTCATACCGTCTTTGGTCCAGCGGATGAAGTGATAGCCGTTGCTGGTCCATGTTTTCTCCGGCGTAGTTCCGTTCGCGCGCCAGATAAACAAATTGATGATGTGCTGGCCACGGCCGTAGATCAGGGCGGCGGCGGGATGTCCTTCCAGATACTCGAGCCGCCCTCCCAGCAGCGGAAAGTCCGGGAATGAGGGGACCGCCGGAGAAAAATCGAGCTTGCCATTGAACCATGGTTTTACGGTGTGCTGGTCAGAGGACGGGACATCCGATAAATGAGTCCCTTCGAGCGAACGCAGATGCGCTGAGAGGACAGCGGTTTCGGTTGCTTTGCCGGATTGCCGAGCCAAATCGAGCGCGAGCGTTCCCGATGCCACGAACAACGCCACCGCCGCCGCGGCCCACCAGTTTCTCCACGCGGGTTGACGGCGCTCAGCCGCCACCGTGGCCCGGATCTTCTGCTCCAGCCCTGGGGGAGCCTCGTGATAACTCGCATTCTCGCCAATAGCGCAGGAGAGGCAGCTGGCGGTGTGGATGTGAATCGCGGACTCGCTTTCTCCGCTTTCCATCAGACGGCGCGCGATTTCGCAACTCATGCCGTTTGCCTCCCCGCGGTCATGCAGTCCTGCAGGCGGCGCCGCGCTCGAGCCAGACGCGACATGATCGTGCCTATTGGCGCCCCCACGATTCCCGCCACTTCCTTATAGGGCAACTCCTCGATCTCGCGCAGCACAATCACTTCCCGAAACTCCGGCGGCAGGGCATCCAGGCATCCGTTCAGATGTCCAAGCGCAGCCTGGTTCAGCAACGCGGATTCGCCATCCGGCGTGAGCTCCCGCCCGGTATGAGCTTCTTCGTTGAATTCCGTCATAGACGTTCCGCTCTTTTTGCGAAGCCATGTCAGGCAGGTGTTTCGCACGATCGCCAGCAGCCACGCGCGCGTCTCTTCCGCCGTTGTTGCCTGGCAGGTCTGGAATGAGCGGAATGCTTTCAGGTATGCCTCCTGCACCACATCCTCGGCGTCGTCACTGTTCCGCGTCATCCACCGGCCCAGGTTGTATGCCGCGTTCAAATGCGGGAGAACAGTCTGTTCGAACAGTCCGGGATCCATAATTGCCTGACTCAGCGCGCCGCGATTTTATTCCCTCGGGAATAAAAAACTTTTCCGATTGTCCACCTGTGCGGAGGCATCATTCGTTGAATAACAATTCTGATGGTATCGACCGCCGTGGATTTCTGCGTTGCATGGCCTGGGCCGGGACCGGCATGGTCTGGACGATGGCGGGCGGCATTCCGCAATCCACGCTTCTCGGACAGACCGCCGAATCCGGCGATTTTACCTTTGTGCAGATCAGTGACAGTCACATCGGTTTCAACAAGCCGGCGAATACGGACGTGAACGCCACGCTGCAGTCCGCGATTGACAACATCAATTCTCTGCCGAAAGCGCCGGAGTTTCTGATCCACACGGGTGACCTGACGCATTCGGCAAAACCCGCCGAGTTCGATACGCTCGCGCAGTTGCTCGCGGGAGCGAAGCCGCAACAGACGTTTTATGTGCCGGGCGAGCATGACAACGCAGTCGATGACGGACGCGAATACCTGTCGCGATTCGGGAAAGGCGCGAAAGGAACCGGCTGGCGCAGCTTCGATCATCGGGGTGTCCATTTCATCGGCCTGGTGAATTCGGCGGCGCTGGAAGGGATGGGAAAACTGGGCGTTGAACAGATCGCCTGGCTGAAGGACGATCTCAGCGGCCGGTCCGCCAGCACGCCGATCGTGGTATTCGCGCATCTCCCGCTGTGGACTGTGTACGCCTCCTGGGGTTGGGGGACAGCCGACAGCGAGGAGGCGCTCGGCCTGCTGAAGCGCTTCGGCTCCGTGACGGTGCTGAATGGACATATTCACCAGACGATGCAGAAGGTAGAGGGAAATATCCGGTTCCATACCGCCATGTCGACTGCGTTTCCGCAGCCCGCGCCGGGCGCGGCGCCATCCCCCGGTCCGATGAAAGTGCCGGATGAGAAGCTTCGCGCAGTACTGGGGATAACTTCCGTAGAGCGCGTGATCGTGCATGACGATCTGGCTGTCGTCGACAGGACTCTGGCGTAACGAAGCTGATCGTCGCGGGCATTGTGGCTGCAGCGCTGGTCTGCGCGTTGCAGCCGCCTCCCAGAGGACAGGATCTGTTTGTGCGGCGCTGCAGCGGGTGTCACGCGCTGGATATCGATAAAGAAGGCCCGCGTCTGCGTGGAGTATATGGCCGCCGCGCGGCCGCCGTTGAGAATTTCGCCTACTCGGATTCCCTGAAGAATGCTCGCGTGACATGGGATGCAGCGACTCTCGACCGGTGGCTAACGGATCCCGCCGCGATCGCAAACGGGGCCGATATGGACTTCCGCCTGATCGATGAGAACGAGCGAAAAGCCGTCATCGAATATTTAAGGTCCCTTTCGACAGTCCAGTCGGCGAAGTGAAACCCAGGGCCGTTACTGAAATCCGTTTGCGAAGATGCCTGCGTGACGTTCCGGGTCAACAACGCCCTCGGACCTCATAGCGCGGGAAGTTTCTTCGGTGAGCCGCCTGTTTCCGGTCACCGCACCCAGGCGGTACCGCGCCGCAGCGGCCATCATACTCATATGCGTCGCATCGAATTCCGCCGCCGCCCCTTCCAGCAGCGCGATGCACTCAGCGTCGATGCCGCGGATCCGCGCGCAACCGGCCCGGACCGCCTTCGCCAATATCTTCGCGAAAACCGTCGTATCTCCGGCCAGGCGCCGCGCATCGCGTTCGGCGGCGCTGCACAACCCCACGCTCAGCGCAGCCTGAGCCCGCCCAAAATACAGCCATTGTCGCGGACCGCTCAACCGCAGATAGTAATGCTTCTTCAACACCGGCCATTGCTGATTCAGAAATTCGAGCGCCGCGCCCCCTTCGCCCTTATATAGGTAGATCCATGTCCGTATGACCGCGGCGGTCACAAATTGAAGGCTGTATTTCTGCCTTGTCCATTTGCTGAGCGCCTCATCGAGCATCGCCATCGCCTCATCCGGGTGTCCCGCCATCAATTCCGCGGCGGGATGCGCCCCGCTCCCGATGCTCGTCGCGAGATACAGATCTCCGCGTTCCCGGCCTTCCTGCCGCAGGGCCGGCGCCAGACGGCGCAGTTCGTTGTAATGGCCCATGTGGAGCAGATTCCAGAGCGGGAAGAGACGCGTGGTCGCAAGTTCCCACGCCACACCCGTGCAGTCCTGCGTGAATACCTGCTCCGCCCGCTCGAAATGTTTCTGACTCTCTTTCCAGTTCCCCTGGAGGAAACCGGCCATCCCGTGCGAGAAGGAGAGGAACGCGTGGGCATAAGGGCTATCCGCCTTCGCCGCCAGTTCCCCGCAGTAAGTCAGAATCTCCGGAACCCGCCGTCTGCCCAATGCCCCCCGCACCGAACTGGCGCCCACGCTGTAATACGAGAGCATCCGGCATGCGGCCAGCGCGCCGCCAGCCCGCAACGCCAGCGGAAGATTTCGCGCCATCACGCAGAAGCCGGACGGGGGATCGATGACTCCGAACCCTCGCACCGCATCCCAGCAGGCGTCCAGCCGCTGAATGTCTTTCTCCGATACCTCGTTCCGCGGTGGGTCATCGAGGTGGATGCCACGCAGCAATAATCGCGCCTCCGCTAACACGAATGCGGGTCCCAGAATGCCCGGTCCCACCAGGCGCACGCCAACGCGATCCAGCATTTTTTGCAGGCTGTCGCGTCCCTCGTCCACATGGCCGCTCGCCGCGAACCAGTAAGCCTCCCTGCGCTCCAGTTCCGCCGCTTCAGCCGGCGGCGCGCCTTTTGCCGCTTCCCGATACATGCGGGCCGCCTCAACTCCTCGTCCCGCATTAGCCAGCGCATCCGCCAGTTGGATGCGCAGGCGGCGCCGCTCTTCGCCGGTCGCACTCGAAAGCTCCGCCGCCCGGGTGAAAAGTTTCGCCGCATGATCGAACGCCAGGGCTTCGCAGGCGCGCTCCGCCGCCTTCACGTAGTGCGGCGCAGCCCTTCCGGGTTCACCGGCGCCTGCGAAGTGTTCGGCAATGGCCTCGGAATCGGCCGCGGCCGCTTCCAGAACAGTGGCGAGCGACAAATGATGACGCCGCAATGTCGGCGTATCCAGGTTCGACATCACCGCTTCCCGAACGCGGTCGTGATAGGTCTCGATGTAACCCGCGGCTCCTCGTATCAGGCGCTGCGCTCGCAGCATGGCCGGTGCTCTCCGGTCTTCGCTTCCAAGGCCAGCCGCGCGGCGCGCGGCGTCTTCCGGCAGTGGACGCCCGGATACCGCGGCGATTTCAACCAGCCGCTTCGCGCCGTCCGAAAGCGCCGCAACGCGCGCATGAAGCACGGCGTCGAGCGATACCACAGTTGTTTCGCCGCCTTCCGAAGTCTCGCGCAGTTCCTGCACGAAGTAGGGGCTGCCGCCGCTTTCCCTCGCGATGCGTTCCGCTCTCTCATCGCGGGCGCCAAATAGCTCGCTGGCAAGGCGGCGCGCTTCCTCTCCGCTGAGCGGACCCACGGGCACGCGCACACAATCGGGATGGGCTAAAAGCGCCGAAAGCAATTCTCCGCGTTCCGCGTGCTCCTCGCGGCATGCGGCGATGAGCAGCATCTCCGGCGCGTCCGGTCCCTGCACAATGTGACGCAGCAGTGCGGCGCTGTCGCTGTCGCCCCATTGCACGTCGTCGATATAGACGACCAGACGCCGCAGATCGCCCAGCCGGATCAGCAGATCCCGCAAGGCGCCGAACGCGCGTTGCCGCAACTCGCGCGCTTCCCGCGCCGGATGACGTTCGGTTGCCGCGCCAATTGCCGCGACCTGATTCAGGACGGGAAATACCTGAGACAGAGCGGACACGCCCCGCGGCAAAACGCGGTTGACCTCTGCGGTTGTCCTTTCCGTGAGATAACGGGCGAGCGAATCCACAATGCTGTCGAACGCTTTGAACGGCAGCGATTCACTCTCGTAGCAACGGCCCGAAAGTACCAGCACGTCGCCGCGGCGTTCGAGTTCCGCGAGAAAATGGCCGGCCAGCGCGCTTTTTCCCATCCCGGATTTGCCCACGATCAGCGCGACTTTCGTGGCGCCCCTCTCGGCGCCGGCGAACGCGCTTCTCAGCGTCGCCAGTTGACTCTCCCGGCCGATAAAGGAGACGCGTTTCGGCGGGAAAGCCGCCGCAACAGAAGAACCGCCCAGACGCGCCATGACTTCCGCGCTCTTCGGACGCTGCGCCGGTTCGCGCCGCAGCAGATCCATGCAAAGTTCCGCCAGTTCCGCGTCGCGCTCCAGAACATCGGTTCCGAGCAGCGGCGGGTCCAGCTTCTGTTTGTTCCGGAGCAGCGTTTGAACGCTTCCCTCGAAGGGACGATTGCCGGACAGCGCTTCGTACAGCATGACCCCCATCGCGTACCAGTCCGCGGCCGGACTCAATGCTTCGCCCGCCGCCTGCTCTGGCGCCATATAAGCAGCGGTGCCGGCGGCCTGGCTGTGCTGTAAGGACTCGCCGAATTGGTTGAGACGCTCCGCAAGTCCGAAATCCAGAACGAAGAGCCGGCCTTCCGGCGTGATCCTCACGTTCGATGGCTTCAGATCGCGGTGCAGAATGCCCTCGGCGTGCAGTGCGGTCACGGCGGCGGCGAGTTGGCGCATCGTCTCCCGGAGCTTCGGCGCGGCAGGAGCGATACGCAGCGGTCGCCGGAATCCCGTTGCTCCCGGCCCCGCATTCTCATCGGTTTTCGGAAGCGTCAGCGTTGCGTCGTCATTGGTCTGCCATGTCCCACCCGCATTGGCGCTTTGGTCGGGCGGTGACGTATACAGGTAATCGAGGAAACTCAGCCCTTCAATGAACTCCATGGAAATGAACCACTGATCGTCAGCGGCCAGAAGTTCATAGAGCGTCGCGACGTTGGGATGACTGAATCCTGTGAGAGCCCGGAATTCTTCTTTAAATGCCAGTACCGCGCCCGGCGCTACTGCCTTGAGGGTCTTGAGCGCAACGCGGCCGCCGCGGCTTTCGTCGATTGCCTCGTAGACCACCCCCATGCCGCCGGCGCCGACGCGCCGCAGAATGCGGAAGCGTGCTGGCGGGCGGAATTCAGATGCAGGGGACACGCCCCATCATTCCACAATCAGGGCGATGTTTGGCTGGTGAAAACCCGAGGGGGGAAGCAGTCTTCAGGCGAGCAGACGTCGCCGCAGAATACAGACCCCTCCGAAGGCGAACGGGAGAAGCAACTCTGTCGCCGGCTCCGGCGTCGCGGACCCGGAACCCTCGGGAGGAGTAGTGGACCACGTGCCCGCGCTGTTCGAATTGCTGGCCGAAGGGAAGTCATTGCCGCTGGTGAGCAGTCCAAAATCGTCCGTAAATCCGAATGCATTGATAGTGGCCGTCCGTAAAGCTCCAGCTGCTAAGGTCAGACAGTCGGATCGTGCCCGAGAGCGAGGAGTCGTAGGTCGCCTGGCCAGTGACCGAGTCGGACGTGCTGCACGGACCTTCGACTGATGTGAACGGATTGCCCGTGTAATATTGGGTCACCGTATCGGCGGATGCTGCAGGCAGGCAGGAAGGCTGTGAGCAGCATCAATACGGCGAATTTCGCAGTTCGCATAGGCGTAGGGCGATTCCACAGAAATAAGAACGAGGCGGCAATAGGCGCGCTACTGTCCGTGGCCTGGTCTACTTACCTTTGTCACAAGGCCAGGCCGCCCAGCCTTACCGCCCGCGAGCCCCGGTAGGGTAGCCCTGGTTCCGGAGATATAAAATCAGGCAATGTCCAGATGGTTAGGCTTCTGCCTAGCCGTCTTCGGGCCGCCGTGATGATTTCGAGGGCACGCCGGAGCGAAGTACATGGACGCTGCTGAGTGGATCATCACTGAAACTCGATTTGTACGGTGTTACTGGCGATACCATCCACAAGAAGCTGGATGGGCTGTGTTCCTTTTATATTCGGGCCCGGGTTGATCAGTCTCAAGTTGACCTGATCCAGCCCCGGGTACTGCGGAACGGCGCCTACGTAATCGACGTCGGCGTTGTAGGACCCGATGGTTGCCGTGACTTTCTTCAGGTGTTTGATGCCTGTGCCATAGAGAACGACGTAGAGGTTCCGTAGATTCTCCGGCAGTGGTATGGGGACAGCGGCGCACGTGTTATCGCACCGGTACGGCGAAAGGATAGTCGTGCTGTCAGCTTGCGCGGCAATCACCTGTGCCAGAGGCACGCCAACGCCGTTACCGCTCAAAGTGAAGATTCCCGGCGACACGTCCGTCACAGCTATCTCCGATGTGGCAGAACCAATTGCAAGAACATAGCGGCCCGGCGGAATGCCCTCAGGCACAACTAAGTTGATCTGACCTGAGGAGACGTAGGTGAGACTACAGGGCAGACCTGCAATCGTGACCGTGACGCCTCCGAGTGTGTTCGGATAGGGAATGCTCGTCGCCTGCGCAGTCGAAGCCGCGAGATTCGTTCCAAAGACGCTTACGTATGCTCCAGGCGCAACCACCAGGGGGGAAAAACTCGCCGCATTGACGACGCCCAGGGCTCCGATCGACGGCGTCGTGCAACTGGAGGAGACCGAAGTCCGCGCACTCGCAAGGACGGTGGTTGTCCCTGCCTGGAGCATGTAGATCAGCGTTCCGTCATTCAACGGAGGCAGGGTTTTCGTGCCAGTGGCCGCGAACTGTCCTGCAAGGGGACCAGTTGGCGAATTGAGGCGCAACTCAATACTTGTCGGGGCCATCCAGGAAACACCGAAAACTGCCTGCTGGCTACTACACCCAGGAGCAACAAGCGGTGATAGAGCAAAGAGACTATTGGAGTCATCCTGATACACCGAATGAAACTGTCCGTTATTCATGACCAGAAGTCCAGTGCGCGATCCTGCGGCCGTGTTTGCGTCGGCCGAGAACGTGATACTGCCGTCGCCCGCTCCGGACGCCTCGGATGTAATCTGCAACCATGGCGCCGAGGAGGTAACGCTCCAGCTGCAGGTAGCCGCGGTCGCTCGAATGAATATCGAGCGAATGGACTGAACGAAACCGATGTGCGTCGATGAAGACTCGAATGTCGGACTGCAGACGAAGCCCGCTTGTGCGACGCTAAACACCTGGCGGCCCAATGTCGCCGGGCAATTCGTGCTTGTAAGAATCAAATTCCCTGTGCGCGCGGTGTTCAGGTTATCGGAGACGGTATATGCGACCACCCCGCCGGTCGCGACTACCGTCGAACCCGCCACGGAAAGCCACGGGCTGTCCGATTCGACAGTGGCCGAACAACCGGCGGCGCCCATAACCGGGATTGTCGAAGAGCTGGCGGAAAAAGGAACGGCGTCGTTCTTGCGGGCAAAGCCGATTTGCGAACTCGATGGCGTATATTGAAGCGATTTAATTACGATCTCCGTCCCTGTCGGGGAAACGGGACCAGACCCTCTGTTGACGTACAAATTTAAGTGCAAGTGTACGTCCCCGGGTGTCGGTACCGGAGGCGAGTTAGCGCTGTATGTCCAGTTGGCGATGGGGAATCCCGATGCAGAGGAAAAGGAAACCTGACTGGGGGCCCAGTTGACCGTATGCACAGAGGGCATGCCCGGACCGATAAGGAAACGGAACAGGTTGCTGGGGCCGTCATACGGCTGAACGACGTATTGGGCGTTTGACGTGGCTCCGCTGTCCCCCCAGCGCGAAAACTCGATATCCCATTCTTTGTTTGACTGGTCGCTGTCCTGCGCATCCCAGGTGAAAAGACCCAATGTCAGATTCGGGTCGAGGTTATTCAATGGAGATCCGAGTGTGAAACTATAGGCGCCGTACCCAACGGTCTGTTGCGTGAATACTTCCGCGGAGCACCAGGCGCCGGAGCATTTGCTCACTTTCAGATGGAGCTGGCCGGAGGAATCGACGAAGGCATTGTCCTCACTGAAAAAATCTCCATTCGGGGAAACTCCGACCGGTGCGGTTTTGACGAACCAATCCAGTCCGGCGAACGACACGGTTTTGTAGCCCGCCAGACGCGGGTAGCTGACTGAAGTCAGCGCATTGTGCGTTATCAGGAACGGTATGGTTGGAGCGCCGCCCAGACAGGGCACGTTACCAAGTGAAGCGGGAACCAGGAACGCGCTGAAACGCGTCGCATTTCGGATCAAAAGGTTGGGCGCCGCGTTCGCGGTGAACTGTCCGGAGCTTTGAATCGGCGTGGGGCCACACCCTGGTATGGAAACCCAGCCTGTGTCTGGGACAAAAGCGAAGAGGTAAAGCGTGATATCACTGGAGGGAGTACCATACACGGCGCCCACTACCTGTCCATCGCTGCCCCAGGCGGGTATCGACGTGATTGTTATGGTCCCTGTCGTGAGTTGTGATCGAAGCCGGATAGCGCCAAAAATAAGGACCGCAAGGCAAGCTATCCTCACCCAATACCTTCCATGTAGAGTTTTACTGAATATCGTCACACGATCCTCCGCCGGAGCGTCTAATTAGTCGGAATCGACAGTATATATCAGCGGCAATGAGCGTGGTAAGTCACTCGATTACTCCGTCTGTCCGGAAAATGAACGAACAAACACTCACTCAGGCGAGGCGGCAAAGCGTCGGTGTCTGCACCTGTAATATTTTCCGGCTGTCCTGCCCGGTCGCGCGCTGGCAGGGAAAGTCGCAGCGATCCTTCTGGCCGTCACACCCGGGTTGATAACGGTCAGGATCGATAGTCGCCAGCCGGCATCCGGAGCCCAGCCGGGTCGGCTGCGGGATGGCGTATTCGAGAGGCCATGAAGTGATTCTTTCCCCGGAAATCAGTCTCCCAGGACTATTACCGCGATGAGCGCCGGACTGCCTTCGCTATTGCTTGAGAAGCCTGGGCATCATCTCAGGCGCGTTACTCGCCTGATACAACATCCAGGCCAATACGGTCACCGCCTGCTTCATGTCTTCCGCCTGTATCCGGTCCGCTACGTCCATATTGGTGTGATGAGCAAGAGTGTCATAGTCGAGCGGATCCTGCTTCGAGGGCACTGCCGGAATACCAACCTTCTCGAACGCAATGTGGTCAGAACCCCCGTCCTGCTTGCCGGATATTCCGATGACGCTCAAATCCCGCAGCGGCGCGATCCAGTTTTCCAGGATGCTCTGCACTTTCTGATTTTTCTCCGCAACAAAGCCTCTGATCTTTCCCGTGCCGGAATCGATATTGAAATAGACGGAAATTGTCTCAAATTCCGGAAGACGCGTCCCCGTAACCGGATCGCCGAAATGGGCACGGACGTATGCCTTTGAACCTGCCTCATTCTGTTCCTCACCGTCCCACAGAACCATGCGAATCGATCTCGAAAGCGGCGAATGGATGCTCTGGAGAACGCGCATCGCGTCCATGACGATCGCGCAGCCGGCCGCATTGTCCACGGCCCCTGTCCCTCCCTGCCAGGAATCAAGATGAGCGCCAACCATCACAAATTCTTTCGAAGCGCTCGTACCGGGTAACTCGCCTGTAACGTTAAACGAACGCGCATTCTCGTGGAATACGGTGGATGTCGAAATGCGCAACGTCACCGGGATGCGCCCGCTCACCAAACGTACCAACCGGTTATATTGTTCGGCTTCGATGACAATAGCCGGTGGACTGGATTTCCCCATTTCGGCGGAGTATGTCCCGCGGATCGCGCCTCCATCGGCTGGGAAATCTTCGTCCCCAATTCCGCTCCGAACTTCGACGCCCACGCCTTCGTCAGCCAGAAACTCCGCGGTCTTCATCTGGAGCCTTTCCATCTCCTGATACTGCGCATCCGTCATTTTTGGACGCCAGCGCGGCGAGGGAGGCCAACTGTTCTCCAGCGTCTCGGACTCGTTCAGCGTGTGGGTCCCTTCCCATGACCGCGGCCGAATCGGCTGGATCGGATCCACGAGTACGATCCGGCCCTTCAATTTGCCCTGGTTCCGCGAAACGAACTGCTGATATTCCTGCTCCGTCGTAATGGCGGCCAGCAACGGTTCGCCATTCACAATTCCGTGGGTGGCCCGGCTCCGGGCAAGTGGAAAGGCGCCCACGCGGCTATACGCCGGCGCAAGCATCTCAACAGAAACGCCAGTGAATTCCCATCCCGCGCCCGGCGTCGTGAAATATTCCTTCTGCACGTTCGTCAGACCGTAGCCTTTCAAACGCTGGATCGCCCACTCACCGGCTTTCACATAACCTGGTGAGTCCATGAATCGCGGGCCAAACACGTCAGCCATGTAAAAAACATCTTCTGCGGTCTCGGAATGCTGCACGGCCTCCGCCTGAATGGAAGCCAGAACATCTGTCCCCTGGGCCGTCAGCAGGGGCAATGGAATCACGCCGCAAAGCAGCGCGAAATGTCGCAGCAGCATGCGGCGATTGTAACTCAATTGACCTCCAAATCTGGCGCTTGTCGCGCCTCCGGAAAGCGGCTTGATTTCTGCCCGTGCTGTTATAGACAGCCCCGCAAGGCGTCCGTTAGTCGTGCGTACTTCTGAAAGCCTTATGGAGATGATTGACTATCGTGGCGAAACAATCCTGGGGGGAAGACGGCCAACCTCGCCGGCCCGCGGAGCCGCCCGGAGGGCGGCCGGGTTCCCGAGCTAAAATCTGGCAATGTCCAGCCGATTTGGCTTCTGGTTAGCGGTCTTCGGGGCTGCCGTGATGATTTTCCTGGCTGAGAGCGCCGAGTATCGGGGCGTGGAGTCCATGGACGCGGCTGTGTTCATGGCCGCGGTTGGCGGAATTTTTACCTTTGCCCTGGTGATTCTGGCTATTCCCATGTTCCGAGGGGCGACGTCGGGCCGCGCTCTGCTCGCGGGCTGCGCCTGCGGAGCAATGCCACTCGTTATTGAGTGGGCGCTGCGCATCAATGGCACGCAGCTCAATGTACACGGGGTTGCCATTCTGGGCTTCTTCCTTTACGCGTTGGGATCGTGGTGTTGCGCGATCGGGCTTTTGATCGCGACGGCTGTTAGAGCCATTGCCCGGTCGAGGCGAAAACTGATCTGATAACCGCCTGGAAGGCCGCCCCTCTCCGCGACCTTGTGAGTCAACACACATTCCGGCGCTTCTGGTAACGGCGGCATCGCTCGAACAACTGTAATTGCAGAAAGCCCCGATTCGAACGGCCTTTGTAATGCTCACGGTGGAGGAGAACCGGAGGTGCGTGAATGCGCTTTGCAGGATTCGTAGTTCTCATTGCTCTTTGCGGACTTGCCGCAACCGTGACGGCCCAAAGTCAGGACGATTTCTCCGGCACATGGACAATGGATGCGTCGCGGAGTGAATCGGCGCACCAGGATGCACCGATAGGACCCTCCACAATGGTGATCCGATTTGCGGACGGCGGTCTGACCATAGAAACGACGCGCGGCGAAGGCGGCAAGCCTGCGGCGTTCCATGAGACGCTGAACTTCAAACCGGGCGGCGCCGAGATGACCAGCCCCGGCGACGGCGGGATACCGGTGACGGGCAAGGCGCGTTGGGAGGGAAGCAAGCTTATCGTCGAGACGGCTCGCATCGTCCAGGGCTCAACAGTGACCACCCTGTATGCGTATACGCTCAGCCCGGGCGGGCGCGAGATGACAGTCGACAAAACACTGACAATCCAGCACGGATATCAGGGAGCAGGCGCGAGAACAACGGGCCATGGCAAGGACATTTTCATTCGCATAGCGACGCTCCCGAAATAGTGAAGGCTTCGTCCATCAGTTGCCAGCTTCTCTGCTATTCAGATCATTTGATATATACTAAACAAATCGTAGGTGAAGAATGAAAACTCTTCGTACCCTCGCGATTCTGGCCCTCGCTCCTGTCCCGGCCATCCTGATCGCGCAGAGCAGCGGCCTCCATTTCGAAGTAGCCTCAGTAAAGCTCTCCGAGCCAGCACCCCCAACCCGAAACGGCAACGCCATGAGACTGATCGGCGGCCCCGGTTCCCCCGACCCGGAACATCTCCGCTATTCCCGCGCCCCCATGGTGCGCCTGCTCGCAATGAGCTTCCAGATTCAGGCCGATCAGATCGAAGGTCCCGAATGGGTGAAGACCGACGACAGCCCCGATCGTTTCGACATCACCGCGAACATCCCCGCCGGCGCGACGCGCGAACAGATGGCGACGATGATGCTCCACCTGCTCAGGGAAAGATTCCACTTCGCCTGGCACGTCGATAAAAAGGACTTCGATGTCTACGAACTCGTAGTCGCGAAGAACGGGTCGAAACTGCCGGCAGCCGAAATTCCGGGCGCAATCCCCGAAGTTCCGGCTGGCCCCCTGCGCATCAATCGCGGAAGCGACGGATTTCCGATACTGCCGGCGGGTTCCACAATGGGCGAAGGAGCTGCCGCCAATGGCAATGGATCGATGTTCCTGAGTCTCCAGGCGTTTAACGGATTTCAATTCATTCCTCCGCCAGGTTCGCGAATGCCCGGAATGGGCCTCACTCGCTTCACTCTGCGGAACGTCACCGTTAAGCAACTGCTGGGCTTCGCCCTGCGCTACATGGATTCAAGCCATGTCGTGGATCGCACCGGACTCACGGGCGCCTGGGATGTCAAAGTGGCGTTTGGAACCGGCGCGCGTCCGGGCGCCAGCGCCGATGAGGCCACTGAACCAGCGCCCGATATCTTCAGCGCCTTCGAAAAACAACTTGGATTGAAATTCCAAAAGGCCAAAGCGCCGCTCGACGTAATCGTGATCGACCGCATCGATAAGGTCCCCACGGACAATTGAACCGCGGCCATCCAGGTTCATTGGTTGGGCAGACTGCCGGTCATTCATCGCGCAATCAGCTCTGTTGTCTATGCCGGGACGCTGAACCGGAAATCAGATCCCTCGCCCGGTTTCGATTCCACCCAGATTCGTCCTCCATAGCGCTCGACGATGCGTTTGCAGATCGCCAGGCCGATGCCTGTGCCCTCATATTCGTCGTTACTATGGAGCCGTCTGAAGACGCCGAAAATCTGATCCTGATATCGGGGTTCGATACCGATACCGTTGTCCTGCACCGAAAAAATCCACTCCCCCTCGTCCCCGCTCGCTGAAATCCGGATATGGGGAGCGTCCGGCCGCCTGTACTTGATGCCGTTTGTGATCAGGTTTTGGAAAAGCTGCTCCAGGTGAACCTCATGCATCCGGACGGCTGGCAGGCTCCCCACCTCGCACCGGCCGCCGTGCTGTTCAATCAGTAATTTCAGACTTTCCAGGCAGCGGGCGGCAACCACGTTCGCATCCACCGGCTCAGGCGGCGCCGCCGTTGACGAAATCGCCAGGTAGCTTCTCAGATCGCTGATCAGAGTTTCCAGACGCCTGGCCCCCGCCACCGCATGCCCGATATACTCCTCGCCCTCCGCGTCGAGAGAACCGGCATATTTCGCTTTTAACATCTGAGTAAACAGGGAAACCATGCGAAGAGGCTCCTGCAGATCGTGCGACGCCGATCTGGAACAGTTCGGCATTGTGGCGCTGAAGGGCGGCATTTGCGTCGGCCAGTTCGGCGGTCTTTTCCCGAACGCGCTCTTCCAGGACCTCATTCGTGTCGATCAGAGCGGCCTCCGATCGCCGGCGTGACGACGCGCCGCGGCTGATCATCAGGGACAGCAACAGCGACACGCCCAGCGCTGAGGCGCTTATGTTGTGAATCGCGTGGCTCCGCGCAAACAGGTATCCTGGGACCGAAAAAACCAAAAGGACTGTGAGAATGCCAGGCCCGTAGCCACACCATCCACCAATGACAATCGCCGCGACGTAGAGGAACATGACCACGGCAAAGGATACGGTTCCAAAAACATGAAGCGTCACCCAGTGAATGGCAACAGCGGTTGCAAAGGTCGCGAGAGCCGGCGCGTAACCATGCACGCTTGAAATAGTGGCGAGCGGCGACCGCATTGTGCCCGCCACGCGCTGCGCAGTGCTCATCGGACGATTTGTGATGCTCGTTGCGGCGCTGTCTGGATTCGCTTGCACTGCTGCCCTGTTCTCCTCTCGAAACCGGCGATGGGCACAGCCGGACGTTATCAGTTTAAGTGATGGGAGAGAAACGTCGTGCTTCAGCGTCGCCCGTTATTGACTATCGGAAGCGACTCGACCACCGGAGGCCAAGCCGGACTCGCCTGAACAGGTGCGGCAGTTCCATTGGCGGGAAAAGAAATATACTCCCCGGCAATGCCACTTTACGGCTGATCGAGGCGCAATTCTCAACGTGACCGGCGACGAAGGCGTGCATTTGCATCAATCCTGGCGCGGCAAATGGATTGCTGATGTGTTGGAACCCTCATTCATTCGTATCAGCGTGAGTCGCTCCGCAAATCCACCAAAGGATGAATCATGCACAGACTGGTCTCATCGCTCGCCGTTATCGCAGCCTCTTGCCTGCCCGCGTGGGCAACTCAGCCTCAACTGATTTCGCTCAACCCTTCCTCCGGAAGCGGCCAGAGCCAGACTTTCACTCTTACCGCCTCGGATTCAGCGGGCGCGGCCGATATCGGCGGCATGAATCTCCTGATCAATTCATCGCTCGACGGATCGAGCGGCTGCTGGATCTATTTCGATCATTCCGGCGCCCGGTTCACGTTGTACTCCAACGGAAACTGGACCGGGCCCGCGTCCACTGGCGGCGCGTTATCCGGCTCTGTCTGCTCCGTTCAACTGGTATCCACGAACGATTCGGGGAATGACGCGGCCGTTTCCTTCGCCATCAGTTTTAACGCCTCGTTTGCCGGCAGCCAGACCATATGGGCGGCCGCGGGAGACCAGGCGGGCAACAACACGGGCTACCAGCCGATGGGCAGCTTTACCGTCACCAGCTCCGCGCAGGGGCCGCAGGTGATTTCCGTCAGTCCGGATTCCTCCACCATGGATCAGAACGCGACGCAGAATTTTACCTTTGTCGCCTCCGATAGCGCGGGTGTGACTGATCTGCAGGGCATTGACATTCTATTCTCAGACGGCGGCGCCAATCCTTACGCCTGCTGGATTTGGTATCAACGCGCGGCGAATACCGTTTCCATCTATAACCAGGGAAGCTGGAGCGCGCCCGCCGCACTCGGAAACGGCGGAACGTTGCTGGCCGGAAATTCGTGCTCTGTCGATACGTCAAGAGCGACGGCGAGTTTCTCGGCGAACCAGCTTACCCTCACTCTTCCCTTTACGCCCACTACCGGCGACGGCGCAGCATGGCCAATCTACATGAACGCGATCACGAATGCGAATTCCGGAACGGGATATCAGCAAATGGGAACAGTGACGGTGCGCCCGGTCCCCACCGGCAGTTTCACGATGACGATTTCGCCCTCACCGAACGACGCGCCGCATGGCGTTGCCCAGGGCTCGAGCATCAGTTATACCGTTACGGTTGTGCCTTTCGGCGGATTCGCGGGGACCGTGTCGTTCAGCGGAAGCTGGAGAGCGGTTTCGAACGGTAGTAGTATCTCGCCGCCTTCTTTCACGTTCAATCCGTCGACAGTCACCGGCTCCGGGTCCACGACGATGACCGTCTCGAGCTCCTCGGTTGGCGGCTACTTTCTGTCCGCCGTGGGAGATTCGCAATCGTTAAAGGGGACAACGCGCGAAGTGCAACTGTATGTGGATAGTGCTCCGCCCACGATTAGCCTCTCCGCTCCGAGCCGCAACGGATCGCAGATCTCGTTTAATCTCATCGCGACGGACGCGGCAGGCGAAGGCGCGATCGACGCGATGAATCTTCTGATCGCTCCCTCGCTCAACGGCCAAAACGCGTGCTGGATCTCGTGGTCCAACTGGCCGCTGAGCGCCCTGTATCTGGCGAATGACGATACTTCGAGCTGGATGTTTGCCGGTAATACTCAGACGCCGCTGGGGTCCAATGGCCTTTCACCCGCTGTTTCCAACAGCCAGTGTACGGTTGAAGGAGACCAGGCAAGGGTCGCCGCCCATAATCTCCACGACCCGGGTCTGACGGATAACCAACTTAGCTGGAGCATACCGGTCACTTTCAATTCGAATTTCAGCGGAGCCCAGACGATCGATGTCTACGTCGCGAATCGCGCCGGTTTCGGCTCGGGTTACCAGGCGCTCGGAACAGTGACGACGCCGTAGCCTGGTCCTGGCATTCAATCGTGGGGGGATGGAATCCTGCCTGCGATTGGTAATCGCCGTTGTTCGGTGCAGATCAAGCGGAATGGCAGATCGCCAATCGGCCGCGGCCTGCCCCACTATCGATGTTGAGTGCCAGCCAACCCAAGTTCCCTGGCGCACGCTTCGCGCATAGTCGCCGATTGAGCTTTTTCCATGACGGTACGCAATGCAGGCAGGGCGGCATTGCCGAATTGTTTATGAATCAGCGACGGAGTACTGTCCCATGGCCCGTCCGGAACTTTCGCAATCAGGTAGCCGGTTATTCGGGCCAGATCCTGAGAGTCCGGATGGTCCAGGATTCCGATAAGCGCTGCCGGGGCTCCAATATCGCGATCGAGCAGCCACCAGAGCGCCTCATGGATGCGGGCGCTCGCAGCGTCGCGCAGACCTTGTACGAGGTCCAAAATCATCTGACTGTGAATGAGAAGGTCGGGTCCACCGGCGCGCGGTGATCGTTGAACGGTTGCCGCATCGAACCCCGGGAATCTTCGTATAGCGACGATCAGTTTGTCTTCGACGCGCGAACGTTGCTGCGGCGTGAGTGTGGAGGAATCGGAGAGCGCCCGGCTCGCGATCTCGACCGCTCCCTGAACAATAACCTCGTTGTCCGATGTGAGGTGCGGGAGCGCCGTCTCCAGAAAATCGGCGCCTCTGGACTTGAACCGTTCAACAATCTGGGGAGTCGGTCCGCGCGTTCGAAGCATTTCCTCCAGCTTGTCATCCACGGCCGCGTCGGGCCAATAATGCAGCGCGTTGTTTGCATACTGCCGGATAAAGGAATCCCGCTGATAGAGGCAGGTCACGAGCGCTGTGAGGGCCGCATCGTCACGGCCGGCCAAAAGGTTCGGGAGGAAATCCCGTTCCAGCTCTTCTCTTCCGTCTGGCGGATCAGGAATTCGATGAGGTTCGGCGGGAACGACGAGAATCGGTGTCCAGGCGGATTGGAAGCGAATGAAGTGGGGCGTCCCTTTGCCGTCGGCGTAGCGCTCGTAGCGCACCTCGTAAACACCGGGCTCGGCAAAGTGATATTGGAGATGGAGCGGCAGCCGGTTTGAAAACGGCGGAGGATGCCCTTTGAAGTCCGCGTTATTACCGGGGCAACCGAACGTGCCGAACAGGACGACAGGGATCTTCGGAAGGTCGATCGGTGTGAGCAGCTTGTCGTCTTTTCGGACCTCCACCTCATCGCACCAAAACACCCACGGAACCTGGATGACGGGATAAAACACGACCAACGGTGGCGGCAATTCAACGTGGAGCCATACCGGACCGTCCACACGGGCGATACCCTCGACGGAGATCGTTGCCAATGCCGGAGCGGGAACTGGTGCGGGGGAAGCGGCGATCGGCGTCTGCGCAACCGCTGACGAGACCAGCGCCAGTGAAAACAGAAGACAGGCCTTCATCCGCTTGAGAGACGGTTTCGCCGACTATGGACGTTACGGAGAAATTGTCGATGACAATGATTTACCGGCCGATCGGGAAACTCAGGTTAATTTCGCCCCTGAAGCGCTGATATCGGAAGCGGTTATTCCGTCCCCTTTGGGGTGTTCTTGCTGCCCGGCGTGAGTCCTCCGCCTTCAGGGGTATCGCCCCGAGCGCGCAGGATCGTCTGTTTTCAGGTGCGAGTCAAGCTCCGTGGTCGCAAGCGCCGCAAAAGCACATTTCCGAAGCCAGCTGTTTGAATTGAGATAATCCCACGCGCGGAGTTGCGATGGCTCATGAATTCGCGATTAACATTAGTTGAATTGCAACGGCTCGCGTAGAAGTGGGACTCTTCATTTGAGGAATCCAGCATGCCGTCCCGGGTCGATGAGTTCGGAAACGCATTCGCAGGAAGTCAATTGCAAATTCAGACGTATGTGAATCGCCGTCGCGTGGAACTGGATGCGGCTATATGCGCTGCTTTTCCCGAACTTCAATTGCGAGGCGCATCCATCGAGTGGGTTTCGCCGATCGAACAGGATCGATTCGCCGAATATCAGGACAGTGAGTTTCTCAGCCGGCTGGGACTGACCGAACTCGGTGGAGAGCTCGCATCTTTTTGGCCCCAGGGTGGACCGCGCTGGGATGCTCTTGCAAAAATCCAGTTTCGGGATGAAATGGCCTGCGGAGTACTTCTTCTGGAGGCTAAGAGTTATCCTGGCGAGATGATCGGTAACGGTTGCCTGGCCACCGAGCCTTCGTTGACACGAATTAGTGCTTCGATTGAGAAAGCCCGATTGTGGGTTGGGGCGGAAGGCGGAGACTGGATGGGCCAGTATTACCAGTTCGGGAACCGTCTCGCGCATTTATACTTTCTTCGCGAAGTCTGCGGCATCCCAACCTGGCTCATCAATATTTGCTTTTTCGACGATCCGCACAAGCCAACCCGCGAATTGGTATGGCGGGATGCGCTTGAATACCCGATGAAGGCTCTCGGCCTCGTGCACAGGGAAATCCCATTTTGCAAAAGCGTGTTCCTCCGGGCTGTTGAACAAGGGCCCGTCAACCCTCGCCATTCAGATGCGAAAAGGCCGGCCGGCCAGCCTTCGCGGGGCGCCGGTAAGGAGTGGCGATTCCTGCGAAATGACAGAACCGGGCGTCACCAGTTCCTCGGCTTCGCCAATGCAAGGGGCAGTTGCAGTCTGCGCTGCTTCGATGCTCAATCGGGACACAGGCTGGGGGAACCCCGCTACGGTCGCGGCCGCGATTATCAGGACGCGTTTGCGTCTGAACTGAATGCAGGCATACCGGTCGATGGCCCTGCGTGCGTTTCGGTCGAATGTCTTCCAGCGGCGATATTGAAGCGGATGAGACTCGATGTCGGTCTTGACGGGGCGATTGAAGAAGCGGTGATGGACACGGGAAGCCTGCTGTCGGGCGTCGATGCATTTCTCGATGAGATCCTGGGCGTACAACACATTGGCGCTACCTCGCCGCATTACAAGCATCGGGGTAGTTACCAGTACCTGGCCCGTTCGGGCGGAGTGGATGGCGTCTTCCTCATCCGGGGCATGTATGACCGGATTGAGCGGAACTGGCCGGGCACGCCCTGCCGCGGCGACCAGAACTGGCGGCTGATTCCGCAACTTTACATCGATCCTCGAAATGACAGCGCCGAGAAGCGACTCGAGAAGGCCATCGCCGGCCAATGCGCGGGTTGGGTGAATATGGTCCCGGTCTGTTCTGGTGTGATGCCGTCGCTGAATGAAGGCGGCAGGCGAATCGATCTGGTCAGACGCCGGGCTGCGGACTCCTGGGAGTTCGTCGAACTCAAGATCGGCGACAATTGCGACACGCCGCTCTATGCGGCTCTGGAGATTCTCGGGTACGGCCTGGTCTATCTTTTTTCGCGCCGGCATGCGGAACGGCTGGGGTATTCGAGGCGAAACCCACTGCTTGCCGCTCGAGACGTTTCGCTGGTTGTGCTTGCCCCGGCCGAGGCTTACCGCCATGGCTCTTTACTGTTCTTTGAACGCCAGATGAATCACGGGATGCGGAAACTCGTGAACGCTGACGACGGAGTAAAAATCGACTTCCGATTCGAATGCTTTCCCGCGAACCATGCGTGGGACCCTCGCGAATCACCGCAGGCTTTCGTCGACTCACGCCAAAAAGCCTACGCGGACTGAACGGGATTTCGTTTGTGCGATGAGTACCTCGGTTGTGCGGCACAAATATAGAATCAGCTCGATATGGACGATATCGGAAGCCAACGGATTCCCGGCCGGCGCCCTTTCCAGGTGACGTCGTTCTTGTACGTCGTCGAAACGTCGTCCTCCGCGAGCGCAATGGCACTCGGAATGAATGTGATAGCGTACCTTGAGAGGAAGGTATCCGGTTCGCGAAGAATACGGGTCACACCGTTGACGCGGTGAAGCGGCAAACGCTGGCTGAAGCGCTCGAGTACCTGTGGCAGGATTATCCAATTGCAAGCCAGGAGAAGGAAACAAATGAAGAGATCGCACGTTTTTGCCGCGGTAGCGGCCGCCGGATTCATGGCCGGTTCACAGGCCGCTCTGGCTCAGTCGGTTGGCTGCGGGAGTTTGCCGCAGGCCAATGCCGC
>CAZWTH010000342.1:0-3830 GCA_964636715.1 uncultured Solibacteraceae bacterium | reverse complement strand
AGGCGGTTGAGGGGCATGGATTTTTCGTGCGGTTTGTAATCGCGGTGGGCGTCATCGAGCGGGACGCGTTCGAGGAGCCTGCGGGTGCTCTTCATTTCTTCTTCGAAATCGAGGGTGATGGTTTGTGCAAGAGTCATGGGTTGGGAATAACCGGGATTGCGGTCAACTTCTGTCCTCAATGACGTGACAAAATCATTTCATGCTGGAGACTTCGGCGCGGCTGCTGCGGCTGCTTTCGCTGTTTCAGGGACGGCGCTACTGGAGCGGCGCGGAACTGGCGGAGCGGCTGGAGATTACGGCGCGCACGCTTCGACGCGATGTGGATAAGCTGCGGTCGCTCGGGTATCCGGTGCATTCGGCGGCGGGCGCGGAGGGCGGCTATCAGATGGGCGCGGGCACGACGATGCCGCCGCTGCTGCTGGATGACGAGGAAGCGGTCGCGGTGTCGCTCGGGCTGCGGCTGGCGGCGGGCGGGAATGTAGAGGGCGTGGAAGAAGCCTCGATGCGCGCGCTCGCGAAGATCGAACAGATTTTGCCGGCGCGGCTGGGGCGCCGGGTGGCCGCGATGCAGGCGGCGATTGTGACGCCGGGGCGGGCGGAATCCGCCGTGGACGCGCGCATGCTTTCGATCCTGGCGGGCGCGTGCCGCGATCTGGAGTCGCTTCGATTCCGGTATCGGGATTATGGCGGCGCGATGAGCGCGCGGTCGGTGGAACCGCATCGTCTGGTGCATACGGGGCGGCGCTGGTATCTGGTGGCGTGGGATACGGGGCGCGAAGACTGGCGCACGTTTCGCGTGGACCGGATGGAAGAGCGCGTCACAACCGGCGCGCGCTTCGAACCGCGTGATCCGCCGGCGAAGGATCTGGCGGCGTATGTGGCGAAGGGCGCGTGGACTTCGCCGCGATGCCGGGCGAAGATCAGGCTGCTGGTGACGGCGGAGGAAGCGGCGCGGCATTTGCCGCCTCATGTGGGGATGATCGAGGCGATCGACGAGCGGAGTTGCTGGTTCAATGCAGGGGCGCCGTCATTCGAGAGCCTGGCGACGCACCTGGTTTTTCTGGGGATGGATTTCGAGCTCAGCGAGCCGGCGGAGCTGGTGGAGCATGTGCGCCGGCTCGCGGAAAGATACCGGCGGGCTATTTCACTCGTTTAGCCGTCACTTCCGTAGAGCCGAATTCGGCGACCTCGCGAGTGAACTTGAGCTCGTCGCCATTCAGCGTGCCTTTGCAATTGATCTTGATCGCCGTGCCGCCGGCGTCCACATTCTCGGTCCAGGAAACGTTGTTGCCTTCGATCTTGCCGTCCGTGATTTCGCGGTCGCCCAAGGAGGAACTGGCTTTGCCGGAGAGCTTGTTGCCATCGGCCTTGAGGTCCCAGGTGGTGGTGATGGAGTTACCCTGGACTTCGTAGGTAGCGGTCCATTTGCCGTCGATATCGGCGGCGAACAGGGAAGCGAGGCAGAAGAGGGCGAGGAGCAGGAGGCGGAGCGCGGTTTTGTTCATAGATCGAATTTTAAATCATTCCGCGCGGGGGTGTTCAAAAAAGTGCGAACTCTATTTGGCGGATTTTCAGCGGTTTGTGATTTTCGGGGCGGCGGAGCGCGGGACGCGGCGCGTAAGATCCGGGCATGAAAACCTTTCTCACAGTCTTCAATGCTTTTCCGGCGATCATTGGCGCGGTACAGGCGGTGGAGTCCGCGATTCCCATTCCGAAATCGGGCCAGCAGAAGATGAATCTGGTGCTGGGCGCGGCGGGTACGGCCTGGGAAGTGGGGCAGATCGCGCAGCAGATCAATAAGACGAACTGGCTGGCGGCGGTGCAGGCGATCACCAATGCCACGGTGGCGGGACTGAACGCCGCGGGCGTGTTCACGACCGGACAGACTGCGGGCGGCGCGCCTGTATCATCGAATTAATGTCTGATTCCGTGAATGTAGTCGAGCTCGAAGCAAAGTACCTGCTGCAGAATTATGCGCGGCACCCGATCGTGATCGCGCGCGGGGACGGTCCTTATATGTGGGACGTCAATGGGAAGCGCTATCTGGACTTCATTGCGGGAATCGGCGTGAATGCGCTGGGGCAGAATCATCCGCGGATTGTGAAGGCGATTCAGGAGCAGGCGGCGAAGCTGATCCACACGTCGAACCTTTTTTACAACGAATATCAGGGACCGCTGGCGAAGCGCATCGCGGAGACCAGCGGTCTCGCGCGGACGTTTTTTACCAACAGCGGCACGGAGTCCATGGAAGGCGCCCTGAAGATGATCAAGGCGCACGGGCACGCGATCAGCGCGGAGAAATATGAGATCGTGTCGCTCGAAAATTCGTTCCATGGGCGGAGCCTGGGGTCGCTTTCGGTCACGGGGCAGCCGAAGTACCGGAAGGATTTCGAGCCGCTGATGCCGGGTCCGCGATTTGTGGCGCCGAACGATATTGCGGCGCTGGAGGCGGCGGTGAGCGAGCGGACGGCGGGGATCGTAATTGAGTGGATTCAGGGCGAAGGCGGCGTGAATCCGATCGACCATGCGTTTCTGCGGCGGGCGCGGGAACTGGCGGACAAATTCGATGCGTTGCTTTGCTTCGATGAGATTCAGTGCGGCGTGGGGCGGCCGGGCGTGTATTACGGATATCAGCTGGTGGATCCGCCGCTGCTGCCGGACGTGATGACGGCGGCGAAGCCGATTGCGTGCGGGGTGCCGCTGGGAATTATCGCGGCGAATGAGCGGGCTGCGAAGTCGATCAGGCCGGGGATGCACGGCTCGACGTTCGGCGGCAATGCGCTGGCGGCGCGGGTGGCGCTGGAATTTTTCGACGAGCTTGAAGGGCTGCTGCCGCAGATCCGGCGGGTGGGCGAATATTTCCGCGAGCAGTTGCGGGGGCTCGGGAGGAAGTTCGATTTCGTGAAGGAAGTGCGCGGCTACGGGCTGATGGTGGGGATGGAACTGACGATTCCGGGACGCGAGATCACGAATCGGGCGATGGCGGGCGGGTTGCTGCTGAACTGCACCCACGATACGGTGCTGCGTTTCCTGCCGCCGTACATTATTACAGAGCAGCACGTGGATGAGGCGGTGGAGATTCTCGCGAAGGCGATGGCGGGGGCCTGAGGGCGCGGCAGAGTCGCAGAACCAAAGCCTTCCAGACGCCGAATTCTCCTTTTATTTCAACAGGTCAGGCGGGTTTTATGTGCAGCCTTGTGCATCCGTCGTGCTGGCTGTTGGGTCTTCGTGTGCCTGTTCGGGCGGCCGGACAGCACGGGCCGCCAGTCTTTGAGTGCCGCAAACACCGAACGGTGGTTTAACAATCTGCATTGGCGAAGCTGTTTCTGGCGGCATGCTGAACCGCTTTTTCTCCTGGCGCGTGACTAAAGTCATTGGCGCGCGGCGCAACCGGCGAAAGACTGGAAACAGGAGGAAACATGGCAACGGCGATGCGCGAAAGAATTCCAGACGTGGAATCGATTCCGGCGGAGACTTCGCTCCGCGTCTTCCGCAGGATGCTGGTGGCGTACTACGTGGAAGAGCGGCTGATGGCGTTTGCGAAACAGGGGAAATGCACGTTCGTTGCGTCGCCCCGCGGCCATGAGGCAACGCAGATCGGCATTACCGAACTGCTGCGTCCGGGTCACGACTGGTTCTTCCCGTACTACCGGTCCCGCGGCACCGTGATCGGACTGGGTATGGCGCTGGATGACATTTTTGCGGGCATGCTCAACCGCGAAGGTGATCCGAATTCGGCAGGGCGGAATATGCCCGAACATTTCTCATCGCGCAGGCTGAAACTGGTCTCACAAACCGCATGCACAGGTTCGCAATACCTGCCTGCCGTC
>CAZWTH010000341.1:0-2699 GCA_964636715.1 uncultured Solibacteraceae bacterium | reverse complement strand
CATCACGGTGTGCTCTTCGCCCGCGCAGATTGGCGAAAATATTCAGAAACGGCTGAAAAAATAGACATGCAGAAGACATTTTCGATCATCAAGCCCGATGCCGTGAAGCTCGGGAACGCGGGAAAGATTCTCGCTCATCTGGAAGCCGCGGGCTTCCGTGTGGCTGCGCTCAAGATGGTGAAGCTCAGCAAGTCGCAGGCGGAAGGTTTTTATGCCGTTCACCGCGAGCGGCCGTTCTTCGGCAGCTTGGTCGCGTTCATGACGGAAGGTCCGGTCATCGTGATGGCGCTGGAGCGCGAGGACGCGGTGAAGAAGCTGCGTGAAACGATGGGCGCGACGAATCCGGCCAATGCGGATGCGGGCACGATTCGCAAGCTGTATGCGGAGAGCATCGAGCGGAATTCGATTCACGGTTCGGATGCGCCGGAGACGGCGGCGGAAGAGCTGAAGTATTTCTTTACGACGCAGGAACTGAACCAGATTTAGTTCGGTTCGAATTTAGTTTTCCGAGCGCCGGTTGATGTGGTCGATTACGACTGCGTCAACCGGCCCTTTTGCGTTCGAGCCTGAGATTTACCAAATGGCCGCCGCGCAGGCTTGCAGCTCTGTCCGGGCGGGGTTGAAGAAATCGGTTACGGGACGCTTTCGCAACGGCCGCCGGACGCGATCCACTACAACGACATCCCCCGGCCCTCTTTGCAACTCGAGCCGCAAACCGAGCTGGTCCTGCATGGCAATCGAGAGGGCCCAGCCGGGATCCTCTTCGACAGCCCACTCCAGGTGAAACGTATAGCGTCCCGTCAGGCTCGTCTTATCCAGCACCAATTTATCCAGACTCAGCGACAGCACGCGCGCGACATTCGCCATCGAAATCTTCCGCACGTCCAGACGTCCTTTTGCAATCGCGATGTTCCCCTGCGTGGCCGGATCACTTTCACGCAGCTTCGAACCTCCCTCTGAGACCACCATCGCGTAAACCGGCAGTTCTCTCATCTCGTGACGCATAACTACTCCAAAGCGGTCTTTCGATACTGTCTGCACGTCGCAGAGCATTGCGGGTTGGCCGCGCCAGATCGAAGCTACATCGGACACAGGGACACAGGCACTGGTGTGGGGAACAGCCTGCAATCGGAACTGTTTTATCCGGCAAAGCTTTCGGTCCGGCGCGTCATTAGAGGAAACCGGCGAAGGCTTCCTGGGTTACAACAACTGGTTACGTCAATTCTGCGAAGGATGTTCGATCTTGTCGATCACCCAGGTATCCACCGGTCCGCGCGCCGTTTCGAGTTTCAGGCCGAGTTGTTCCTGCACGGCGGTGAAAATCGTGGGGCCGGGCGCGTCCACCGGCTGCTGCTGCGATGTGTTGGGCCCCGGAATTGCGATGCCGGGGTCGGGAGTCCATTCCAGTTTCCAGTCGTATTTGCCGGTGAGGCCTGTCATATCGACCACCGGCCGGCCGACAGTGCTTGCCAGATTGTCCGCCAGCATCTTCATGGGCGCGGCGAAACCCTGGGCGCGGCCGGTATTCATACTCATTCCCTGGCGCGGTCCGGGCGTGGTGACTTCGGTCAACTTCGAACCGCCCTTCCCGACAACCAGGTGATAAATCTGTTCTTCCTTTACCTCTTTATGGATCACGAGGCCGAAGCGGACGGCGAGCAGATCGCGGACGCGTTCCTTCCATTGCTCATCGCGAATTTTGCGCTGATCGTCCGTCATATCGTGGGGATCAGGTGGCTCCGGAGCCTTTTCGACGGCTTCCGGCTTCGCGGCGATGTCGTAACGTTCGGTACTCAGCCAGCCGGGCGCGCCGGATAGCTGGAAATCGCGGATGCCATAGGCCATCGTGACCAAAGCACGAATCGGCATATTTTCGCCACGAAGGCCGCCGACTTTGTCCGTCATGATCGAGCTTCCCTTCGCGTTCGGATCCGAGGGCTTAATAGATGCCACTTCGAACTTCACGGGCTTCGCGGCGGGCTGGGCCGCGGCAGGGAATGTGAAGGCCATCGTCGCGAGCGTGCAGACCCAGATTCGTAACATGGCTTTGAGACGAACACCGGCGGCTCCCGTTAGCAGGGACGGGTGAGGCTTGCGATTGTTACAGTAATGCAGATGCGCATCGAGCCGATGACCGCAAATGACTGGCCCGCGGTTCGGGCGATCTATGAAGAGGGGCTGGCGACCGGTATCGGCAGCTTTGAAGTGTCATCTCCGGAGTGGGAGCAATGGAATGTGGCTCGATTGCCACACTCACGGTTTGTAGCCCGTGATGAGGCAGGAGCGGTGATCGGATGGGCGGCGATCAGCCCGTTTTCGCAACGGAAGTGCTATGCCGGCGTGGCGGAGGTCGGAGTTTATATTGCCGCGGCCCCGCAGGGCAAGGGCGCGGGGCGCGCGCTGCTGGAAGCGGTTATCGAGTCGTCAGAAGCACACGGAATCTGGACTTTGCAGGGCGCTACGATTGCGGCGAATACCGCAAGCCTGGCGCTGCAGGCGCGCTGCGGATTCCGCGTCGTCGGCCATCGGGAGCGCATCGCGCAGCGCGATGGCGTGTGGCATGACACGATCCTGACGGAGCGGCGGAGCTCGAAAATCGGCTGCGATTAGTTACGGCTTCTTTAGCGGCGTCCCGAGATACCAGGTATTGCCGAAAGCGTCCTTCACGCCGGCTCCGCGATCGCCGTAATCGTGATTCG
>CAZWTH010000340.1:0-8713 GCA_964636715.1 uncultured Solibacteraceae bacterium | reverse complement strand
GGGGCAATCCGATTGGCCGTTCATTCCGCCGCGAAGAATCGGCGGACAAGCCGGATTCCGTTTTTCAGGTAGTCGGGCTGGTGCGGAATATGAAATACTACGAACTTCGCGAGGACTTCCGGCCGATCGCGTTTGTGCCGCAGGATCAGGATGACAACCCCGGACCTGGAGCAACCTACGTCGCGCGCACGAATATGCCACTGGGCCAATTCGAACGCAGGACGGAACAGGCGATTGCCGAAATTCATTCCGGCTTGAGCGTCGATTTCAAAGTGCTGACCACGCAGCTCAAAGAATCGCTGATGCGCGACCGCCTGATGGCAACGCTGGCAGGCGCGTTCGGGCTTCTTGCCGGAACGCTCGCGGTGGTGGGACTCTATGGCGTAATCGCCTATATGGTGGCGCGGCGGCAGAACGAAATCGGAGTGCGGATAGCACTGGGAGCCAGCCGCGAGAGCGTGATTGGCCTTGTGCTGCAGGAGGCCCTTCTGCTGCTGGGGATTGGATTGGCCGTGGGACTGGGATTTGCGCTGTGGGCGGGGAAGGCGGCGGCATCGCTCATCTACGGAATGACGCCGCGCGATCCGGTTACGCTGACCGCCGCGGTAGCGCTGCTGGCGTTTGTGGCGCTGCTCGCGAGCTACGGGCCAGCCTGGCGCGCATCGCGGCTGCAGCCGATGGACGCGCTTCGGGATGAATAGGTCAGGGTCTCTTCAGGAATTGTTCCGGGCTTAGCGCTCGCGGCGTCATACGCGCTTTGAGGATCGCGCCTTTGAAGTAATTCACCTTGTTGATGCGCACGCCGAGCGAGGTTTGTCCGGCCTTCTGCGGCTCCAGATGAATTTCGGCCGAGCCTTCGAGGACACCATTGACATAGTTGCGAAACTGATACCCGTCATAGACGGCGGCCGCGTGATACCAGGCATCAAGAGGATGCAGCTTCGTGCGATCGAGAAGAACCTGTTGCGCATCGCCGGATTTCGCGAAAGCGTCCAGACACCATTGATGCCCGATCACCCGGATCTCGAAGAGCATCCGGTTGTCGCTTCCATCTTCCTGGAGATGGAAGAAACGCTGTTCGGCCGCGCCACCGGATTCGGGGCGGAAGATGACTTCCCAGGTCCACGTTTTCGCGCCGGCGAGTGGGTGGATGTTGAGGAAGACAGCGTCATCCACGCCGTTAAATTCGAGCGCCTTGCCGCCGGGCGCGGCGATGATTTTCGGATTGCCAAGAACTGTCGCGGGATGGTTGCCGATCTTCTTCAGATTGTCGATACGCCAGGTTTCGGCCGCCGCGGTCGCACACATCGCGAGTATCGCTATCAGAATGCGTTGCTTCACCGGACTTTCGCGTCCAGGTCGCGGATGTATGCCAGATTGATCCGCATGTCTTCCTCGAGCGACCCGGGCCGGGAGTCGGTTTCGAGGTTGGCGTAACCGGTGAAGCCGATGTCATGAATCGCGCGCAGGATCGGCTCAAATTCAATCTTTCCCTGTCCGAGAAATACCGGCTTGTCTTTGAGGTGAATCTGGCAGATTCGATCCTTGCCCAGCCAGCGGATTTCCTTCACCACGTCATAGCCGCCGATATTCGTGGAGTTCCCCACGTCGTAATAAACCTTGACGTTATTGGACCGCGCGCGATCGAGAATCTGAGCATTCTCTTCGGCCGAATTTTCGTTTTCGAGGCCCAGGATGACGCCGGCTCTTTCGGCCTCGGGGGCCAGGTCGCGCAAAGCGTCGGCGGCGCGGTTTCGTTCCTCTTCCGTCTTCAACGCCTGCACACCGAAGAACGGCAGCAGAAGAATCTGCGTCCCCAGAGCTTTCGTCAGGCGGATGGAATCCGAGACCCAGCGAACCGCCGGACCGCCGTTCTTCAGGCCATCGGAATGGAGCCGGTCCACGCACGTCCCGTCAATCGGGATTTTATTCTCCGCCGCCAGCGCCCGATAGCGCGCGATGATGGCGGGATCGTCGACCGGCAGCTTGCCGTCCGTAATTTTCCGGCCGAAAGAAAGCTGCACGCCGTCGAACCCGAGCCGCGCGGCGAGCGGAACGGCGTCCGGATTGGCGCCGAGCTTCAGGTTCCAGTCTGTAATGCCGATTCGCAGCGGAGGCGCGGCTGCCCGCAGGAGCGGGGTCAGAGAGACCGCCATCCACGTCCGGCGTGTCATACGGGGGAACATCGACCGCCAGCCTATCACGTTCCGCGCGCCGCATGATAGGCTGGTGATTTCATAAGGCTATGTTCCGGAGCCATCAGCGGAAGACAAAGATTCTGTTTGGCTTATCGGACGCGGTTCTCACTTTTTTCGCCTTTGAAATCGCCTATTGGGTGCGCGAATCGCTGCCCCTGCAACGCAACTTCTTCCTGCGGCCCGATACCAAAGCGCTGCTGCTGGTCTACAGCGTTCTCACGTGGGTCGTTGCCGGCTACTGGCTGAACGTCAGCGGCCGCATCGATTCGGCCCGTATCAGCACAATCCTGCGCGAGACGCTGCGCCAGGTCGGCTACAGCGCGCTTGGCCTCACGATTTTCCTGGTATTCGGCCACGCGATCGGCGACCAGAACCTGGCGCGCGGATTTCTTCTTCTGTTTTTCGCGATCAGCTGGTTTCTGCTGGCGAGCTTTCACATCGCGGCCCGCAATCTGGTTCCGCTGCTCGGCAACGGCGTACAGCGTCACATCGTGATCGTGGGACTCGACGAACGCGCGCAGCGTCTGGCCGCAATGCTGGAAACCTATCACGAACAGGGCGTGCGGATCGCAGGATTTCTGGCGCCGCCGGGCGATTTTGACGGCCGCGCTTCGCTTTCGCCCAGCGGCCGTCCGTATCCCGTTTTTCCCACGGAAGAACTGCGCCCGATGCTTTCGAAGCGTGTGATCGACGAGATCCACTTCGCGGTGGATTCCGATAAGCTCGCGTCGCTTGAAGAAGTTTTTCTGTGGTGCGATGAGGAAGGCGTCTGCAATCGCATCGCGGTCGATTTCTTTCCGCACGTGAACAGCAGCATCGCCCTCGAACGCCTGGGCGGTACGCCCCTCCTCACGTTTTCGGCGGCGCCGGATGACGAAGTGCTGCTTCTCGCGAAGCGCGTGATCGACGTGGCCCTGGCCGTGACGCTGACCATATGCCTGAGTCCGCTGATTTTGCTCGCGGCGATCCTGATCAAGACCACGTCGCGAGGTCCGTTGATTTTCCGGCAAACGCGCTGCGGTCTGAATGGACGCACGTTCACGCTCTATAAATTCCGTTCCATGGTGATGGATGCGGAAGACCGCCTGGATGAAGTGGCCCACCTGAACCAGAAGGAAATCGTCACCAAGATTCCGAACGATCCGCGGTTGACGCTGGTGGGCAAGTGGCTGCGCCGGTTCTCCATCGATGAGTTGCCGCAGCTCTTCAACGTGCTGCGCGGAGATATGTCGATTGTGGGGCCGCGTCCGGCGATTCCGAGCGAGGTCGCGCAGTATCAGCGATGGCAGCGGCGCCGGCTGCGAATGAGGCCCGGTCTGACAAGCCTGTGGGCGGTGGAAGGCCGGGATCAGGTGGATTTCGAGAAGTGGATGCGGCTGGATATGCAGTACATCGATAACTGGTCGCTGGGGCTCGACGCGCGCATCATTCTGCGAACGATCCCGCAAGTGCTTTCGGGCCGGGCTTCGTAGCCTTCTGGCCGGCGCAAGCGATCCGAAACGTTTCTGGAACTCCGCGCCGGGCGGAAGCCCTGCGGCAGCGCCGAAGCGCCGCCCCATAAGCTCAGGCGCAGAGGCGTACGACGAAGTTTTCCACGATTGTCCGGTCATCCGGCCGCGCGCTGCGCAGATCTCGGTCGGCCTCAAAAATCAATTTCATACCGCGCTCCAGTTGCGCCGGCGTGAATTTCGACGCCGTCAGCCAGACCTGCTCCGCGCGGGAACCCCACATGGGAACGCCCTGCCGCTGGAAATGCGACTGCAAATGCGACGCTCCGCGCAGGTTGGCCTCCTTCGCCACCATCGCCATCCGGAACTGCCCGGCGAGAAACGTCAGCGCCAGCGGCAGATACTCGCCTTCGCGCACTAAAGCGTCGAGCGCATCGAGCGAACGGGCGCGGTCCCGGCGTCCGAGCGCGTTTACCAGCGCGAAGATCGTGCTCTGCCGCGCATCGGGAACCAGCAGCGTCAGAGCCTCCGCCGTCACCGGCTTCCCGTAGAGCCGCAGCTTTTCGAGTTCCACCGCGATGCGCCCCATGTCTGCGGCCAGAGCTTCCACGAGGGCTTCCGCCGCCGCAGGCTCAAGCGCAACCTTCATCTCGCGCGCCAAACGCTCCAGCTCCGTGCGGGCATCTTCCGCGGCGAAGCGGCGGAATTCCACCACCTCTGGAATCGCGCCATAGAATTTCCGGACGCGTTCGGTCTTCGTCTTATCGTCGCCATCGAAATCCCACCGAACGGCTTCGAAAATCAGCGTCACGCCCGGCGTGGGATCTTTCACATACGCGGCGAGGAGCGCCTCTTCGCCCGCGGCGGCCGCGCGTCCGGCCGGTGCGGAAGACTCGCCCTCGGAGCTATCTGCATCGTCATCTTCTTCGCTGGAGGCCGCGGCCCGGCTCACGCGCGGCATGGCGGTTTCGGCCGCTTTTGCAAAGATCAGCCGCTCGGAGGCAAAGAGAGACATGGCGCGGGCGTCATCCACCACGGCCGCGAGCGACGATTCCGCCATATCGATCTGCTCCGGCTCCATCCCGAGAGCCGCCACAACCGCATCGCGGCAGCGCCGGCGGTTATAACCTTCCTGCCCCAGAAAAAGAATGACCGGCGGAATATCCTTCTTCTTCGCCCGCGCCAGAAACTGTGCCGGTGTCATGACGTTCTCAGAATTGCTCCAGGATCGCGCTCACCACGCTCTTCGCCACATCCGTCGAGAGCCGCTCGAACGCCGCGTCGCTTTCGTCGAAATACTGACGGGGATCGATGCTGATTTCGTAGGGCTGCTGATAGACCAGACCCGGCTTATCGATCAGCACCTTCCCCGAACGATCGATCAGCTTGAATTGCAGGAACACAACCACGTTGCCCGCCGTGGTTCTTTGCGTTGCGGCATCGTAGAGCGGACTGCCGCCCTGCGTTATGTTCGCGACGCTGCCGTAGAGCACCACATCCGCTTTGGAAACGTCCGCCACCAGCCGGTAGCGCGTGCGCGCAATGAGCTCCCGCGAAACCGACGCCGCCAGATAGTTCGAAAGCTTATAGCGGACACTCGCGTTTCCCCATGGGGCCACCGCAATCGTGTGAATATCAGCCGGCAGCAGATTCGCCTTGCCTGCGATGTGATAGCCACAGCCCGCCGCGAGCAGAGCGGGAACCAGGGCCATCATGCGCGAGGAGCCGGCAAAACTCACACAATCTCCCGCGTGATCAGCGCGGCCGTTTCGGCGATCAGCCGCAGATTATCCGCGGCGGCCCACAGCCACACTGCGTTTCCGTCGTTACGATCGGGCGTGATGGCGCCCACCGTGACGCCGCTCTGTCCCGCGACGCCCACGTTATCCGGCGGTTCCACATCGCCGCCGCGCACGTCAATCCAGTCGCCCATCAGCGCTTCTTCGAGCGAATTGACATCCGGGGCTTCCTCGAATTCAATCCACATCGAGAGGCTGTAGGCATGGAAAACCGGAGCCTGCGTGACGCGGAGGGATGGCATCGGCATTCCCGTTGCGGCGCGCTCGAGCAGCGTGGCGAGATGCCGGTCGATCCGGTCTTCCACCTCGTGAAGCTGCACCGCCGATTCTTCGCCGAGCTTCGGCAGCATGTTGAAACCCAACTGGGCGCCGAAGACTTCCTTGGGAATCTGCTGGAACGACAGCAAACTGACCACCTGTTTCTGCAACTCGTCAATCCCGCCTTTGCCGCGTTCGCTGGCGGGCTCGAAGATCTGCACAATCGCCCGCGATACGGCGTAGGACCGGTGAATGCGCGTCAGAATCAGCGCGATCGCCAGCGCGGCCGGATGCGCCGTCACCTGCGGGCCCTCGCGGTCCGGGCGAAAATCCGAGCCTTCCACCTGCGGCGCCCGGACACGCGCATCCGGATCTTCTTCCGTTGCGCCCGTCAGGTCAATCACCACGCCGGAAGGCTCCGCCTCCAGCGCCGCCTTCGAGGATTCCTCCGATCCGGCAAGAATCACGACAGCCGCGTCTTCGATCTCTTCCGGATCGAGACGGCTGATAATGGCGGGTTCGTCGCCGATGGCCGAAATGCGAGTCGAATCCTCTTCATCGCCCGCCAGCAGCCGAAGCTGTTCGCCGAGCGACGTTTCACCGAATACTTCCCGAATTTCCCTGCCAAGCAGCGTCTCGCTACCCACCAGCGCGATAAAATCAGCCAATCTGAGCCTCCGGATGATCCTGTGGCGCGGGCATCGGAGGTTTTGGCTTTCCGCCCCGCCGAATCACCCCACCCACGCGAATCACAATCCCACTTGATACGTAAATCGACGCCAGCACCAGCAGCATGACGTGCGCCCAGTTCCAGATCGCGTAGATCACCAGGCACATCAGCACCAGGATCAATGGCGAGCGCGGGCGCAGCAAATTCAGATCCTTGAAACTCCAGTAACGCCAGGCGCTGATCATCAGGAACGAAAGTAAACCCAGCAGCGCCACCCACACCACAGACCAGCCCGGATCCGTGATGGGCAGGCTTCCGAGCGCGAAAATCACGGCCGCCACCATACCCGCGCCCGCGGGAATGGGCAAGCCAACAAAATACCGGCGGTGCGGAGCGCCTGGATTGGCCGGCATTGGGTTCTTCTGAATATTGAAACGCGCCAGACGCGCGGCGCCGCAGGCAAGGAACAGGAACGAAAGAAGCTTACCCATCCGCTGCAGATGGTCGAGGATGAACGAGTTCCCGGCCTCCGTCGCGAACATCACGCCCCAGACATATGCCAGAATCGCGGGCGCGATGCCGAAGCTGATCACGTCCGCGAGGGAATCGAGTTCGCGGCCGAATTCACTGGTCGTGTTCGTCATGCGCGCGATGCGCCCGTCGAGGCCATCCAGCACCACAGCCAGCCCGATGGTCTTCGCCGCAATCTCGAAATCCTGCTGCGCCAGCGCGGCCTGCGCGGGAAAAGACAGCGCCCCCTGAATCGTGTGCACGATCGAGAGATAGCCGAGAAAAATGTTTCCCGCCGTGAAAAGTGTCGGCAGGGCATACGCCGCCCGGGGAGGCGGTCTTTTGACAGGCCGCCCCGGCGAAGCGGTTTCGACCGGAATTTCCTCGGGACTTAGGTTTGACAAAGCGCAGGTTCCTTGAGGCCCGTCGTCACGGCCAGCGGAATCTCGACTTCACCGCCGCGGCGCGCCAGGATGCTCGATCCGGCGCTGACGCGCGCGCCCGGCGAAACTTCGATCGCCCATTCCGGGCCCAGAATCACATCCACGCGCGAACCGAATTTGATCAGACCGATGCGTTCACCCGTCTGCACGATATCACCAGGCTTCTTACTGAAAATAATCCGCCGCGCGATCAGCCCCGCAATCTGCTTGAACACGACCAGCGTTCCATCCTGCGAGCGAATGGTGATGATGGTCTGCTCGTTCTCCGACGAGGCGGCTTCCTGGCTCGCCACCAGGAACTTGCCCTTCTGATAGACGAACTCCGTGATCACGCCGGACACGGGCGAGCGGTTCACATGCACGTTGAAGATATTGAGAAAGATACTGATGCGGGTACGGCCGTTCTCCTTCACCACGGCGACGACCTTACCATCCGCGGGCGACACCGCCACGGAACCGACGGGAATCGGACGCTCCGGATCGCGGAAGAACCACGCGCAAAACGCAGCCAGAAGAAACAGCGGGACCGCGAAGGCGGGACCCAGGAGCCAGGAAATCAGGACGCCGGCTGCCGTCAATCCCAGCGCATAGTAGATGCCGTCGCGGACCATTATGAATTCCCATTTTATATGGAATGCGCCAGCCGCTCGTAAGACTCAATCGCCGGCGAAGATTCTTTCGAAAAAGCCGCGGGTCTCGCGCCGTATTTGCTTCATGACGGACTCCACGGTTCCCTGCCGGAACGCCGGCGGCGCCCATCGATGCACGAGTTCCGTCATGACCGCGACCTGCGCCGGATTGGTCGGAAGCCGCCCTTCGGCGTGCCCCGTTGCGACGCGCAGGCCGTGATCGATCGCACGAAACATGGTAGCGGCATCGCTGAGAAAGCCGGCATCCGCCGCGGTCAGACCGCCTGCCTTCACAATTACTTCAATGCGCTTCGGCGTGTTGAGCGCCGCGTAGAAGCTTCCGGCATCGCGCAGGCGCAGGTACATGAGGGCGAAGTCGATATCGTAGTAGCCACCCTTGCCGGCTTTGAGCGGGTTGCGGACGCCCTGCTCCTTCTCGAGGCGTTGCCGCATGTGAGCGAGCTCTTCGCGCGACCGGCGCGCCTGACCGTAACGTTGCCAGTCGATTTTCTGTAGCTCCACCAGAAACGCGGTGCCCTTGCCGATGTCGCCCGCGATTGTCCGCGCCTTCATGCAGGAGAGGCCTTCCCACGCCTGCGCTTTGTGCGCGAAGTACTTCCGATAGGCGCCCTGGGTCTGGACGAGGGCGCCCTCCCGCCCGTTCGGCCGCAGCCGCGTATCGATCGTGAACACCACCCCGTCGCCCGTATAAGAACTGATGACGCTGATGATCCGCTCGGCGACTGTGGTCCAGAAAA
>CAZWTH010000339.1:0-15054 GCA_964636715.1 uncultured Solibacteraceae bacterium | reverse complement strand
GCAAAGAGGCAGGTGGAAACGACGCCGCCCATCTGCAGCGTGGTGAATCCCTTCGAGAGCACCAGATAACTCGGAATCCACGTGAGAACGAAATACCAAAAATAAGAAGCCAGAAGGATGCAAAGCGAAAGCGCCCAAAACGATTTTCCGCGCAGCAGCGCGCGCCAGTTCACAGGCGCAGACGCCGTCGCCGCTTGCGCCCGCGCACTCTCTCGCGGCGCCGAAAACCACCAGAAAGGCAGCCACACCAGAGCGCCGATTCCCGTTGCCGCAAACATCGCGCGCCACCCGAAGCGGTCGAGCAGTGCGGCTCCCACCAAAGCCCCCAGCGCCGGACCGATGCTCTGCCCTCCAATGTAAATCGCGGTGGGCAGCCCCTGATCCTTGCCCTCGAAATTGTTGCGAATGAAACTCAGGCTGGCGAGCGGGCCAACTGACTCCGCGAAGCCCAGCACCATGCGCAGCGCGATCACGTCGCCGCTGCCCCGGCTCAGAGCAATCGAAGCCGACGCGACCGTCCAGATCAGAAAGCCGGCGGCGTAAGCTCGGCGAATGCCCAGGCGATCCACCAGAAAGCCACTCGGAATCTGGAACGCCCCGTATGTCCAGAAGAAGGCCGAAAGCAGTACGCCCATCGTCCCCGGAGTGATGACGAAATCGCGCATCATCGAAGGCGCGGCGATGCTGAGATTACCGCGATCGACGTAGCTGATCACGATTCCGAAAAAGACCAGGGCGAGGACTGTCCAGCGCCGGTTCACGCGCCCCGTCCGTACACGAACTTTCCGTCTTTGATCACGCTGACAATGCCGTCCGGCGCCCGATCCGGATCGTCATAGGTCGAATGGCTTTGAATTGCCGCCGGATCGAAGATTGTGACATCGGCGAAATAGCCCTGCCGCAACAGTCCGCGATCGGCGAGGCGCAGACGCGCGGCTGGTTGCGCCGTGATCTTGTGGATGGCGCGCGGCAAATCCATCCAGCCGAGTTCTCGCGTGACGCGGCCCAGCAGCTCGGGAAATGTGCCGTACAGCCGCGGATGCGCTTTGCCGTTCACATAGAACCCATCGCTGATGACCGAACAAAGCGGATGCGTGAGCAATTGCCTCAGGTTCGCTTCGCTCTGATTGAACGAAATCACATTGATTCCCGCTTCTTCTTCCACCAGAAGATCGAGCGCCGTGTGCGCGGCCTCGGTTCCGCGCTCGATCGCAATCTCTTCAATCGTCCGCCCCACTAGCTTCCCGCTCTGCGTGCCGGAAATCGTGATATCGCTCCAGAGTTGCGGACGTGAGTGCTCCGTCTCTTCCGCGATGCGCGTCCGCAGCGCGGGATCGCGCAGCCGGGCGAGCAATGCGTCTTTCCCGCCTTCCAGCACCCACGCCGGCAGCCACTGAGTGAGCACCGTACTGCCGCATTGATACGGATAAATGTCGAACTCGACGTCGATCCCTTCCGCGCGCGCCGCTTCGATCTCGTCGAGAGCGCGCTGCTGCAGATCCCAGTTAACGCGGCCCGCCGCCTGCAGGTGGGAAATTTGTAACCGGCACCCTGTCGCGCGGACCAGATCGAGTTGCTCCCGAACGGCCTCCACCAGCCCCTCCGCATAGCTGCGCATGTGCGTGGCGTAGAGCTTGCCGCTGCGCGCCACAATCCGGCAAAGCTGCTGAAGTTCCGGAGCGGTCGCACTCGAACCAGGCGCATACATCAATCCCGTGGAGAAACCCGCGCATCCGGCGGCAAGCGCATCCTCGAGGAAACCGGACATCATTCCGAGATCGTTCGCGGAAAGCGGAGCCAGAGTGTTTCCCGCCACCGCAATCCGCAGACTGCCGTGCCCCACAAGAGGGAATACATGCACTTTCGCGGCGCGGGTTTCAACGGTCTTCAGATATTCCGAAGCAGTCCGCCATCCCCACCGATCCCTGCGGCCAAGAATGCCCGACGCGAACTCCCGGAGCGCGCGTTCATCATCAACGAACGGAAACGGAGAAAACCCGCAATTGCCGACCACCTCGCCGGTCACACCCTGCCGAATCTTTTCCGGACGATCTTCGAGTACCTGAAGATCCAGGTGGCTATGCAGGTCGATAAAGCCTGGCGCAATCGCCAACCCCGAACAATCGATCACCGGGCCCTCTGCGGGCGGCGTAACGGGGCCAACAGCGGCGAGACGATTTCCATCCATCAGAACAGAACCGGCAACGCCGGGAGCGCCTGTCCCATCGATCAGCAAACCATTTCGCAGGAGAACCATGAAGTCTCTCCATTATCCTGGAGCGTTCGCCGGTCGAAAAAAAACCGCGGCGGAATGAAATCCGCCGCGGCAAGTTGAGGGGGGAAAGTTTGGGATTAGAGGAGCGTGAAGCTAACCTTCACTTCGGCGCGAACGGCCACCGGGATGCCCTTCACGAGGCCAGGCTTGAAGAGCCACTTCTGAACCGCTTCGATTGCTTTCTCATCGAGTCCGTCGCCCAGGCTCTTGACAATCTTGATGTCGGTCGCCTTGCCGCTCTGATTGACCACAATGGCGAGCGTAACGAAACCGGTGATCCGGTCTTTGCGAGCTTCGTCAGAATACTCGGGCGGAACGGACGTCACAAGCGTCGGATTGCTGACGCCGCCGCCCGGGTTATAGATCTGGCCACCGGTTCCGGCGGAGTTGCCGTTACCGTTCCCTGTGCCCGTGCCTTTGCCAGTGCCGCCGTTGCCAGAGCCCAGGCCGGAACCGCCGCCGATTGTGCCCAGCGGATTGCCGATGGCGCCGGAGGGGGCAGCCCAGGCATCCGGGGCAGCGACGAGGGAAGCATCCATCGTGAGCGCGGGATGGTCAATGTGGACAAGCGGGGGCGTGAACGCTTTGGGCATCGGCTTCGGAGCCGCGGCTTTCAATTCAGGAGCGGCAGAGCGCGGCGCGCCGCCCGCGGCGGGCTGGACCTTCACTTCCACCACATGCTTCGGCGGAGGCGGCGGGGCGAAAATCACCACGTGCTGAACGGCTTTCTGCACAACCGGGCTCGTGCCGATCAGGATCAACGCGGCGAACACACCCGCGTGGATCAGGACCGAGGCGAGAACGCGCTTCGGGTTCGTGCCCTGCCCCCAAAGATCTTTCACTTCCACCGGCTTCGAGGTGAGCTCGAGCGGCGGCAGCTCCTGCGGATGCAGCATCTCGCGGAAGTTCTGGATGATCGATTTGAACCAGGGAATTTCGGTATCGGGCGCGAGCAACCGGCCCAGATGATCGTCAGCTTCGAGGCTCAGCTTCACATTCCCGTTTTCGTCGTGAGCGGCCATGTCGGCGTTATATCGATTCGTTTCGTGGGACATAAGATGTAAACCCTCCTTTACAAGTTCCGTCCTATTTGTGAGGACGGGGTACACCCCGGAGATGTTACGGACGTTTTAGTAACTTTACAAAGTAAATCCTTTTTACAGAATGGTTTACAGGCAGAAATGTAAAGATGTGTGAACGCCGCATTAGTTTTCCGTTGGCTTTTGTTCCAAACGATCGATGACCAGGGTTCCGACCGGGTCCGTCGCCGGAACCAGCCGGAGACCGAGCTGATTCCGGAGCGCTTCGAAGATCGCCGGGAGCCGCATCCTGCCCGTTCAGACGCGGGAGGACGGCGGGTGGTTACTAATTGTCTAGTATTAATTCGCCGAGGGTTTGTCGACGCTGTCGATCACGAGGATTTCCACAGGGCCTTTGGAAGCTTCGAGGCGAAGACCCATTTGTTCCTGCAGGGCGGAAAAGACGGTCGGGACGGTTGTGTCCACTTCTCCGGAGGACCAGTCGAGCTTCACGTTATATCTCCCCGGAATCCCGGTCCGGTCAATGACAGGGCGATCGAGCTCACTCGCGAGAAAGCTCGCAAAACCGCCCATGGTCAGATTGCTTCCGGTCATGTGGATCACGCCCTTGTCGCCATTGGAGTGGGTACCCTCCCCTGTCTCGTCTCCGGCGGCAGGAGTCAGCTTGGGCCCGGTTTTAACTGTCATCAGGGCGTAGACGGGAAATTCTTTCTGTGTTCGGTGGTAGACGAGATGGAACCGGTCCGCGAGCAGTGATTGGAGATAGGGTTGGAGGGTTCGGGTTGTCAAGTCCGCTGCGTCGCCTGTCGTCGCGACGAAATCATAGTTGCTCTCATCGAGCCAGCTCGGCCCTCCTTCGAGTTGGAATGGCTTAATCCCGTATGCCGACTCGATCAGAGATTTCGTGGTCATGCTGGCGTTCCATCTTCCATCCGACGAGTGGGAATGGCTGTGGCCGCCGCCCAGTTGATTCGGCTTAATAGTGACGGCTTCAAATACCTTCCGCGCGGATTGCGGCTGAGCCAGCAATCCCCAGGCCGCGCATGCGATCAGAAAACCGGCCGCGAGGGCGGCCCCCGAACGCGGACGCGCATCCCGGACAGGCTGGTTCAGGAGGCGTCCGATGCGTTCGGGCAAAGATCCGCCGTTCGCCGCGAGCGCCGGATTCAGGAACGCCGGGCGGCGTGACGCCAGGCCGGCCAGCGCGCAGGCGTAGGTGAATGCGTCGCCGCCGATGGCGACGGCGGTATCGTCGCAGCAGACTTCGCGCTCGGCGCGAATATGGCCGGAGATCCACCAGACGGCGGGATGATAGAACAGCAGAGCCTCAGCGATACTTTGCAGCGCGTTGACGAGATAATCGTGCCGGCGGATGTGCGCGAGTTCATGGGCGAGCAACATTTCGACGTGTTCCGCAGGCAGGCCGGCCAGCGCTCCGACCGGCATCAGCACGATGGGGCGAAGCCAGCCGATGACCGTCGGCGCCTGCACCAGCGCTGAGACGAGCAACTGAACCGCGCGCGAAATGCCGATACGCGCTTTGATCCGTTCGAGCGTGCGCTGCCACTCCGCAGGCGCTTGCCGGATGGACATGCGCCGCATTCGCGCGGCAATCAGCCAACCGCCGGTCAACCGGATCCAGAAGGCGATGGCGCCAGCGAACCAGAGGACGACGACCCATGACATCAGGGTGTCGCGACGCAGCTGCGCGGTGATGGCAGTCGTTCCGGCAGCAGAGCTTGCGGCAGTTGCCGCGGCAGTTGATGAAACAGGAACATTTCCCATGTAGGGATTCGCCGTGACCTGTTGGGCCGGGGTGAGAGCGCGGAATGTGACGACGGGCGCCGCGCTCAACATCGCCAGAGCGACGCATGCGAGGGCGTATCGCGGTTGTGATCGCCGCGCGAGTCTTCGCGCCGCTGCGTAAATAAGGGCAACAAGCAGTCCCTGCCAGAGGAAATGCACCAGCGTCCAGCCGAACCGTTCCACCCATGGCTGATCGGATAAGAGATGTATTGCGTTCATGGCTGCGCTCCTGGCGGTTAGTTTTCTTTCGGGACTCTTTCGGCGTGATCCACAACAAGAACTTCCAGCGGGATCTTTCGCGCTTCGAGTTTGAGGCCGAGTTGTTCCTGAATTGCGGTAAAGAGCGAGGGCGAGGGCGCATCGGGTTCGCCTGCCTTCCAGTCGAACATAACGTCGTACGTTCCGGTAAGACCCGTCTGGTCCACAACCGGACGATCGAGGCCGAAATCCGGACGCGACAGACGATCGCCGAACATGCCCATGGTGATGGCGGAGCCGGCGGCGTGACCGTCCCGGAAACTGAATTTGTACGCCCCCTGCCTCGTGGATGCGTGAAACTTCGGTCCGTCTTTCGTGAGCAGAAGCGCGTACGCCGAAAATTCCTTCATCTCGCGATGCAGGCGAAGTGAGAAGCGCTCTTCGAGCTCGCGCTGGAGCATCTGGAGAACCTGCGCGTTCGGCGTGTCCGCAGGATATTTCGCCAGCACGTCGAAATTTTCCGAATCGAGCCAGTCCGGACCGGAAAAAAGATAACTGCGGCCTTCCTGCACCCCGTGCGCCATACCGATCAGACGTTTCAGCGAAACATTCTGGATGGTTACGCTGCCGCCTCCGATCTGAATATGATCCACACCCGTGCCGGAGTGGTTCGGCTTTACTGTAGCGGCGTCGAAATGCGAACCGGCCTGCGCCCAGAGTCCGGCGGCCGCGAACGACATCAGAATGATGCCCGCGAGGAGACCGGAGCCCGCGAAATCGCGCGAGTGCGGCTCCGTCTGTCCCAGAACGCGTGCGATCCGGCGGCGCAGGACGCCGCCGTTCGCGGCTACGGCGAACGTCAGCGGCGTGGCCCGTTCGCGTTCGAGTGCAGCGAGCGTCCGCGCGTAGAGAATGGCGTCGCCCGGAACGCGCACGGCGATATCGTCACAGCAATGTTCGCGCTCTTCGCGGATATGGCCGGAAATCCACCAGACCGCCGGATGATAGAACAGCAGCGCTTCACAGACCTTCTGGGCGATGTTGACGAGATAGTCGCAGCGGACGATGTGCGCGAGTTCGTGAGCCAGCAGAGCGTCCACGCATTCCGGCGGAAGGCCGGTGAGGGCGCCGACCGGAACCAGAATCACCGGACGAAGCCAGCCGAGGACGATAGGGACCTGAACCGCCGCCGAGACGCAGAGTTTGACGGGGCGCGCGACGCGCAGTTGGGAGCCCAGCCGGTCGAGACGCAATTGCCATTCGCGTGGACCTGGCCGCGTGAAAACAAATCTCAGGCGCGCAGCCATGCTCCACCCGAAGAGGAGGCGAACGCTGAGGATAGCGGCGCCGGCAAACCAGAGCGCCACAAACAACGGCATAACGGCTTCGCGCCACGCGGGGATCGCCGACGTGGAAACGGATTCGAAAGGCCGCGTATGCGGTGGCGGCTCGAACTGTGTTGCGTGGGTGGCGACGCTCTGGATCTGGATGGCGACCGTTGCGGGTTGGATTCCGAGCGTTGTGTAAGTGGCGGCGACGGCTACGAGCATAGCCGCCATGGCCGCGCACGCGAGAAGATAACGCGGCTGCGGCGATTTTGCTCGACACAGGACGCGGCGGCCAATGGCATACGCGATCGCGATCAGCGTTCCCTGCCAGAGGAAATGCAGGAGAGTCCATCCGATCCGATTGACCCAGATGGCTGTCATGGTTTGCGTCTTCCCTTCTCCGCGGCCTCGATCATGCGCCTGATCTCATCCAGGTCTTCCCGCGAAACCGGCTTCGCGGCAAGCGCCCCCATCACCAGCGTGCGGGCGGAGCCTTCGAACGCGCGATTCATCAGGTCTCCCGCGATCTGGATCTGCGTCTGTTCTTTGGGAATGCCAGCCTCATACACGTGAACGCCAAAGCGTTCCGTGCGAATCAGCAGCCCTTTGCCGAGCATGAGCTGCATCTGTTTGAGCGTGGTGGTGTAGCCGCTGTCTTTCTTCAGCTCGTCATGCACTTCGCGGACGGTCGCCGCCCCGAGACGCCAGAGAACGGCAAGAATGTCGAGCTCGGCGGCGGTGGGGAGCGGCGTCTCAGAAGGCTTGGGCGGCATCTGACCTTACCCTACTACGACTCCGCTTCCTAACGCAACGATTTTTTTCGTAACACTGACTCAGTTGCCAACTGGCGTTCGGCCGGCGTGATCCCTGGGACGCGGTCGATGACCGTGACGGTTCTGGTCTTGTAACTGGAGACGGGTCCTTCCGAGGTACTCTCGTGGAACTTCGGACCGCCGTTGTCGAGGGTCAAAGCGTATACGGAAGATTCTCTCTGCTCGCTATGCGCTTTGAGTCCGATGCGCTCCTCGAGCAACGGACGAAGCATCATCCGGAATTGCTTCTCCTCAGCCGGCGCGGCGGATTTCGCCACGATATCCAGCCGCACGTCATTCATCCAGGCGGGTGCTATAACGCGCGTCTCAGGAACTTGCCACGCGAATTGAATGCATTCCTTCAGGGAGCCGCCGCGAATGGTCATGGTATCGGCCGTCAACTGAAACGGAGGTCCGCTGAATCCCTCCCCAACCGACAATTTGACGGACGCCAAAGACCCGCGGCGGTGAGAAGCAGCGCAATCTTCATTCTCACCAAATTACGCCGCGCGTAACAGCTAAGTCAATTTTCCGTCGGCTGCTTTTCGAGGTGATCCACGGTCAGGATTTTCACCGTCTCCTTCTTCGATTCCAGCTTGACTCCGAGCTGTTGCTGGAGCGCGTTAAAGAGCACCGCCATCACGTCGACCTGGCCATTGTCAAGCGTCTGACCGGTGGACTGCATATAGGCCGCCACATCGATTTTGATTTCGTATTTGCCCGTCAGTCCTGTTTCGTCGATCACGGGGCGGTGGAGCGGCTCGGAGACTTTTTCGGCGAAATCTTTCATGGTGACGTGATGGGCCGTCAGCATGGTGGGGCCGCCGCGATCGAAGATGGGAGGTCCGTCCTCTTTCGATTCCGGCATTTTGAAACCGCCTTTCGCCAGCGTGACCGCGTAGACCTGCATTTCCCGCTGGTCGATATGAACTTTCAGACCGAACCGGTCGGCAAGGAGCTTCCGCAGCATCAGACGAAGGCGATCGTCATCTCCTCCGCTTTGGGATTTCGCTACGACGTCGAAGCTCTGATCGCGCATCCAGTCAGGGCCTTCCACCTGAAACCGCGGTGTATCCCAGGCCCAGCAAATCAGGCGCAGAAGATCCGCGTTCCGGAATGTCAGCGAACCCGGCGCTGTCTGGAGTCCGCCTGTCCTCGGATCCGTATTCGGACGAACGGACGCAGCATCGAAAGCCGGCAATTCAGACGCGGTCTGAGCCACACAACTCAGGCAGGCGAGTAATAGCGGTACAGCAGGTTGAAATCTCATGGGGTTCTTATTCCAATGACGGTTGACCCTGGCTGTTATTACGGAACAACTCGCAGTGGGTTGACGAAGAATTCATTCGACAACGGCGGGAGCGGTTGCAAAACTTTCTGGAATTGCGCGTCTGGCCCACTCTGCCCGCAAAAACCCGCAAACGCTGGAGCAAAGACGAGGAAGACCGGCGCCTTGGGTACGGCGAATGGGGTGAGCCGGTTTGATTCTGATTCCTCGGCGGTCGTCGCCGTAATTTGCCGGGAAGCGGGCTATGAAGCCCTGCTCGACGAGATTGCAGCGACGCAATACCTGTTCATGGCTGAATATGGGCGATTGCTTTTCGTACGCGACCGCGAAAGTCGCGGGGCAGTCGCTTCTTTTTGTGGGTGAGGATTTCAGCCGCACGGATGTTCCCGCGGCATAGCCGGTATTCCCGCGCAAACCGCGCTACGATAGTCGCCGGAGGCTCTCCATGCGCCGATCCCATCCTGCCCTGAACCTGATCCTTCTGGCGGCGGTGGCCGCAATCGCGTTCGCACAGGAGACCCATCGCTACACCAGCCCGAAGGCGAGTTCATCCGGCACGATCGGCGGCAGGAAAATTACGATCGAGTACTACACGCCCTCCATACACGGCCGCAAAATCTTCGGCGACCTGGTACCGTTCGACAGAGTCTGGGCGACAGGCGCCAACTATGCCACGAAGATCACGACTCAAGCGCCGCTTCTTGCCGGCGATCTCAAACTCCCGAAAGGCTCCTACAGCATCTGGACCGTCCCCGGCGAAAAAGAATGGACCCTCATCGTTAACAAGGAAACCGGCCAGTTCCATCTGAACTACCACGCGAATCAGGATTTCGGCCGGACGAAGATGAAGGTCTCGGCGCTGCCTTCACCTGTTGAGACTCTGCGCATCGGCGTACGCCCGGAAGGCGCAAACAAGGGCGTGTTGTTTATCGACTGGGAGTCCACGGAGGCGTCTGTTTCTCTGACCGCGCAGTAACGCGGATATAATTTCCGAGTGCCTATAAACCAAAACCGGCGAGACTTCCTTCAGACCGGAGCCGCGCTCGCGGCGCTGGCTGCGTCCGACGCTTCGCTGAACGCCGCCACGGCCGCAATGCAGATCATCGACACCCACATCCATTTCTACGACCCCCACCGCAAAGACGGCATTCCATGGCCGCCCAGCACCGATAAGGTGCTCTACAAACCGGTGCTCCCGGCGCTGTTCGAAGCGACGGCGAAGCCTGTTGGGGTGACCGGCGCGGTTGTGGTGGAGGCGAGTCCGCGGCTCGAAGACAACCAGTGGATTCTGGATCTGGTGAAGGGCCATCCCATGATCCTGGCCTTCGTCGCGAACATCGAAGCGGGCAAACCGGAGTTCCGCACGAGCCTGGCGCGGTTCCACAAAAACCCGCTTGTGCGCGGTATCCGCATTTTCGATGAAAAATTCATCGCGGGGGCGTCGAATCCGGCCTTCATCGACGATCTGAAGCGTCTGGCGGACGCCGATCTGTCGCTCGATGCCATCGGCGAAACGGATACGAAGTGGCTCGCGCCGCTGCGGACCGTCATCGAGAAAGTACCGAATCTGCGGGTCATTATCAATCACATGCCGGAGATGCCGCCGCACTGGAAGGCGGAGCAGATGCGTCCGATTGCGAGCCATCCGAATGTGTATTGCAAAGTTTCGGGCGTGATTCAGAAGATCGGCGATAAGATTCCGACGGACGTCGCGCCGTATCGCGCGTCGCTCGATCAGCTTTGGGACATGTTCGGCCAGGATCGCGTCGTGTACGCCAGCAACTGGCCGAAAAGCGATCACATGGCGCCATATGCGAAGATTCTCGGCGTCGTGAAGGAATACGTGGAGCCGAAAGGCGCTGCGATCTCCGAAAAATTCTTCTCGAAGAACGCCAAAGCGGTCTACAAGTGGGCGTGATTACTTCGGGCGAAACAGCAGCAGATCGAGGCTGAACGTGACGCGCGAAGCTTCCGGCGCGCGGGGCTGCAGGGGGCGATAGATCGAGTGGAGCACGTCGTTGACTGAGGCTGCGTCGAGGTCCGCGCGCGTTTCCACGCGGCTCTGCCGCTCCAGCCGGAACAAATCCGCGAATTCACCGATCGTTCGCTCGGTCCGGTCGCGTCCGGCGCCGCGCAGTTCGATCAAGTCATCCGGCGATGGCAGGGCAATCAGGAGCCGGCCGTCATCGCGCAGCGTGCGGCGGAACTCCGGCGCATTCATACGCGCGGTGATGGAAAGAATCACCGAAAAAACGCTGTCGCTATATGGCGTGAAGTGGTCCGCATTGGCGACAACCCATTCGCATCCGGAATAGCGGCGCGCGGCCGCATCCACCGCCGGAATGGAGATGTCCGCTCCATGCGCCTCGCATCCACTTGCAGCCGCAAGACTGCCGAGGTAGAAACCGTCACCGCAACCGGCGTCGAACACTACATCATCCGGCGAAAGCGCCAGAAACTCCGCAATGCCGGCCAGCAGTGGCGCCGTCACCCCGCGATCGTGCAGACGCCGCCGCGCGGTTACGGCCGCAACGCTATCGCCAGGATTCTTCGAGCGCCGGTCCTGCGGCTGGAGCAGATTGATATAGCCGCTGCGCGCCACATCAAACGAATGTCCGGCGGCGCAGACAAGACGATTGCCATCCCGTTCGAGCGGCTTGCGGCAGCCGCGAACGGTGCAGAGGAGCATGGGTCGAGTGTAGCGGACCATGTGACACGCTCCTGTGGAATCCGGATTGCTCCGCGGGATATCGATGCGAGCAAAAGCCCTGACGGACGCCCCCGGTGAAGGAACCTGGGTGCTGATTTTCGACACCGCCGATGAAGTTGTCGCCACACTGACGAAGTTTGCCGAAGAACAGAAGATCACGGCGGCGAGCTTTACCGCGATCGGCGCATTCTCCGAGGCCACGCTCGGCTATTTCGACTGGGAATCGAAAAAGTACGAGCCAGTCCCGGTCGTCGAGCAGGCGGAGGTCGTGACGCTGTTGGGCGATATCGCACTCCAGGACGGCAAGCCGAAGGTGCATGCCCATGCGTCCCTTGCGCGGCGTGGGGGCGCGATGGTCGGAGGACATTTGATGAAGGCCTCCGTTCGCCCCACACTCGAGGTGGTGCTCACCAAATCGCCGAAGCATCTGGAGCGGCAGATGGATCCCGCAGCCGGCATCGCTCTCATTCGCCCGTGAAACCGGAATCCAAAGCGCCACCGTCCAAAGCGGCGCTGCTGCTCGTAGACGTCATCAATCACTTCGAGTTTCCCGACGGCGAACGCATCCTGCGGCAGGCGATGCCGATTGCGCCGCGGATCGCTCGACTGAAGGCTCGTGCCCGCGAAGCGGGAATCCCCGCGATCTACGTTAACGATAATTTCGGGCACTGGAGATCGGAGGCGTCGAAACTGATCGAATACTGCGCCCGCGAAGGCGCGCCGAGCCGGAACTTCGTGGCCCAGCTTCGTCCGTACCCTGAAGATTATTTCGTTCTGAAGCCGATGCACTCGGCTTTCTACCAGACGCCGCTTGAACTTCTCCTGAGAAAGCTGGGCGCGACTACTCTGATCGTATGTGGACTGGCCACGAATAGCTGCGTCGTCTGTACGGCGCACGATGCGCGGATGCGGAACTTCCGGCTCTTCGTTCCGCCGGATTGTACGGCGGCGCGTTCGAAGCGCGAGCATGCGCAGGCGATCGCGCATATTGCTTCGATGACGGACGCTAATACGTCGCCCTCCGCGGCACTGAGACTGAAAACTCTCTTGTAGGGCGGCGCCGCCCGACAGGTGGGCATCCAATTGCAGCCGTACGGAAATCCTGCGCACCATCGCCGCATTGGCCGGACTCGCTACGCTGGCGCTCGTGTTGGTGGACGCCTTCAACACGATTGTGCTCGCAAGGCGCACCCGCCATATCTTTCGCATCGCGCGGATTTACTACAAAGCGATGTGGCTGCCGATGGCCGCGGCCGGCCGCCGTATTCGCTCGAGCGCCAGCCGGGAAGCATTCCTCGGAGTTTTTGCCCCGTTGTCCCTCTTACTGTTGTTTGTGATCTGGGCGTTCGTTCTGGTGTTCTCTTTCGGACTGCTGCAATGGACGGCGGAGTTGCGGAAGGGCGGCACGACCGAGAGTCTTTGGGGCGATTTCCTGCTGAGCGCCTCCGCTCTGTTTACGCTTTCCACGGGAGATCCGGAAAATGTTCTGTCGCGATGGATCGCCGTTCTGGAGGGCGGCCTGGGCCTCGCCTTTCTTGGCCTCGTTGTCGGTTATCTCCCGGTGTTTTACCAGTCCTTCTCTTCGCGTGAGCTGGCAATTTCGCTGCTCGATGCGCGCGCCGGTTCTCCACCCTCCGCCGGCGCGATGCTGAACGCCACCGCCGCCGACGCGCACCAGATCGTCCAGCAGCTCGAAACGTGGGAACAATGGGCGTCGACGGTTCTGGAAAATCACCTCTCTTATCCGATGCTCGCCTGGTTTCGGTCGCATCACGCGAATCAATCGTGGCTGACGGCGCTGGTTTCCATCATCGACTGCGCCGGCGTGATCGGAATCTGCGCGCGGGGCGAGTTGCGCCGGCAGGCGGAGTTCACATTCGCCATGGGGCGGCATGTCCTGACCGATATGGCGGCGCTGTTCGGCCTGGAGGAGAGCTTTGAGGCCCATAAGCAGGATCCGAAGCAACGAATCTCCCCGGCCGACGTTTCCAGCCTCGTCAAAGTACTGGGCTCACGGACGGACTTTGACGTGTCGCTCCTGACCGAGCAAAGCCTTCGCGAAAAATCCAGCCTTTATGAAGCCGAAGCGGCGGCTCTGGGCGATTATTTCCTGATGACGCTGCCCGCCTGGTTTCCCGTCGAAGGAAGCCGGAGCGACTGGCGGGCTTCGGTTACGGAGCGCGAAGATATGCCACTAGCCGTCTCCGATCCGTTTCACGACAACACGCAGAATCAGCCAAAAGATTCAGGAAGATACGAAGTGAAACGCGATCCGGTTCCGCATCCCGGCGGCAGGCGCTAAAATTAACGTATTCATCCCCTTAGCCGCTTCGACTTTTTTTGCCTGTCACGCGTCTTCATGCAAGGAGCCGGAATTTGATCTTTCGGGCCGTCGAAGACGCCGACCTGATAGCGCGCACCCGGAAGGGGGATATTGAGGGGTTCAACCTCCTTGTTTCCCGCTGGGAGAAGCGTGTCTTCAATTACCTTCTGCGTCTGACCGGCGATCCCGACGACTCCATGGATCTGAGTCAGGACGTTTTTTTGAAGGCTTATCAGAATATCCGGAAGCTGGACGACTCGGCCCGATTCGGGCCGTGGCTGTTCCGCATCGCGCATAACGAGGCTTATTCCGCGTTTCGGAAGAAGCGTCCGGAGATCGCGCCCGAAGAGAATTTCTTCGAACGGCAGACGGCGCCCGGCATTGCGATCGATCTTTCGCTCGCGGTGCGCGGCGCGCTTGACCGCCTGAGCCCGGAGCAGCGCGAGGCCGTTGTCCTGAAGGTCTACGAAGGTTTCAAGTTCGAAGAGATGGCGGAAGTCCTGGAGTGCCCGGTTTCCACGATCAAGTCGCGGCTCTACACCGCGCTCGATCTGCTGAAAACCGAACTGGCTCCGGCGGCGGCAAGAGGTGAGCGATGAGTACAAGCGACAATCCGGCGTGCGATCGCGCGGATCTGGTCCGCGATTATGCTTTCGATGAACTGGGCCCGGCGGAACGCCAGGCGATGCGGGAACACATGGCTTCCTGCGCCGATTGCGCGGCGGAACTGGACCGTCTGCGGCTGACGACGGCGGCCCTGCGGGTGCTGCCGGACGTGGAAGTGCCGCGGCGCATCGCTTTTGTTTCGGATAAAGTGCTGGAGCCGAAGCAGAACTGGTGGGCGGCGTTCTGGAATTCCGGCGCGAGACTTGGATTCGCGGCGGCCTGTGTGCTCTCGGCCGGGCTCGTGTTTGCCTCGGCCCATCGGCAGCCGGAGGTTCGAACGATCGTACAGACGGCAAGCGCTTCGCAGACGCAGATCGATGCGGCGGTTTCCAAAGCCGTATCGGAAGCCGTGGAAAAGGCGCACGCCGACGATGCGCGCCTGACGCAGGCGGCGCTCGATTCCGTGGACGCGAAGTACGAGACGAAGCAGCGGGATCTGATGGTTGCGCTGCAGCAAAGCTACGCCTTCCTGCAAAAGCAGTCTCAGATGACCGAGAAGGCCGCCTATGCTCAGTAGCGCGGCGAGGATCGCACTCGTTGTGATCATGGGCGCTTCTGTCTGGGCGCAGATGTCAAAGCCGTCAATTCCGCTGAGCACTATAAAATAA
>CAZWTH010000338.1:0-5877 GCA_964636715.1 uncultured Solibacteraceae bacterium | reverse complement strand
CACGCCATCGCCTACAAGAGCACGTTCGTGGTGCGCAAGTTCCCGATCTTCTTCACGCCGTTCTTCTACAAATCGCTCGAAAGGCTGCCTCGCAAAAGCGGCTTCCTGATGCCGAACATCGGCAACAGTTCGGTGCTGGGGAAAATGATCGGCGTGGGGTATTACTGGGCCATCAACCGCAGCTATGACGTGACCTACCTGGTACAGGATTTCACGGCTCGCGGCTTCGCTCACCATGTGGATTTTCGAGGCAAGCCGCGCGCCGGCAGCGACTTCGACGTGATTCTCTACGGCGTTCAGGACCGCGGGCTGGAGCTGGATAACGGCACCCGCCTCAAACAGGGTGGCTTCAATATCTCCGCCATCGGGAAATCCGACCTGGGGCATGGCTTTACCGCGCGGGGCCAGGTCAACTACCTGAGCTCGCTCACCTTCCGCCAGGCATTCACCCAGTCCTTCAACGAAGCTATCTTTTCGGAGGTGCACTCGGTCGGCTTCATCAACAAGAACTGGGACACCTTTACGTTCAACGCCGTCTTTGCCCGGCTGGAAAACTTCCAGCGTCCCGAGGTGCAGATCACCGATCCGCTCACCGGCAAGACGCATTCCCAGGCCGATTCCGTGATCATCCGCAAACTGCCGGAGTTCGAGCTTTCCAGCCGCGACAAGCAGATCGTGCAGGGCAAAGTGCCGGTCTGGTTCTCCTTCCAGTCGAGCGCCGGTCTGCTATTCCGGGGAGAGCCGATTTTTGATAGCACCGGAACCCAGTTGATCGACAAATACCAGACCAGCGAGTTCACGCACCGCCTGGACGCCCAGCCGGAAATCACCACGGCCTTCCACTGGAAAGACTTCAGCGTGGTCCCCGGCTTCTCCATCCGGGAAACTCTTTACGGCGCCAGCCAGAGTCTGACGCAGGGCCGCTACCAGGTGGCAGCCACCGACCTGCTCCGCAGCGCCCGTGACTTCCACGTGGACCTCATTTTTCCCTCCCTGGCGAGGGTGTTCAACCGGAAGACGTGGATGGGAGAGAAGCTGAAGCACGTCATCGAGCCGCGCGCCCGCTACGATTACGTGACCGGCATTCCGGATTTCAACGACACCCTGCTGTTCGACCCCACGGATCTGCTGACCAACACCCGGGAAATGCAGTTCGGCGTGACGAACCGCATCTACGCAAAGCGCGGTGACACGGTCTCGGAAATCTTCTCCTGGGATCTTGGCGCCAAATACTATTTCGATCCGACATTCGGCGGCGCGCTCATTCCAGGACAGCGCAACGTCTTCGCGAGCGAGCTGAACCTGACCGGCTTCTCCTATCTCGATGGACGCCGGCACGCCTCGCCGATCGTCTCCACGGTCCGCGCGTCTCCCATCCTTGGCCTCAGTCTCCAGTGGCAGGGAGACTACGATCCGGAGCGGGGCCGCATCGTCGATAGCTCAGTATCGGTCAACGTTCGATACCACCGCTACTTCGTAACGGCGGGCAGCGATCAGATTCACCCGAACCCGGATATCGCGCCCATCGCAAACCAGTTCCGCACCACCTTCGGCTATGGCGATAATAACCGCCAGGGCTGGAACGCGGCGTTCTCGACGGTTTACGATTACCGCGCTTCGAAGCTCGAATACGGCATCGCGCAGGTTACCTACAACACCAGTTGCTGCGGATTCAGCGTGCAGGTGCGGCGCCTCGCTTTCGGAACCGTGGCCGAGAACCAGTATCTGGCGTCATTTTCGATCGCCAACGTGGCGTCGGTGGGCACGCTGAAAAAACAGGAAAGAATATTCTGAGCATATGAAAATGACGCGAATGGCTCTCGTTTTTGCTTTCGGCGCGGCGGCGGCGCTGGCGGCGCCCCGTACCGAAACGGTCGATTTCACGCCAGGCGGCACGATCCGCATCGATCATGCGGATGGCTATGTTTCGATCGAAGCGTGGGATGAGCCGAAAGTCGAGATCGTGACGAGCGAGACGGCGAAGGCGCGGATCACGGCCTCGCACCCCTCGGCTTCTGAGATCGTGATCAAAACGGAGCTCACGCATCATCCGAATCTGGCGAAACGAGTCGCGCATGTGGGAATCCACGCGGACGCCGATTATGTGATTCGCGTGCCGCGCAACTCGCACCTGATCGTCACGCATGCGAATGGATATCTGGGAATCACCGGCGTCGCGGGCGATATTGAAGCGCACGACCGCCGCGGCGACATCGTTCTCATGCTGCCCGATCTCGCAAAATGCGACATCGACGCGCGGACGAAGATCGGCGTGGTGACCTCGGATGAGAAGGGCAAAATGAGCAACCGCCGCATTACCGGCGAGACCTTCGCCGCAGGCGGCCAACAGACCAGACATCTCCGCCTCCGCATGGGCTTCGGCGGCATCACCATTAAAGAACTGCCCGCCGAAGCCATCGGCCCCGCATGAACCGCCTCAGAAGCGCGATGATTGCGTACGCCGTGCTCGGCGTCGCGGCCTGGTTTCTGCTGACTGGGACCGCGCTCCTGATCGTCGCCGTGGTTCTGCTGGCGTTCGCGGCAAAGACGCTGCTCTGGCACTTCAAACCGCCACAGGATTAAGGAGTGGGGCAGGATGGCATCCGGGATGGCATCCTGCCGCCGATTGTAAATCGGCGAATATATTTTCTCCATTAACCCTAAAACTCTTCACAAATAATCCGATAAAAGACTCTATGGGTGTTTCTCCGGCCGTTGCCAGACGCGGGTTTCAGACTGAAACAATCAGACAGGCCACGTTCCACGCGCTCGTTTCATCCTGAAACAAAACCTGAGGCATCAAAACCAAAACCGTTGTATTTTCGCGATTTTACGGATTAACTTTCGATGGCTGACTGAGTGCAATATCACCAGGCAACAGATATGGCTACTACCGGCGCAGTCCAACAACGAATCCCGGAAACTCCCGAAACGCCGGCCGATATGGCGGCGCGCGATGCGCTCGTCCTCGAACATCTGCCGCTCGTGCGAGCCATCGCGGTGCGCGTCTACGAAAACCTGCCGATGCATGTCGAGCTCGAAGATCTCGTTCACGCCGGCATTCTCGGACTCTTCGATGCCGCCCACAAATTCGATGGCGCGAAACAAGTCGCCTTCCGCGGCTACGCGAAGCACCGCATCAAAGGCGCGATTCTCGACAGCCTGCGCGAAATGGACTGGGCTTCGCGCGACCTGCGCCGCCGCCACAAACGTCTCGAAGAGGTAACCCGCGAGCTCTGCGCCGTGATGGAGCGTAATCCGACGGAAGTCGAGATCGCAGACAAAATGGGGATGGAACTGGAGCGATGGCGGCAGGTGGCGATCGAACTGCGCATGGTCGGATTTCTTTCGGCCTCCACCCGCGCGATCGACAATGAAGACGGTCCGGCCCCCGAGTTTCCCGCCGCCCCCGATTCCAATCCCGACGTGATGGCCGGCCAGCACCAGCTTGAAACCATGCTGGAAGACGCCATGCAGAATCTGCCGGAGCGCTACCAGCAGGTTATCCGGCATTACTACAACGGCGGCAAAACCATGCGCGAAATCGGCGAATCCATGGGCGTCAACGAAAGCCGCGTGTCACAGATCCACAAGGCTGCGCTCGAACGGCTGGCCGAACACCTCCAGGCGTCCGGCATCCGTTCGCCCGAATGCCTGATCTGATCGTGTGGCAGAGCTTCGGCGCTAATTCTCCGTCGGCATCTTCTCACAGCGATCAATCACAAAAACATCCACCGGAACCTTACGTGGTTCCAGCTTCAAACCAAGCTGTTGCTCAACGGCGGTAAAAATCGACGGTCCCTCATCATCCCGCGGCGGCGCGTCGGCGCCCCGATCGGGCGCATAGGTCAGCAATACATTGAACCGGCCTTCCATGTGAGTCTCGTCCACCACCGGCTGCCGCAGCGTGTATTGGAGCTGCGAGGCGAAATCGCCAATTGTCGTGCGCAGCCGCTCCATCCGTCCAGGCCGATTGTCGTTGTTATGACCGCCCACATCGGCGACCGGCTGGATCTTCGCGCCGTTCTTCGCAACCACCAGAGCGAATCCGGCGCGCATCTTTGTTTCGTGATGAAAAGTAAGACCGAAGCGATCGATCAGCAGCGCCTGGAGCATCTGACGGCGCTCGTCCAGACTCGCCTTCTCGTCCGGAACTTTGGCGGTGATATCGAACCGCTCGTTGAAAAGCCAATCCGGGGCTTCCAAAGCCGTCCGCTCCACCCCGAAGGCAGTCTGCAGGATTCCGCCGAGAACGTAATTGCGGAATACAACATTGGCGCCTCTGAAGTCATTGAGCGATCCCGGGTCGTTCGACGTGTTCAGTTTAATCGATGCCGCTTCGAACCGAGGCAGCGAACTCGCACTCTGGGCCAGAACGCCGGCCGTAACCATCAGGCCAGCAAACAGGAGTCGAAAACCAGGCATACAGGCCATTCTAATTCGCCGTCGGAACTTTCTCCGCGTGATCGACAACCAGAATATCCACCGGCCGCTTCGCCGCTTCGAGGCGCAACCCGAGATTCTGCGGCACGGTTGTAAATACAGATGGCGCGGACGTGTCTTCCGGCGGATTGCCATTGAAGCCAAGACCCGAAAGATCGATCGTGAAGTCGTACAGCCCCTTCAACCCCGTTTCATCGAGCGCAGGCTTGTCTAACCGCCGCGTGAGCATAAAAGTGAATCGTGAAATGGGCTGCTTCGTGAACTTCACGCTTCCCTTCGGCTGCGCAGTCCCGAGCGACGTCTGCTCATCCGCCGCCGCCTCCTTCACCTTCGGCTCACCCTTGCCGGGCCCGAGAACGTAGACATCCAGATTGCGCGTCTCGCGATGGATCTTCATCTGAAACCGCTCCGTCAGCAAATTCCGCAGCATCAGGCGCATCTGCTCCTCTGACGCCGCGCCGGGCGCGTTGGCAACAATGTCGTAACGATTTTCCGATTTGATCCAGTCCGGCCCGGAGATTTCGTAGTCCTTCAGATCCCACGCCCATTCGAGGCAGTACCGGAGCGGCACATTGCGCATCGCGAAGTGGCCGGGCGAGCTGTCCATGTTGCGCGGGATATCGCCGGGACCAGCTTCGCCCGGTTCGGCCGCGTGAATCGAAGCCGCCTCGAACACCGGCCCCTCGGCCGCCCGCATATTCGGCGCAATCAGAACAGCAACCAGCCCGGTAACCGCCAAAATCCGCATACGAGTCTCCTATTTTCTGATAGTGTAGTCGCCGGGTATCTGGAAAAGCGAGGGGTCCGGCGAAGTCTGCACGATGTTCGTGAGCTGATAAGTCGAATCGCCGAACCTCGGATCGGAGCTGGTACTCTTGACCAGCATTTGCAGATCGTCCGAATACCAGCGTTCACTCACCACGTTGATCGCGCGATCGTTGCCGATCTTTCCCACGGGAATCGTTTCCGTCGTCCGCGTCCCCTGCGACAGAACGCCATTGACCATCTGCGGCGACAGGCTTTCGACAGAAGCGTTATTCCCTGGGTCGACGCGCACGACCATCGGCCGGTCTGTGGTGATGTAGGCCAGTCCGGCTCCGCCGCCCCGCACGCTGTCTGTGATCGTGGCCATCTCCAAATGCCCGGCTTCCACCGGCGGATGCGGCGGAGCGGATTCCGGTGTTGCGCTAACGACCTGGGTAATCGCGCGCTGCTCGGCCGTCACTTTTTTCAGAGTGGAAAGCTGCGTCTGCAGCTCCTTCACCTGGGGCGATTTATCGGTATATTGCTTTTCCGCCTCCGCCAACCGGGCCTTCAAAGCTTCCAGCTTCATTCCGGCTTCGGCGGACGCGGGCGACAACCTTCCCATCACGATTATTTTGGTGGCCGTCTTTGTTGTGGGATCCAGTTGGGCTCTGAACCCTGCTACGGGAT
>CAZWTH010000337.1:0-8958 GCA_964636715.1 uncultured Solibacteraceae bacterium | reverse complement strand
TGGGCGGGGCTTCGGCCCTGCCATCGGCCTTCCGGCCGACACGGAGTTATATCATCTTCCCAATGGCCGGACCGCGAGGAATTGCGATTGCCGTTCTCCTGACCCTCGTCTGCAGCGCGCAGAAACTCGAGACCTATAAGGTTCGGATCACGCCCGTCGCGATGGACGCGGCAATGAAAGTCAACATCGCAGGATCGGGCTCGGCAACGGCCACGCTCACGGGAAACAAACTGATCCTGAAAGGCACATTCGAAGGCCTGCTCTCCCCCGCCACCAAAGCGCAGCTTCATCGAGGCTCAGCCACCGGCGTACGCGGCCCCGTTATCTTCGAACTCAATGTGGATCACGCCGCAGCGGGAAACGTAACCGGTTCATTCGACCTCAGCGCAGATCAGCTCGAAAGCCTGCGCAAAGGCCGCTTCTACCTCGAAATCGCAAGCGAGAAAGCGCCCGACGGAAATCTCTGGGGGTGGTTGCTGCCATGAGTCCCGGTAAGATTCCCCGGTTCGCCCGCATTGCCGTTCTCTGTCCGGTCCTGGCCGGCGGCCTCTGGATCGTCACCGCCCAGCAATCCGCTCCCGCAGGCGCTTTCACAGCGGCGCAAACTTCCGCGGGCCGCGTCGTCTACGACGCAAACTGTTCGAGCTGCCACATGCCCGCCCTCGAAGGCCGCGGCGAAGCCCCGCAGCTCGCGGGCACACAGTTCATGTCGGCGTGGGGCAATCGTCCGGTCCACGATCTCCTCGCATTTATTCAGGCCGCCATGCCGCCGCTCGCCGGAGGCAGTCTCTCGGACGCCGATTACCTCAACGTCACCGCGTTTCTCCTGCAAGCCAACGGCGCAATCGCCGGCAACCAGTCGCTCACTCCCACCGCAACATTCACCCCGCGCAGCGTAGCGGTACGCTCCGGTCCACCAGTTCTTCCCGCGGGCGCGGCAGCCGGTACCGGCCAATTCGGACGCGGCGGCGTTGGCCCCGCGCGCGGCCTCACCATCACCGGCACGGTAAAAAACTACACGCCGGTCACGGAAGAGATGCTGCGCCACCCCGATCCCGCGGATTGGCTCATGATTCGCCGCAATTATCAGGCCTGGAGCCACAGCCCCCTTGCGCAAATCACCCCCGCCAACGTGAAAAGTCTTCAGCTCCAGTGGGTCTGGGGCATGGATGAATCGGGCGCGAACGAACCCACGCCGATCGTCCACAACGGAACCATGTTTCTGGCCAACACCAGCAACATCGTGCAGGCTCTCGACGCCCGCACCGGCGATCTGATCTGGCAAAATCAGGTAGGACCATCGGTCGGCCCGGGCGGCACCATCGCCATGCGCAGTCTCGCGCTCTACGAGGACAAGGTCTTCGTCTCCACCACGGACGCCCATATCGTCGCGCTCAGCGCCACCACCGGAAAGCGCATCTGGGACACGCCGATTTCCACGAAGACCAAAGACTTCACCACCACCAGCGGTCCCATTGTTGTGCATGGCAAAGTCATTGAGGGTCTCACCGGCTGCACGCTCTACCGCGAAGAGAATTGCTACATCTCCGCCTTCGACGCGGAAACCGGCAGGCAGCTCTGGCGCTTCAACACAGTCGCCCGCAGCGATCAGCCGGGCGGCGATACCTGGAACAATCTGCCCGATATGTTCCGCGCAGGCGGCGACGCGTGGATTACCGGCAGCTACGATCCCGACCTCAATCTGACTTACTGGGGAGTCGCGCAAGCCAAGCCCTGGCTGCGCGCCACGCGCACGACCGGCGGCGAAAAGGCCCTCTATTCCAGCTCGACACTCGCGTTGAACCCCGACACCGGCAAGCTCGTCTGGTACTTCCAGCACACGCCCGGTGAATCGCTCGATCTGGACGTAGTTTTCGAGCGCGTATTGGTCGATCAGGGTAATCAGAACGTTCTCCTCACCATCGGCAAAGACGGTATCCTCTGGAAGCTCGACCGCAAGACGGGCAAGTTCCTCGACCTGAAGGAAACCATGTTCCAGAACGTTTTCGCGAATGTAGATCGCAAAGCGGGTACGGTGCAATACCGCAGCGACATTCTGGAGCAGAAACCGGACCAGTGGCTGCAATCCTGCCCCAGCACCGAAGGCGGTCACAACTGGCAGGCCACCAGCTACCTTCCGGAATTCGGAGAGATCATGATCCCGCTCAGCCAGAGCTGCGGCGAAGTACACGGCCGCGCGCCGAATCTTCAGGAAGGCGGCGGCGGCACTGGCGATCGCCACTTCTTCGAAATGCCCGGCACGAATGGAAACCTCGGGCGGCTCGCGGCGTTCGACGTCAAGACGATGAAGGAGCTCTGGCACATTGAGCAGCGCGCGCCGTTTCTCACCGCGGTGCTCTCCACGGCGACCGGCGTGGCGTTCGTCGGCGACCTCGACCGCACGTTCAAAGCGGTCGACGTGAAGACAGGTGCGATCCTGTGGAAGACGCGGCTCGGCACCACGGTACAGGGTTTTCCGGTGTCGTTCAGCGTCGGCGGCAGGCAGTACATTGCGGTTGCAACGGGAAATGGCGGCGGCAGTCCGAGACTCGGGCCGAGCATCATCGCCCCGGATATCCGGCCTTCCCCGACCGGCAACGCGCTCTACGTCTTTGCTCTGCCCGAAAAGAACTGACCGTTTCGCGTGAAGCTTTCCGATTTCGATTACGAACTGCCCCTGGAGCTGATCGCCCAGGAACCGCCTGCTGAGCGCGATGGCGCGAGGATGCTGGTGCTGCATCGTGCGTCGCAGACGTGGGAAGACCGCGCTTTTCGCGACCTGCCGTCGTATCTTACGCCGGATGATTGCCTGGTGCTGAACGATTCGCGCGTGCTGCCCTCAAGATTATTCGGGAAGCGCGAGGGCGGCGATGCAGAAATAATGCTGCTTGAGCCCGTGTCGTCTGACTCGCGTGAGTGGAGAGCGCTGGTGCGCCCCGGCCGCAAGCTGCGCGCCGGCGCCATCGTTAAGTTCGATGACAATTTCTCCGCCGAAATTCTCTCGGAAGGAGAACGTGGCGAGCGGACAGTGCGGTTGCTCGGCGAGGACGATGTCTACGCCGCGATCGACCGTCTCGGTCACATGCCGCTTCCTCCTTACATCAAGCGGCAGGATGAGCAGTCAGATCGCGAACGCTATCAAACCGTCTTCGCGCGCGAGCGCGGATCCGTCGCCGCGCCAACCGCTGGTCTCCACTTCACCGAAGACACGCTGCGCCGATGCCGCGATGCGGGAGCGCACACGGCGCAGGTTACGCTCCACGTGGGGCTTGGAACATTCCAGCCCATCGATCGCGAGGATTTCGAACACCACAAACTGCACGTCGAACGCTATTCCATCAGCGAAGATTCGTGGCGCGAGATTCAGACAGCGAAGCGAGTGGTGGCCGTAGGCACCACGAGCGTGCGAACGGTGGAATCCGCAATGCGCAGCGGTGAGCGTTCAGGAAACACAGGTCTGTTCATCTACCCCGGCGGCGGCCCCGATCCATTCCGCCGCGTGGGCGCGATGCTGACCAACTTCCATCTGCCCCGCACGAGCCTTCTTCTGCTGGTCGCGGCTTTCGCGGGCACGGAACTCACACTCGCCGCCTATCGCCATGCCGTAAAGGAGAAGTACCGCTTCTTCTCCTATGGCGATTGCATGCTCATTCTTTAGGACACGTGCTCGATGCGGTGCCCCGCCTGATGAAGCGCCGCAATAATCTCGGTCGCATGCTCACGCCCACGCGTTTCAAGCGTCAACTCAACCGCCGATTCGCCGAGTGAAACCCCATAGTGCGAGCGGTCGTGCACGATCGTCATGATATTCGCCCGCCGTTCTCCGATCACGCCCAGAATCCGCGAAAGCGCCGCGGGCTGATCCGGCACGCGAAGGCGCAGACGCAGCAGACGTCCGTCTTTGACGAGCCCCCGCTCAATGATGCGCGAAAGAAAGTTGACGTCGATATTGCCGCCCGAAATCACGACCGCCGTTCGCAATCCCTGCAGCGAAGTATGCCGGTTCAGAAGCGCAGCGGCGCCGGCGGCCCCGGCGCCCTCGGCCACTGTCTTCTCGCGTTCCAGCAGAAGCAAAATCGCATTGGCGATCTCCTCTTCATCCACCGTCACAATCTCATCCACGTACTTGCTCACCAGCGGCAGCGTCCGGTCCCCGCACCGCCGCACCGCAATGCCGTCGCCGATGGTCGCGGCGGGGGGTAATGTCACCGGAGCCCCGGCCGCAATCGCGGCCTTCATCGACGGAAGCCGCGCCGTCTCCACTCCCACGATTCGAATCGCCGGATTCTTCGCCTTCAGCGCGCAAGCAATTCCGCCGATAAGCCCACCGCCGCCGATCGGCACAACCACCGCCTCGAGATCCGGCTGCTGTTCGAACAACTCCAGCCCGATCGTTCCCTGCCCGGCGATCACCGCATCGTCATCGAAGGGATGCACAAACGTCAGCCCTTCCGCCGCGCGGATTCGCTCCGCTTCTTCACGCGCCTCATCGAAATTGGCGCCAGTGAGAATCACCTCGGCGCCGTAATCGCGGGTGGAAGAGACTTTGATCAGCGGCGTGCCAACCGGCATGCAGATCTTCGCGTGAATCCCCAGCCGCGTCGCATGGTACGCAACACCCTGCGCATGATTCCCCGCCGACGCCGTCACCACGCCGCGAGCGCGATCTTCCGCCGTGAGCGAAAGCAGCTTATTCGCAGCGCCGCGCTCTTTGAACGAGCCCGTCATCTGCAGATTTTCGAGCTTGAAGTAAATCCGGTTACCCGTCAGCCGGCTGAAGGTTTCCGAGTAAGCGCAGGGAGAAAGAAAGACCGAATCACCGATCGTCTTTCGCGCGGATTCGATATCGGCGAGCGCAACCATCTATTCTCATTATCAGGAGACTGGAATGACAACACAGGAAATCGCCAATAAGCTTGTCGAAATGTGCAGCAAGGGAGACTTCGGAGGAGCGGTCGGCGCCCTCTATTCGCAGGACATCGTCAGCATGGAAGCCGGCGCGCCTCCCGGACAATCGCGCGAGATGAAAGGCATCGACGCGGTGAAAGGCAAGGGCGAATGGTGGGCTTCCACTCATGAGGTCCACTCGATGAAGATCGAAGGACCGCTCGTCGCCGGCTCGCACTTCGCCGTAACGTTCAAAATGGACGTCACGTTCAAGCCGGAGAACAAGCGCTTCCAGATGGAAGAAGTAGCCGTGTACAAAGTGGTGGACGGCAAGATCGCTTACGAAGAATTTTTCTACAACATGTAATCGGTTCTCAGCGGCGCCGTCGAACATCCGGGGCGTTCGACGGCGCGGCTGAGGATTTTCTGTGCAAATCCGGTAGCAACTCACACAAAACAGACCGTTTTTCACGAAGGCGTTGTGAAAACATCATGGCCTTGTAACGTTTCGGGTCTACAAAGGAACCATGAGGTGCGACCTCCACGTCCACACGATCCACTCCGGACAGTGCACCGTCCCCGGACTCTCGCGGTATTGCCTCGAATCCTCCAACGAACCGCTCGCCCTCTACGAAACGCTGAAAAGGCGAGGCATGGATCTGGTCACCGTCACTGACCATGACTCGATCGATGCGGGCGAGGAACTCCGCAGGTATCCCGATTTCTTTCTGAGCGAAGAGGTGACCGTCATTCTGCCGAGCGGCACCGAGATGCACGCCGGCGCTTACGGGATCACCGAACGCGACCACATCGAATTGCAGCGCCGCCGTACCGACGCGGAGAGCCTGCTGGCCTATGCGGCGGCGAACCGGATCTTCCTCACGGTAAATCATGCTTTTTCAGGACTTACCGGACGCCGCGCCGCAACCGATTTCGAAATTTTCCGTGACTTTACTGGCATCGAAGCTGTCAACGGGCATATCCTGAGCGCTGGCAACCGCAGGGCTGCGGATTTTGCCGCTCGTCATCGCAAGCCGGTCATCGGCGGTAGCGATTCGCACACATTAAATGGTGCTGGCCGCACATTTACGGTAGTCCAGGGCGCGCGCAATGCGTATGAATATATAGCGGCGCTTCGGCGCGGCTACGGTGTGCCCTATGGCGAATCAGGAAGTTGCTGGAAGCTGATGCGAACGATTTCCGGCATTGGATGGTCCATGGTGTGCGCGAACCGGAGAACCGCGGTGTTGAGCCCGCTCTTCGCCTTCGTGCCGGTGTTTGCGGCAGTGAATTTCCTCCGCGAGCAGTCTTTCGCCTGGTATTGGGGCCGGAAGAGCCGGAGACTGGAACCGGAGGGCAAATTGCTCTCATTCGAGGCGGCTGCGCTATGACGCTCACTCGCGCCAAAGAAACACTCTGCGCGCCGGATCACGGCCTGATGCGTCGTCTCAACCGGTGGCGCGCCCCGCGCTGGATTCGTATGTGGATGCTGTTCGCCACCCGCGCTGGCGATGGCTGGCTGTGGGGCGCTATCGGTATCGCGCTTCTGCTTTCGGGCGATGACCAGCGCTTCCACGCGGTGGAGGCGGGCGGTCTGGCTGTCGGCGCAGGTATTCTGATCTTTAACCGCGTAAAACACGCCGTAGGACGTGTGCGGCCGCGCGACATCGAACCGCATTGCTGGGCTCGCATCGTGACCCGCGATCGCTTCTCGTTCCCCTCGGGTCATTCGACGACGGCGTTTGCCGTTGCAGTGTCGATCGGTTCTTATTACCCGGAAGTGTTGCCGCTGCTTCTGGTGCTCGCAGCCAATGTGGCAATCTCCCGTGTGATTGTCGGAATGCACTTCCTGAGCGACGTGCTTGTCGGCTCCGCCATGGGAATGCTTCTCGGTTATGCGGCTTTTGAAGGTTTCGCGCGCTATGGACTCGCGTAGCGCGTAGTTATGGATACGTGTAGCGCGTTTAAGCTCGCCGTCTGACGTCGCCAGGCATATGTCCTGGGATGCGTAGGCGCGTTCGGTGCGGAGCAGGGGATTCCATCGGGGATCCCCGGCTCGGGCCCCGTGGCCGGTTGTCCTCAAGAATTCATGATTCGATGAAGGTCGAGCGCTGGCGGTTTGACTGCCGTCTGGCTCAGCATCACCGTGATCTGTCCCCGATGATGCGTCTGGTGGTTGAAGAAATGACTGAAGGCCACCGGCGCACTCTCCACGTAATTCTTCCCCTGGTTGTTGACGTAAGGAAATGACCGCGAAAGTATCTCATCGGTCAGCGCCGCAAAGAACGCCTCGATGCGGGCATCGTGCGCGGCCCGCGCGGCGCGCAGTGCCGGGAATTCGTCATAGAGAACAGAATCGAGCGCGGGCGTCGTTGCGCCGCCGCCTTCGAACCGCGCCAGCCAGATCGTATCTCCCAGCAGAATGTGATTCAGCAGCCCGTGGATGCTGCCGAACGAGCCGGCGCGAGGCTTGCGGTACTCCTCATCCGGCAATTGCGCGCAGGCTTCATACAGACGCTCGTTTGCAATCCGGTTGTAATACGCCAGCGACTGAAAGTGCCGAACCATGCTCCATTATCTGCGGGAGATCAGAAAATAGGGCTGCGCGGAGTAGTCTCGCGGCAGCCCAGGATAGAGCGCGGCCCCGCCGGAATCGAGGTGAATTTCGAAATAGTATTGCAGCGGATAGGGTGAGGAAGCATAAGCCGCGGGAATCTCCGCGCGCAGATCGGTACCCGCGGGCTCCATCGCAACGGTCTCCCATTTCTCCGCCTGATTCACGCGCCGATAGCAGAGCGTAACGCGGCCGGCGACCCCCTCCGGCAGTGACGCCGCGATTGGAATAGGCACGCCGCTTCGCATGCGTTTCACGGGCGTGTGGGTCAGCGCGATTGTCTCGCGATCCGGAGTGGAAAGCGCGGCCGCAATCGCGGAAGTCGCTTTAACCGGCGAACTCGCGGACTCGCTCTTTGCTGTTTTTTCCATCGCCGCGATGTCTTCCTCGATCGCCGGCAGGCGGTCCCACCATGTGCCCCGTAAGTGCGGCGCGTAGCCGAAGGTGAGATCCGGCCGATAGACTTTGTTCCCCACAACGGCAATCGCTTTCCACGCATCGCGGGCTTTCCTGTAAGCCTGGAGGGCTTCGTCGAGCGCCGCGGGATCGGAGGTGCGCGTATAGATTGCATAGAGCACCCCGGACCGGAACTTCGCGGCGAAGAACCGGCCGAGATTGTTCTGAATCCCGATATCCACCATCCAATGCCGGAATACCTCCGAAGCCGTCGCATCGGCCGGAGCTGCGGCGAGGTTCTTATCGGATGTCTGCGCCAGATCCTCCAGCCACGCTGCGACCTCAATCGGCGAATAGCGCGGATCGGCCGTTCCGCTCAGCAGATTCTCCGCGCACTCATCGATCGTCGAAAACAACTGGGGATCGAGCGGACTCACGGTGCCGAAACGTTTGGGCGACGGCGTATCGCTGTACGGATCTTTGGCGTTCGCAATCACGATCGACTGATTCGTGTAAATTTCGGGCCAGTAATTCGCATTCGCCGCTGAAGGCAGATGTGCGGTGGTCACGGTCGGCAGAATGCGGGTCGAAAGATTCAGTGCGGCTTCCGCCGCATCCGCTGCGGCGCCCAAAGTGCGAGCGGTGTAGCGCTTGCGTGCATTCGAAGTCGCGTCAGGATTGTAGATGCCGCGGCCCCACGTACGGTAGGTGTATTCGTATTTCTGCCAGTCGCGGACATGGAACTCCGTGACGCCGGCATACGACTCGCGCCCACCCGCCAGACCCGAACCTTTTCGTCCTTTGAACGAAAGCGGCTCCATCCATTCCACTCCCGCGCTGCCCGAAAAGCTGGAAGCCCGGCCGTACGCCGCGGCCAGCAGCGGATCGCCCGAAAGCAGGAGCCGCTGCGTGCCTGGCCAGATGCGGTGCAGCACGGAGTAGCGGCGGTTTTCGCGCAGCAGGTCGCCATACCCGTATCGCATGAAGTTGCGCGAGCCACTGCTGAGCGACATCAGCGCGCCTTTCGCATCGGGCGCTGCAGTGTCCGGCATTTCGTTCGG
>CAZWTH010000336.1:0-20505 GCA_964636715.1 uncultured Solibacteraceae bacterium | reverse complement strand
CGCCATCGCAGCGCGCCAGCATCACGCCGATCAGATTCTCCTTGGTGGCGGGGGTGAAAGTCGTCATCAGTAGAAACTCGGGCTCTGTTTCTCCCGGCAGCGTGGCGTACACATAGGAGGGGCTCACCGGTTGCGGCTCGGCATTCGGCCCGCTCGAATATTTCGAGAGCTCCCAGATATCTTCGTTGTTATAGAACGCCTGCGGATTCGTCATGTGATAGACGCGGTACATATCGGACTGCACCCGGAACAACTCCTCCGGATAACGCGTGTGCGCCCGCAGCGCGGCGGGCATCTTCGACGCGTCTTCAAAAAGGGCGGGGAAGAGATTCCGGTAAGCTCCGATAATCGGATCCGACGGATCAAACACATACAGATGCGTCTCGCCGTCATACGCATCCACGGTTGCCTTCACCGAGTTGCGGATGTAGTTGATCCCGTCATACGCGGAAATCTCACGTGATGAAGGATAAGCATCGGAAAGCGAATAGGCGTCGGCGATCCATACTTCGCGGCCCTCGGGCGTGATCACGAGATACGGATCGTCGTCCCACCGCAGATACGGCGCCAGCGTTTCCAGCCTTTCCCGCACGCGGCGGTGAATCATCATGCGGGAATGGTCCGTCAGATAGCTAGTCAGCAGAATTTTGAACTCGCCATAGTGCAGCGCCGCGGCGGCGCGCATCAGAAGCGAAGATACCGGAAAACCGCCGTTGCCGTCATATCGGGTGAACGCGTTCTGCGAGCCCTGCGGATAATTGAACTCCTGTTGCGCCGTATCCACGAACACCGGTTCCTGCTGCAGTTCCCCGTAGTACAGCTCCGGCCGCGTCAGCTTCAGACTCGGCGTCGAAATCGATGCGGGCATGTCCTTCACGAGATAAATCGGCTGGCCATCGGGCGCGATCTTCGCCACTTCCGCCACCACGGCGCCGTAGCCGTGCGTGTAGACGAAATAGGGATTGATCCAGCTCGATTGCCCGCCTGGCAACTGCGTGATGTCGAGCTCGCGCGCCGAGAGCAGTACCTGGCGCTTCTGCCCGTCGATCACGTAGCGGTCCACGTCCGGCGGCTCGTGGAAAGCGTAGTAGGAACGCAGACCCTGCATCTGAGTGATCGTGTCGTGAAATGGCTTCCAGTCCCACAGCCGCACGTTGTCCAGCAGATCGCGGTTCTTCGTTGTATCGATTGACGCGTTCGGGTCCGTCCGGACTTCCACTTCCTTGATTTTGTCGGTTAGACCGTATGCTTCCCGTGTCGCCGCGATGTGCTTTTCGATGTACGGCCGTTCGAGTGAAATCTCATTCGGTTTCACATAGACGGAGCTCGCGACTGACGGCACAATCCACAGGAGCAGAAGCGATGCGCCCACTACGATTGCAGCCGGCAGCCACTTTTTGATCGTCACCAGCGCCGCGCCCACACAGAAGGCCGCGATGGCGACCCAGTTGAGAGGCAGCACGAAGTGATCGTCCGTATAGTCGATGCCCGTCAGAAACCGGTGCTGGTTCCAGACCATCGCAAAACGGTCGAGGTAGTAGCGAACCGCGATCGCCAGAAGAAAGAAAGCGCCGGCGAAACGCAGGAATTTCGATTCCAGACCGCCCTGGAGCTTCAGGAATGAGAGATCGACGGGACCGTGCCCGAGGTCCGGCAGCGTGAATCGCAATTGCCATCCGCGCGCTACCAGCAGATACACGATGATCGCCAGAATCACCAGCGCGAAAATGTAACCGCGCAGATCGCTCCAGAAGGGCAGATCGAAGAGATAAAACGAAGCCGATTTACCGAAGATCGCATCGTGGTACATCCCGGTATCCGGAAGCGAGCGGCTTCCCACGAACCGCATCACCGTCGTGCTGTCCAGACTTGCCCCCGCCATCACCGCCGAGAGCCCCAGCAGCGCGAGCGAAGCTAAACGTGAATAGAGAGGATAGTCGCTCGTTCTCCCGCCGGCGAAACGCACCGCGCGCGCGTGCGCGATCAGCAGAACAATCCACGCGACGATCGCGCCCACCGCCCACGGCATTGTGGACCACGCATACAAATCGAGCCAGGTATTCACCTGGCCCATTTCCTTCCACCACGAATAATCGATGAGTTTCGACGCCGCCCAGCCGCTGCCGGCGAGCGCGATCACGATCACCGCCAACGCGACCATCAGGGCTGCGCGGTGGTTTCGTTGTCTTCCGCCGGTGATCACTCTCGCTTCCATACCGTTGCTCCGCTTACGATTGTGGCCACGGGCCCGCCGCGGAACTTTCGCCCATTGAATGGAGAGTTCCGGCTCTTCGAAAGCGAGTGGCTCACGTCGAATGTCCACGCCGTTGTCAGATCGAACACCGTCACGTCGCCCGGGGCTCCAGGCGCAAGACGCCCGCGATTCATCCGCAGCACGTCAGCAGGACCAGTTGTGAAGAGCTCCACCATGCGGCCCACCGTGATGTGCCCCGCATGCACCAGTTCCGAAAGCGTCAATCCAATCGCCGTTTCGAGGCCGGTGATCCCAAAGGGGCACCGCTCGAATTCCTGCATCTTCTCATCGCCCGGATGGGGCGCATGATCGGTTGCGATCGCGTCGATCGTGCCGTCTTTGAGGCCTTCAATCACCGCGTCCACATCTTCCTGGCGGCGCAGCGGCGGCTTCATTTTGTAATTGCTGTCGTACGTACAGAGCTCGTGATCCGTGATCGCGAAATGGTGCGGCGTAACTTCGCTCGTCACTTTGATCCCGCGGCTCTTCGCAAACGCCACCATCGCGGCCGAACGTTTCGTCGAGAGATGCGCCACGTGATACGAGGCGCCCGTCAGCTCCGCCAGCAGCAGGTCCCGGGCCACCATCACGTCTTCCGAAGCCGATGGAATCCCGCGCAGCCCGAGCCGCACCGATTGCGGCCCTTCGTGCATATCGCCGCCCGCGCTCAGATTCAGATCCTCGCAGTGATCGATCACCGGAATGTTCAGTGTCCGCGCCAGCTCCATGGCGCGCCGCATGACCCGCGCGTTCATCACGGGGCGGCCGTCATCGGAGATTGCGACAATTCCCGCTTCGTGCATCGATCCGATTGCCGCGAGTTCTTCGCCTTTGCTGCCCTTCGTGATCGCGCCGATGGGAAATACATTGACCGGCGCCACTTCGCGCGCGCGCTGCACGATGTAGCTCGTGACCATTGCGCTGTCATTCACCGGCAGCGTGTTCGGCATGCAGCAGATGGTGGTGAAGCCCCCCGCCGCCGCGGCTTTCGAGCCGGTTTCAATCGTTTCCGCGTGCTCAATGCCGGGCTCCCGCAGATGCACGTGCATGTCGATGAACCCCGGCGCCACGATGGCCCCCTTCGCATCGAACACCGGCACGCCCTCTGCCTTTAGTCCTGGCCCGATCTTCTCCACTTTGCCGTCGCGGATCAGTACATCCGCCGCGCCGTCGAACTTCGACGCCGGGTCGATCACTCGTCCGCTCTGAATTAACAGCGATCTCATGCGAATATCCGCTCCAGCACCGCCATCCTCACCGCCACGCCGTTTTCCACCTGATTCAAAATCGCCGATTTCTGGCTGTCCGCCACGTCCGAGCTCAGCTCGCGCCCGCGATTGATCGGCCCTGGATGCATGACGATCGCTTCCGGCTTCGCCAGCGCCAGATGTTCCAGTTGCAGCCCGAAAAACCGGAAGTATTCGCCTGCGGCCATGGGCGCTTCATGCTGCCGTTCGAGCTGCACGCGCAACATCATGATCACGTCCACATCGCGAATCGCTTCCTTCATGTCGTATGCGATCCGCACGCCCGGCGCAAGCGACGCCAGTTCCAGCGGCACGAGCGATGGCGGTCCGCACAGCACGATATCGGCTCCGAATTTCGACAGGAGATGGATATCGGATCGCGCCACGCGGCTGTGCGCGATATCGCCAATAATGGCGACTCGCAGATTCTCGAGCGATTTCCTTCGATCCAGAATCGTCAGAGCATCGAGCAGACCCTGCGTGGGATGTTCGTGCGTACCGTCGCCTGCGTTCACGATGGGAATTCGCAGATGCCGCGCCAGAAAATGCGGAGCGCCGGATGCCGCATGCCGCATGACCACCGCGCTCGGACGCATAGCCACCAGCGTGTTCAGCGTGTCCACCAGCGATTCGCCCTTCGATACGCTCGATCCCTGCGCCGCGATTGAAATCGTCTCCGCGCCCAGCCGCCGCGCCGCGATTTCGAAACTCACGCGCGTTCGCGTGGAAGCTTCATAAAACAGGTTGACGATGGTTTTCCCGCGCAGCGTGTCGAACCGCCGGTAGGTCTCATTCGGAGCCGGCTGGAAATAGCGAGCACGTTCGAGAATCGTCTCCATCTCCTGGCGGCTCAGGCTCTCCAGATCGAGCAGGCCCGTGGGACGAGGCGATGACGAGGGTTGTGATGGCATGTGTCGAAAAGTCGTTTGTCAGGCGGCTGCCGGAGCGCACTCGCACAGCAGCACTTTCTCCGTGCTGTCGATTTCCTGAAACTTCACTTCTATAATCTCAGTGTCGCTGGTCTGTACCGTCCGGCCCACATACTGCGCTTCAATCGGCAGTTCGCGATGCCCGCGGTCGATCAGCACCAGCAGTTGCACAACCGCCGGACGTCCGTGATCGAACAGCGCATCGAGCGCCGCCCGCACCGTGCGGCCGGTGTAGAGGACGTCATCCATCAGGATGATCTGCAAACCCTCCACGGAGAAATCGATTTGCTTGTCGTTGAGCTGCGGCTTCAGACCGATGGTGGTCAGGTCGTCGCGGTAAAGATTGATGTCGAGAATCCCGACGGGAATTTTACGCTTTTCAAGGGCCTCGATTTTCGAAGCCAGCCGCTCTGCCAGCGGAACCCCTCGCCGCCGAATCCCGATAAACGCCAGCTTGCTGAGATCTTTTGTCTTCTCCAGGATCTCGTGCGCCAGTCGAACCAGCGTCCGATCGATCTCAGACGCGCTCATCAGCTGCGATTTCACCTGAGTAAGAGCCATCGAAGGGATTGTAGCGCATCAATTCAGAAGCCCTGTCGCTTCGACCCACGCAGGCGGGTTGTCAGTGCGCCACACAATCTCGCCATGGCGGGCTTCCATTACTTTCCTCGGGCGTTCATCGGAGTTGTCATAAACCCGAGCCTCATCCGCCATTTTCAAAGCCGGACCGAGATTCATCAGGCTGCGTTCGTATCTGCGCCGGACATCCACTGGTGGAACATCATGACCACCTTTCGAAACCCGCTCGCCGACGCGCTGGACATTCCGTTCGGGCGTATCGAGACAGACATAAATCAGGTAAACGACGAAGCCGCGTTCACGGGCGGCGCGCATCGTCTCGAGAATACTGCTGCTCGAAAGCGTGGTTTCAATTGCAAAACTCGTACCGGCCTCCAGATATTCACGAGTCCTGCGGATAACCTCGCGGCCTGCCGCGACTGCGGCGCGGTGAATGTCATGCGGATTCATCCGGCGGGCTATAGCGTCAGGATCGAGAAGGTTCTCCCGTCCTTCGTAATCGAGCTGTCCGATGACGCTGGTTTTCCCGGAACCATTCGGTCCCGAGATAACAGTGAGCTGGGGCAAGGTCAGGCGGCGTTTTTGCCGATTTCCCTCAATACTCTGTAATTACTTTCTCTCGAAGCGCCGGCCACATACTGAATTTCAAACCGGCGGCCATCCGGATATTCCATGAGGTCGAGGCCGCTTGCTGAGTCACGGTAGAACACAGGCACTCCGGCTGCGAGGGTCTCGCGTCTTGCGCGGATACCGGCCGCTGTTACTTTCGCGTCGAAATCATCGCTAAACATTTTGGGTCTCGGCATAAGACCCCTTTATTCTACCGCTTTTTACTCTCGCCCCGCCTTCGCCCAGCTCCCAAACGGCAGCCTCAACTCCAGCACCCTTTCGCGTTCCCGTTCTTCTGTCAAACTCCTCAAACGGCCGCGCAGCAGGTCCGCCAGAGACACCATTCCCGCCAGTTCACCAGACTCGCGGTCCACCACCGGCATCCGCGTCAACCCGGTCTCGGCCATCCGGACCACTACCGCCCGCAACGGCTCATCCGCGTGCGCGACGATCGGCTGCTTCAGCACGTCCTTCAGACTTCCGGGCGCGGTCGAGTCCATTAGATCCCGCAATTCCTTTCGCGTGATTACGCCGCGCACTTTCCGGTCCGGATCCACCACGGGGTACAGATGCTGTCCCCTCTGCTGCGGATCGCGCACCAGCGTGCTCTTCAGTTCCGCGACCGGTGTGCCCGCCGGAATCGCCACCACCTTCGTCCGCATCACTTCGCGCACGAACAGAATTTCCATCGGATCGGTCGAGTACTCGCGCGTAATATGGAAGCCGCGCCGCGCCACTTTCTCGGTCAGAATGGAGCGCTTCAGCACCAGCACCGTCAGCCCGTACGAGAACATGGTTCCCACCATGAGCGGCAACAGCATATTGATATCGTGCGTCAGTTCGAGCGCGAACAGCACCGCGGTAAATGGCGCGCTCATCGCCCCGGCCAAAACGCCCGCCATGCTGACCAGAGGCCAGAATCCCGCGCCTTCATGCGGCAAAAACATTCCGTCCACGCCGCCCATCGCCGCGCCAATCATGAGCAACGGCGCCAGAATACCGCCCGAAGTTCCCGATCCGAGCGAGATCACCCACACCGCTGACTTTACCAGCAGCACGCCCGCAATCAGAGCGCGCGGCTGATCGCCCTGCAGCAGGGATCCAATCGTGTCATACCCAACGCCCAGCGCCTGCGGAAAAATCAAACCGCCGATACCCACCGCTACGCCGCCGATCGCCGGCCACCACATCCAGTGGACGGGCAGTTTCTTGAAGAAATCTTCGGTTGCATAAACGCCCTGCGTCAGCAGCCACGCTACGGCGCCCGCAATCAGTCCGGCGATGACGCAGCCGATGAGCCCCTGCGGCCCGATGAAGATCGGATGAGCCGGCACCGGAAACAGCGGTCCAAGCCCCAGAATGTAACGCCGCGTCGCTCCCGCCGTCGCGCTCGCCAGAGCCACGGGAATCGCGCTGCGCGGCTTCCACTCGAACAGCAGCAATTCCACCGCAAGCAGCACCGCCGCCACTGGAGTCGCAAACGTCGCAGCCATGCCGGCCGCTGCGCCCGCCACGAGCAGCGTCTTGCGTTCCGCCGCAGTCAGATGGAATAACTGCGAAACAATCGACCCGATCGCGCCGCCCGTGACAATAATCGGACCTTCCGCGCCGAACGGTCCGCCCGACCCGATCGAGATCGCCGCCGAGAGCGGCTTCAGCACCGCCACGCGCGGTTGCACCTTGCTGCCGTTGATCAGAATCGATTCGAGCGCCTCCGGAATTCCATGTCCACGGATTCTGTCGGACCCATACCGCGCCATCACGCCGATGATGAGTCCGCCGGCGACAGGCACCAGAATCGCCCACCATCCCAGGTGGTTCTGCGCAGGCGAGATCATCGCGGTGCTGGTACGGCCGTAGTAAAAAAGATTGGTGAAGAATCCGATGAGGCGCAGCAGTATCCATGCGACATACGCGCTGATGAATCCAATCACCATCGCCGTGAGCGCGATTGGAATCACGCGTATCGTCGTGGTAAAGTCGCCCAGTTCCTCGTTAAAATCCCCGTGCTTACTGCCGTGTTTACTCATGATTTCCTTCTTCCGCTCCCGCCCGCAGCACTCGCCGTAACGCCCGCGCCAGTTCGGGCCCGGAGCGTTCCAGTTCGGCGCGATGCGCCAATACCATCTGTTGCAGAATCCTCTGTCCCGCCGCCGTCAGATGAATCCAGACTTCGCGGCGGTCTTCCGTACTCGGCTGCCGCGTGACAGCGCCGGCTTTTTCCAGCCGGTTGACCAGCTCCACGGCGCTGTGATGCTGGATGAACATCGTCTCCGCCAGCGCGCGAATCGTCGGCTTCTTTCCCTCCGGCAGCCCGCGGATCGCCAGCAGCAACTGGTGTTGCTGCGCCTCGACCCGATGCTCCCGCGCCGTTGCTTCGCTGAAGTGTAAAAACCGACGGATTTGCCTGCGAAACTCGGCGAGCTCGCGGTACTGGCCAGTTGATAAATCGGCCGCCTGCTCCATAAACATATCGTATCACGATATGTTTCGACGCTCCTTAACTTAATCGGCCGTTAATCCGGCCCCATCCACAAACCCGGACATCCTCTGACTAACTCTCGATACTCATCAAACGGTAACCCAGTGCCAGTCATTGACTTAGCGATTGCTTCTGTTTGCGAATTCAAATATCATCGCAATTTGACAAGCAACCTACGCCTCCGGAACGATTGGCAGTGATGATAACTCTTCGCGCGCCTGGGTTCCTGTTTATTGGGTCCGCTCTGCTGTTCAGCCAGACTTCCCCCTCTCCCGCGGAGGGGAACGTCGCCGACGTTCACGTGAGTCCACGCAACTCGAACCCGCATCTGACTACCGACTTCGCAAACGGCCGTTACGAAATGAGCGAGGCCACTATGTCCGACCTTGTTGGACTCGCTTATGCCGTCGATTCGGGCAGCGTCACAGGCGGGCCCAGTTGGCTCGACACGGATCGCTTCGATATCGCGATCAAGGTTTCTCCAACGGCCACAAAAGCGGATCTTCGAAGCGCGCTGAAAGCAGTTCTCGCTGAGCGCTTTGGACTCGTGATCCACCCGGACTCAAAACCCCGCCCGGCGTATTTATTGAAGAACGGGAAGCGTATGGAGATCAAGGCTTCCAGCGGTCAAGCGGACTCGAACGATGGATGCCGCCCCAAACCAGCGGCGTATTCCGGCTTTATCAACGGCGCGATCGAATGCAGCAATGTGACCATGGAAGACTTCGCGAACACGCTGACGACGTCTCCCTTAGCGTCATTGCGGAGCTATCTTTCGGACGTGCCCGTCCGCGACTCCACCGGCCTGTCCGGCTCCTGGCATTTTGAGTTGAAGTGGACCGGGCGGGGTCTGCTTGCGCGGGCCGGCAGCGATGGGATTTCGTTGTTCACCGCAATTGAAAACCAGCTGGGCCTGAAACTCGAGATGGGGACTGCGCCGCTGCCGGTAGTCGTTGTCGACAGCGTGAAACAAACGCCGACCCCCAATCCCGCGACAGTGCCGGCGGAATTGCCTCCACGGAAAAGCGAGTTCGACGTGGTTGACGTGAAACTCAGCGATCCCGGCGCCCAGGAGCGCATCCAGTTTCAACCGGGGCGTTTTATAGCCCAGGCGGTGACGCTGCATACCCTGATTCAGCACGCATGGGACCTCGACAACTACGAGGATCTTCTGGTGGGTGAGCCGAAATGGTCGTCTGAAGATCGTTTCGACATTATCGCGACTGTATCGCGCCAGGATGGGGGTTCCGGATCTCTTCAGAACGATGATCGATTTCGGCTCATGCTGCGGAGTCTGCTCAGGGATTACTTTGGACTGAAGGTCCACAACGAAGATCGAAGCGTGACGGTATTAGCTCTGACCGGCGCCGGCCACAAACTCGTGAAGGCCGATCCCACGAGCCGTACGTCGTGCAGATACATGGGCGCTGCTCCCGGTGGACTGCCGAGTGCGCTGCTGCGAACCTATCGGTGCCAGAACGCAACCATGGATTTTTTTGCGTCCAGTCTTCACAACCTCGATCCTGGGTATACGCACTACCCGGTTGTCGATAGGACAGGCCTCCAGGGAGGGTGGGACTTCACGTTCACTGTTTCGGGTTCTCGCGCGCTTCAGGCCTCGCCGGACGTGGGGAAAACCGGCGCGATCTCCGAGCCCACGGGCGCGGTTAGCCTGACCGAAGGGCTGGAGAAACAACTGGGTCTAAAGCTCGAAGAACGGAAAAGCTCTGTGCCGGTCGTCGTGATCGACCGGGCGCAAAAGCCGGCCGGGAACTGACCGCCTTACTGCGTCTTTGCCAGCCGCGCCGCCCGCTGCATGGCGACCTGCATATCGCTCAGTTGCCGGCTGAAGGATGCCGGACTGACCGCCAGACCAGTGAACCACTCCGCCCGCATCGCCACTTCCGGGTGCCCGGAACTATCCGTCCGGCGAATCTCCGTTTTCGATTCCGCGGTGCGAAGAGGAAGGGAAGAGTAGAGCATACACCCTTATCGGCACTTGCTCAGCCGGACTTGAACGGGAAAAAGAAGAAATTTGTGAGAGAAATTACGCGAATTATTCCGGAACACCGGTGACATCCAGCCAATCGCCCCGCCGAATGCTCCGGGGATTTCTGGCCGGTATGCGCCGCGCCGCTGCCCGCCACCGCACATCGTCCGCAATCAGCGTCGCCATGCCGGAACCAGCCAGCCGCACCTTCGCGGTCGATCTCTGCAGCGCCGTCTCCCGCCGCGCCCGGCGCATCACCCCGAGCGACCACGCGCCCGCAACTCCGCCCGTGCACAGCAAGCCGGCAAGCAGGCCCGATACCGCCACGCTTCCCGCGAAACCCGCCGCGACGGAAAACGCCCCCGCCACCCCGCAGAACCCATAGAGCAGCAGGACCGCCTTTCGCGAACTGCGCATCCGGTCGAGCAGGCGGTGATGAATATGCCCCCGATCCGCCACGAAAATGGGACGCCGACTCATTGCCCGCCGCATCACCGTCAGCGCCGCATCGCCCAACGGCAACGCCATCGCGATTACCGGAACGCTCAGGCTCGCTGGCGTCGTATGCTGCTCCAATCCCAGAATCCCGAAACACCCCAGCAGAAATCCGATGAGCAGGCTGCCCGAATCGCCCAGAAAAATCTTCGCCGGACTGAAATTAAAGACAAGGAAACCAGCCAGCGCGCCCGCGAGCGGCAGCGCCGCGGCCGCAAGCATCGTATTTCCGGCAATCATCGCGCTGATCGCGATTGCCAGCGACGCCAGAACTCCGGCCCCCGCCGCCAGACCGTCCATTCCATCGATCAGATTGAAGCCATTGCAGCAGGCCAGCAGCCAGAGCATCGCGAGCGGAACCGTCCACCACGAGACAGCGCCACCCAGGAGCCCGCTCGAACAAGCCACGCCGGCCGCCACCATTTGCCCAGTGAGTTTCTGCCACGGCCGCAGATCGCAGAGGTCGTCGGCGATCCCTACCAGGAAGACCAGCCCCGCCGCCGGCAGCAGACTCCAGATAGCGCCGAATTCAGCCCCCGAAAGCGCCAGCGTCGCTGCGTACGCGATTGCCACCACCAGTCCGCCGCCGCGTGGAATGGCGCCGCTGTGGATTTTACGCGGCGAATCCGGCCGGTCGACCAGCCCCAGGACCGCCATGGCGCGCGCGGTCAGCGGCGTCAGGATCAAAGCCAGCAACACCGGGATGAGGGCAAGTATTGCCATCGTGCGTATCCCTCAATTATAGTTTTTTGGTGGTACGCTCGATTACCCTTTAGTACTATCCGGCTCTGGTACTATTCGGACCGGTCGGTTTCCCTTCTATCCCGGCGCCCGATTCCATCTAAACTAAGGAACTTATGGCATTTCCCGGCGTTGACTACCTCCTTCTCGACTCTCAGTTCACTGCGCAGGAACTCCTCATCCGCCAAACGGCCCGCCGTTTCGTGGATGAACGCGTACTTCCTCTCATCGGCGAGTGCTACCGGGACGCCGTCTTTCCCACCCAACTCATCCCCGAACTCGCGGAGCTCGGCTTCCTCGGCGCCGGTCTCGGACCGGAATCCGAGCGCTACGGCTGCGCCTCGGTGAGCGCGGTCGAGTACGGCCTCATCATGCAGGAACTTGAGCGCGGCGATTCCGGCATCCGCAGCTTTGCCTCTGTCCAGGGCGGCCTCGTGATGTACCCCATTCTTCGTTATGGCGCGGACGAACAAAAAGACCAGTGGCTTCCCGCGCTCGCCTCCGGCAAAGCCATCGGATGCTTCGGTCTCACCGAGCCCGATTTCGGCTCGAACCCCGCCGGCATGCGGACCCGGGCCGTGCGCGACGGAGGCGACTGGATACTCAATGGCGAGAAAACCTGGATCACCAACGGCTCCATCGCCGATATCGCGATCGTCTGGGCCCGCACCGAAGAGGGCATCCAGGGTTTCCTCATTCCGAACGGAACGCCCGGGTTCTCCGCCTCCACCATTCACGACAAATGGTCGATGCGGGCCTCCGTCACCGCGAGCCTCTCCTTCGCCGATTGCCGCCTTCCCGCCTCCGCCGCGCTGCCCGAGGCGAAAGGCCTGAAGTCCGCGCTTGCCTGTCTCACGCAGGCGCGGTACGGCATCGGCTGGGGCGTGATCGGCGCGGCTATGGATTGTTACGAAGCTGCGCGCTCCTATACGGTTACCCGGACGCAGTTCGATAACAAACCGCTCGCTTCGCATCAGCTCGTGCAGGAGAAACTCGCGTCGATGATCACCGTCATCACGCAGGCGCAGCTACTCGCCCTGCAGTGCGCGCGCCTCAAAGACGCCGGCCGTCTGGAACCCGCGCACGTTTCCATGCTGAAGCGCGCCAACGTCGCGGCCGCCGCCGATTGCGCGCGCCAGTCCCGCGACCTGCTTGGCGCGAACGGCATCACGGGCGAATATCCCGTGATGCGCCATCTCTGCAATCTGGAAACGGTTCGCACGTACGAAGGGACGGACCATATCCACGCTCTCGTGATCGGCGAGCGCGTGACCGGCATTCCCGCTTACAAGTAGGCGGTACAAAGGAAACATGAGTGAATGGAGCACCACGCGCGGCGAGAAATGGGTCGCTCAACTTGCAGGCATGGAAGCCATGCTCGCGCCGGTAGATCAGCCCCTGATTCGGGCTTTGAATATTCACGAGCCGTGCCGCGTTGCCGATGTCGGCTGTGGCGGAGGCGCGACGTCGATCGCGATCTTACAGAGCGCGCCCGCTGGCAGCGTCGTTCACGGATACGATCTCTCTCCGGCCTCCATCGAAGCGGCGCATAAGCGGGAAAGCGCCGTGGAGTTCCGCGTCGCGGACATGACGGTAGCTGAACCGCCGGCGCAACTCTATGACCGTCTGGTCTCGCGCTTCGGCGTCATGTTCTTTGAAGACCCACGCCAGGCCTTCGCGAATTTAAGACGCTGGCTCACGCCCGGCGGGCGGTTCGCTTTCGCGGTGTGGGGCCCTCAGGAAGAAAACCCCTGGAGGACGACTATCAGCGATGCGGTCGGTCAGATCATCGACTCGCCGCCGTTCGATCCTGAGGCCCCGGGCCCGTTTCGTTATGCGGAGGCTGGCAAGTTTCTCGATCTGCTTCAGGCATCCGGCTTCACCAGTCCAGCCGTAAAAGACTGGCGCGGAACACTCGCCATCGGCGGAGGACTGCCGCCTGCGCAGGCAGCCGATTTCGCCATTGCATCCATCTCTTCGTTCCTTGAGCGTCTCACTGAAGCCGGGCAGGACGCTCTGGACGCCGCACGGAAAGCGCTGACCGATCGCTTCTCGAGCCACCTGCAAAACGGCGTCGTGCAAATGAACGCCACCGTTCACATCGTCACGGGTGGTCGTTAAGCTCCCATTCCCCAATAAGCCGCGATCAGATGCGGTAGCCGCCGCGATACTTCGCGCTTCCATTGCGTGAACGGCTGGTCCGTCGTGAGATACGTCCAGACGGCGCCGCGATCGGCCATCGCGGCGTCATTCGACTCCACCCGGCGCTGAATTTCGGCAGGCAGCGACTCCTCCATCTCGCGGAACCATTCATCGATCTTCAGCAGGTATTCGCGATGGGAATCGCGGCCACTCCACGAAACCCAGTGCACACCGGCGCGATACTCGGAAGCCCGCGCCAGATGATCCGCCCACAGATCGTCGATCGTCCGCAGAGTAGCGCGCTTCTCGCGCGCGGGCATATCGCCCATCAGAATCTCCTGCCGCCACGCGTGGATCTTATTCCTCTGCCCTTCGAGCGGTACCTCATATCCGTGCAGGAACACCCGCGTGTCGAGACACTTTCCCTCCACCAGACGCTGAAGGGTATCGGGCTCATCGCGGTACCGTTCATTCAATTCGCGATATCGCACCATCAGATCGTCCTCCAGCGAAATGAAGAAGCGCGACGATCCGGGATCGCCCTGCCGTCCCGCGCGCCCGCGAAGCTGATTATCGATGCGCCGGCTTTCATGTTTGTTTGTCCCGATCACGTAGAGCCCGCCCGCTCCGGCGGCGCCGTCCCCCAGCCGGATATCGGTCCCCCGGCCGGCCATATTTGTGGATACCGTAATGGCGCCCAGCTCGCCCGCTTTCGCCACGATCGACGCTTCCCGTTCATCCTGCCGCGCGTTGAGAACCTCATGCGGCAGGCTTCCGAGCAGCGCGCTCAGACGCTCGGAATCGGCGACGCTCGCCGTGCCCACGAGAATTGGCTGGCCTGTCGCATGCGCTTTGCGGACCTCTTCCGCGACCGCCTGCTCTTTCTCCGCCTTCGTCGCGAAGACGACGTCGGGATGATCGATGCGGACGATCGGGCGGTTGGTGGGAATCGTCTCCACCTTCAATCCGTAGATCCGGCTGAACTCCACCGACTGCGTGGCGGCTGTACCCGTCATTCCGCAAACCACCGGATACAGCGCCGCCAGATGCTGCAGCGTGATCTGGCCCAGAATCATTCCCTGCGATTTCGCCGCCACGCCTTCCTTCGCTTCAATAGCCGTGTGAAGCCCGGCCGGCCAGCGGCGGTTGAGCGCGACTCTTCCTTTGAACTTGTCGACCATCTGAATCGCGTTGTCCTTCACGATGTAATCGACATCGCGGTGCAGCAGCGCGTGGGCGTGCAGCGCCTCCTCAACCGCGCCATAGACCGGCAGGTTCGCTTCCTCAAACAGACTCCCGCGACCCAGCGCGGTTTCGATCGTCTGGATTCCGGCATCGGTCAGAGCCGCGTTGTGCGCTCCCGGATCGAGGGTGTAATGCTCGCCGGGACGGAGATCGCGCACCACCTGGTCGGCAATCCACGCGAGCCCGCGATCCCCCGATTCACCTCCGGCAATGACCAGGGGAACACGCGCCTCGTCGATCAGGATGGAATCGGCCTCATCGATCACCGCCGCGTGAAATTCGCGGTGCACCTGGTCTTCGGGAGCGAGTGCGATGCGGTCGCGAAGGAAATCGAAGCCGATCTCATTCTGCGTCGCATAAGTGATATCCGCCGCATAGGCGCTTCGCCTTTCTGAAGGCGACATCCCCTGCTGGATGTGCGCCACCGAGAGCCCCAGAAGGCGATAGACGCCACCCATCCATTCGGCGTCGCGGCGGGCGAGATAGTCGTTCACGGTCATCACGTGGACGCCGCGATGCTCCCGCGCGAACCAGGAGATCGCCGGCACAGCCGCGAGAGTTTTCCCCTCGCCCGTCTGCATTTCGGCGATCGATCCACGCGCGAGCGCCAGCGCCCCGCGTACCTGCGTGTCGTATAGATCCTGCCCCAGCACCCGGAAAGCGGCAGTCGCCGCGAGCGCGATCCAGGTGTGCAAATCTTCGGTATTTGCGGCGGCTGCGCCCAACTCCTCGTCTCTCATACCAGAGAATGTGGACCGCAGAGATCGAATCCTCTCAACCGCCGCGCGATCGCGATCGAACATCGTCAGAAAATGACTCAACACACGAAACCTCCCTTAAAAGACCAAATGACGACCATGCCGCGGCATGACACACCGCGGCCCAAAGCAGCCTGTGATCGGATTCAGAACTTACGCCAGAGGAGGAGCGCGAGAGGTGCGAACGGAGAGAAACGAAATCAGTTGCGGGGCAGCGCTGTCATCGGAAGCATGCAGCAGTAACAGGCTGAAAACGAGGAAGAAACAAAAAACAAGAGCGGGCGTGGAAAGATCGAGATGCGCCGCGCTCGGGGCCACAGCGGAGAAGAACACGATCAGCGCAATGCAAAGCACTGCCAGCAGAGCGCGTGTGATCCGGGTTACCCGCACGTTTCGATCATAGCTCAAAAATCAGCCCCCTTGACACTAAATCTCACTTTAGACATAATCTAAACCGCTCGTGAAACCTGAGGTGATTCGCCGGTCCCTCGACCGCAGCGGCCTCCGCTGTACGCCGCAGCGCTACGCCGTCATGGCGTTCCTCATGGAGCATCACGGGCATCCCACGGCCGCCGAAATTTACGACGCCGTCAACAGCGCAGACCCCCGCTCTTCTCGCGCCACCACGTACAACAACCTCCGCGACCTCGTCGAAGCCGGTTTGGTTCGCGAAGTTGCTGTTGAGGGCCGTTCGGCGCGTTTCGACGCCAGGCTCATGCGGCATCACCATTTCATCTGCGACCGATGCGGCGATGTCGAAGACATGGAATGGTACGAGGTTCCCAAACCCGCCCCGCGCTCCCTCGGCCCGCGCGTGTTGCGCGAATGCGAGCTCATTTTCCGCGGTCTCTGTCCTACGTGCGCCCGCAGGCGCTCTGTTCCCAAAACCCATCCAAAGGAGAAGAAACTTGTCCACTGAATCGAAATGCCCTGTAGCCGCCGTTCCCCGCAAACATACCGTCGCCGGCGCTCCCACTAACGCCGGCTGGTGGCCTGACCAGCTCAACCTGAAGATCCTTCATCAGCATTCATCCCTTTCAAATCCCATGGAACAGGAGTACGACTACGCGAAGGAATTCAAAACGCTGGATCTCCACGCGGTCGTCAAAGATCTCCACCAGCTCATGACGCAGTCGCAGGATTGGTGGCCTGCCGACTACGGTCACTATGGCCCGTTCTTCATTCGCATGGCCTGGCACAGCGCCGGGACCTATCGCATCGGCGATGGCCGCGGCGGCGCGGGCGCAGGTACGCAGCGTTTCGCTCCGCTCAATAGCTGGCCCGATAACGCCAGCCTCGATAAAGCCCGCCGCCTTCTCTGGCCTGTCAAGCAGAAATACGGGCGCAAACTTTCCTGGGCCGATCTCATGGTTCTCGCAGGCAACGTTGCGCTCGAATCCATGGGCTTCAAGACCTTCGGCTTCGGCGGCGGCCGCGCCGACGTCTGGGAACCTCAGGAAGATATCTTCTGGGGTCCCGAAGGCAAATGGCTCGGCGACGAGCGCTATACCGGTGAACGCCAGCTCGATAACCCGCTCGGCGCCGTCCAGATGGGCCTGATCTACGTGAATCCGGAAGGCCCGAATCAGAATCCGGACCCTCTTGCCGCCGCCGTCGACATCCGCGAGACCTTCGGACGCATGGCCATGGATGACGAAGAGACCGTCGCGCTCATCGCCGGCGGCCACACCTTTGGCAAAGCGCATGGCGCGGCCAGCGCCGGAACTTACGTCGGCGCCGAGCCGGAAGGCGCCGCCATGGAAGACCAGGGCCTGGGCTGGAAGAACAGTTTCGGCTCCGGCAGCGGCGCGGACACCATCACCAGCGGTCTCGAAGGCGCCTGGACCACCACGCCCACCACCTGGGACAACAACTTTTTCGAAAATCTTTTCAAATACGATTGGGAACTGGTGAAAGGCCCCGGCGGCGCGCACCAGTGGGCGCCGAAGAATGGCGCGGGCGCCGGCACGGTTCCCGACGCGCACAATCCATCGAAGCGCCACGCGCCGATGATGTTCACTACCGATCTCGCGCTGCGTCTCGATCCCATTTACGGCCCCATCTCGAAGCGCTTCTACGAGCACCCCGAACAGTTTGCGGACGCTTTCGCGCGCGCGTGGTTTAAACTCACGCATCGCGATATGGGACCCGTTTCGCGCTACCTCGGTCCGCTCGTTCCCAAAGAAGAACTGATCTGGCAGGATCCCGTTCCCGCCATCGACCATGCGCTGATCGACGAAAAAGACGCAGCCGCTCTGAAAGCGAAGATCCTCCAGTCCGGGTTGTCTGTTTCTCAACTCGTCAACACCGCGTGGGCGTCCGCGTCGACGTTCCGCGGTTCCGATAAACGCGGCGGAGCCAACGGCGCCCGTATCCGGCTCGCGCCCCAGAAAGATTGGGAAGTGAACCGTCCCGCCGAGCTTGCGAAGGTTTTGCCGAAGCTGGAAGCCATCCAGAAGGAATTCAACCAGTCGCAGACTGGCGGCAAGAGAGTCTCGCTGGCGGATCTGATCGTTCTTGGTGGCGACGCAGCGATCGAGGAAGCGGCGAAACGCGGTGGATCGAATGTCCAGATTCCCTTCTCACCAGGACGCACAGACGCCTCCCAGGAGCAGACCGATACTCACTCTTTCGCCGTGCTCGAACCCAAGGCGGATGGCTTCCGCAACTACCTGAACAACACCGATCCGCGCGATCAGCGGCCGGCCGAAGAGATGCTGATCGATAAGGCCCAGTTAATGACGCTGACGGCTCCCGAAATGACCGTGCTTCTCGGGGGGCTTCGTGTTCTCGCCGGGGGACAGGAAGGTCACGGCGTCTTCACCAACCGGCCCGAAACGCTGACGAACGATTTCTTCGTCAATCTTCTTGATATGCGGACGAAGTGGCAGCCCACGGATAAGCCCGGCGTCTATGAAGGGAAAGACCGCGCGACCGGCGCGAAAAAGTGGACCGGTACCCGCGTCGACCTGGTCTTTGGTTCGAATTCGCAGCTTCGCGCGCTCGCCGAAGTCTACGCATGTGACGATTCGAAGGAAACGTTCGTCAAAGACTTTGCAAGGACGTGGACGAAGGTGATGAACCTCGATCGCTTCGATCTGGTTCACGCATAGGAGACAGCTATGGCTTCCCAGCGCGTTTCGAGAGAAATGATCGAGGCGGATTTCGAAATCGCCTTCAGTCTGATCGATCTCGCCCCGGTGAATCCGTCGGACCGCGCCTGGGAAGCCCACGCCCTTAGCGACGCAGAAAACGTGGTCCATGACATCGAGCGCCGCCTGGAACTTCAGGAACCCAACGACCGCCGCCCCTTCGGCCCGCTTCTGGGGGAACTGAAACGCCAACTTGCGAACGCAAAATGCCGGGTTTGACGTGGGGGGGCGTCAATTAAAGGATGGTTTTTCCACGTGATCGATGGCGAGGACTTCGACGGGAACTTTGTGCGATTCAAGCTTCAGCCCGAGTTGCTCCTGCACGGCGGAGAAAATCGAAGATCCGGACGAGAGCGACTGCGGCTGCATGTCATCCGGAATCCATTCGAGCCGGAAGTCAAACTGTCCATTCATCTCTGTCAGATCGGCCACGGGCAAGCGCAGCATTTCCGATAATTTCTTCGTGAGCGCCGTCATGGTGCACGCAACGGCCTCAATACTGGCCATGCGCGCATCTGTAGTGGAATGGATGCCGAACTTAGCGTCAGGCGCCGACCGCTTCAACTGTAACCCGTCTTTTCCAACTACGAGCGCATACCCCTGGATCGTTTTGCTTTCCCGGTGAAATGACAACTGAAAACGCTCGACAATCAGCGACTGAAGCATGATCATCAGTTCCGGGTCACCGGCCGGCCAATCGGCCTTCGCGTTGATGTCGAAGCGATCGTCATCGATCCATTTAGGCCCGCCGGCAATCCGCTCTTCAGGTACGCCCCACGCGCTTCGGATACAACGCTTCAGTGTCACGTTTTCCATGCTGATGCGGCCTTTGGTCGTTGTGATGCCCGAAGAATCGGATGGGTCTGTGTTCGGCTTGATGGACGCTGCTTCGAAAACCTGGGACCTCTGGCCCAGAGCCAGCACAGTCACCAGCATTCCCAATACCGGGCTAACGAGCTTGATATTCATTACGCTCCGCTGTGACTGACGCGCAGGGTTGTTGATCCGTGCAAACGTGAATCGCAGAGCCTGAATGCGAATGCACTAGTTTCCCGACGGCCGAACCGCGCGGTCCAAAACCCAAACCTCTACCGGAACCCGCTGCGATTGCAGCTTGAGACCCAGGTGTTCCTGGATCGCGCTATAAAGCGAAGGACCGCTGTCCCGCGTGTTCGCCAGCGGGCCGGTCCTCATATCGTCGTCAGCATATTCAACCGTAAAGTCAAAGCGGCCGCTCCTGTCCGTCGAGTCTTTCACGGGATGGTCCAGAATGTTGCCAGGAACGCGCGCAAACATTGATAGCGAGACGCCAGAGCCATGTAACTCCATCGTCCTGCCGGCTGAGGCAGAGCTTTTCAGCTTCTGCGTGAATCCACAATAGGGCGGTTCGCCATCCTTCAGTCGTGGAGGAAAATCCATCGGAGAAATCGTGCATGCCCCATCTTTGGATGCGAGGAGCGCGGACGGTTTTTCGCTGCCTGTCCGGACAAGGGCGTAACCCGGAAGTTGCCTGGTTTCGGGATGGACCCGGAGTCCGAACCTTTCCGTCAGCAGTGACTGGAGCATGATGCGGGAAGTGCTCTCGCCGGCGTCTCCGCCGGCTTTCGCTTCTATGTCGTAGCGTTCGGAACCCACCCAGGAAGGGCCGCCGTCTACCTGATAATCCTGGAGGCGCCACGCAACCATAACCAGGTTTTTTAAAGTGAAATTCGAAATGATGATGCGGCCGCCCGGCTCGAAGCGACGAAGCCGTGAATGAATCAACGTCCCTGACAGCCATCCTGATCAGGCAGGGGCTCTCGATCATTTCGAGCGGAACTGGAGCCAGTCGGCCTTGCTTTGTGGTGGATTTCGCTCAACGAATTCCCCGAGGCCGGTGAAG
>CAZWTH010000335.1:0-7410 GCA_964636715.1 uncultured Solibacteraceae bacterium | reverse complement strand
TCTCTCACCCGCTGCGATGCGGATGGTGGGGCGCTCATCGAACGCACTGACGACAACGAGGAAGTCATCCTCAAACGCCTGGCTGCTTACGAGGCTGCGACGCTTCCTGTCCTCGACTACTACCGCCGCCGCCAGGATGGAAACTATCGCAGAATCGACGGTTGCCTGACTACCGCGGAAATTGCGAACGGCGTGCGCGGCATCGTACTGTTTGACGGCGCGCCAGTCGCCGCCTGAGCCGGCCGCATTCGCTCGGTTCCCCCGCAGGCCTGGGCCAGACGCATCAGATCGGTGCCTTCCGGCGTAACATCCTGAATGTAACCGAGCGCAATTGCGCGAATCCGCCAATCGGAGATAATCTGTCCACAACGTTCGCGCCGGAGTCCATAGCGCTCCGCGATCACGCGTGTTGACCAGCCTCGAATGAAGTACAGCACAGCAAGTCGCCACTGAAGATTCCGCCGGGGCCGTTCTCCGAAAATGGGCGCCTGCGCCGGAAAACAAACAAAGTTGCCTCGGATAAGATTCTGTAGCTCACGGTTGCCGAGCATCGTCAGCCCCGCTATCCACGGCGCGCCTGACTCCAGACAATTGAGTGTCACGTCCAGCCTTCCAGAATGAAATGTAGAAACGGAATTTGCCGACGAGGGAATTGTCCGCCAGACGAGGGGGGAAACAGAAAGCGGCTTACGCGGCCGCCCTGTTTATTGTAGCGCCGCTGAATGTCATCGGCGTAAATAACAAAGAAAGGAAATAAAAAAAGGCTCCGGAAGAACCGGAGCCTTTTGAACTGCCTGTATGTGTGGCTTACGACTGCGGGCTGCTGGTCGAGAACGACCCAGCTGCCGCCGCGCCGCCGATTGAAGCTGCTCCAGCCGCCGCAACAATACCACCGATCGCCGCGCCGCTGATTCCACCCGCTGCTCCCGCCGCCGCTCCGGCAGCACCGGCTGCTGCGCCCGCTCCTGCTGCGCCGCCCGCTGCCGCGGCGCCGCCCGCCGCAATGCCAGCAGCCGACATAGTAGCGCCAACACGGGCCGCCACAGCTGAGCAATCGCCACCGGAGGCCGGGCTGATCGAACTCACTTCAAAGACCTTCGAAGCATTCATGTGGCCGGTCACTGAGGCATGCTTGCCGATAAACTTCCGGAAGTCCACGCTCTTTGATGTTGACCGCAGCGTGACCTGGTCGCCGCTCTTATCATCAACAAGAAGCGGAGCCTTGGATTTATTCAGGACGCAACCACTGTAATTGGCCGCTGGGGAGGCCGCCTGCGGAAGAAACGCCATCGGCGTCGCCGGCATGACTCGCGCCACCAGCAAACCGTCACGATTCCAGACGTTCACCGGAGCGCTTACCGCCGTCACCAGTACTTTCTGATCTGCCTCCAGACGAACGCGAGCAATCGAGTTCGCTTCCGCTGGCTGGATTCTCAGGTATCGCGCGTCAATGGAATACCCGGACGCGCTCTGAACTTCGCTCATTCCACTCTCGAGCGCGACGTGGTTCGAAAACACACGAGCTTCGGAGGCGGTGCCCAGATCGACACGCGCACCGGAATTCAACTGCATCCGGGAGTAGCTCGAAGACGAAACCACCGATCCGTCAAAAACCGTCGCGTTGCCGGAAACCCTTGCTCCGTCAATCGTGATACCCGACTGACCTAAACCGGCTGATATCATCCCAATTACGCCCGTAGTAGCCGCGCTCAGGCAAACCGCACCAGCTATCGTGAGTGTCGTAACCGCTACTGCCATTTTTTGCAGCATATCTTTTTTTCCTCAACCTCCGTAGGTCGACCTAGATGTTATAGTAAGGGAAATCTCCGCGTAAACGCAAGCAGCGAAATACTTTTAATGTTAATCGTTAGACGAATAGTGATTATCCTTACGCTTGCTGGGGCGGGTGTCACAATTTACTATTCGACCATCTTCGCCCGCGCTGATAATCTCTTTCGTGATAATAATCTGGCCTCGTTGCGGGCCGCGGTACTCTTAGTACCTGGCAATGCGGACTACCACGCGCTTCTGGCGGAATTTCTCGAAGGAGCTGGGCTCAATCCGGACGATGAACTCGCCGCCGCGACTAGGATCAGTCCCTGGGAATCTCGTTTTTGGATTCGAAGAGCCTTCCGCGCCGAGGTGGAACAAAAGCTAAGTGATTCCGAGCGGTTTCTGCGTCAGGCAGTTCAGGTTGATACCGGTTTCACACCGCGAGCCGCTCTAGCGAATTACTATTTCCGTCGTCAAAATCTGCCAGAATTCTGGAAAGCCGCCCGGGCGGCGCTTCAGACGGCATATACAGATCGCCGGGCGATTTTTCGTCTTTGTTTCACGGTGAATGACAATGTACCAGCCGTGAGGGCGCTACTCCCGCCCGGGCATCGGCCCCTCGTGGAGTTGCTTTCATTTCTTGTTGATGCCGGCCGGATCGAGCAGGCGGACGACATTGCGCGCGCTGTTGGCGCCGAAGCTGAGCCGGAGGATCTGAACCTTCTTCTCGCTTACGTCGAGCAACAAACAGGAAAGAATGACGCATCGGCGGTGGCGGTCTGGAACGCATTGTGCACCCGCCATCTGCTTCCCTTTTCTCCGCTATCCCCCAGCGGGGGCAGCATCGTAACGAATGGCGACTTTGAGGGGAACATCCATCGCGGCTTTGACTGGAGACTCGGCGCGGCCGCGGGGGTGGCCATCGGGCACAGCTATGCGGGTGGCGAATCGGTGGAACTGAATGGAAAACAGCCGGAATTCATGGTGTTAATGGAGCAGCGTATCCCGGTAGCGGCCGGGAAATCGTACTCAATTTCCTGGCAATACCAACTGGATGGAGCAACGGGCGATTCCGGCCTGCGATGGATTGTCGAAAGTGGCGCCGTCGACGCGCCTTCAGCGGCGCAGATCGCCGCGTCCGCGACTTTTGGCGGTACTGCCTGGCAGACGGGCCAGTTGGCATTCACCTCGGATCACAGCGGGATTGACCGGCTCCGTCTCGAATACAGACGGGCAGAGGAAACCATCCGTTGGAACGGAACGCTGCAGTTGCGCCACGTAATCGGGGCCAGCGCAGCAGGGAATCCCGTGGGGGCCGCGGGGATTCCATGAGAAAGGCATCGGCTCTTGCGCTTCTGGCAATCGCGATAACGTCTGTCGCGATCATGTGGCAACCAGCCTACTGGGCAGTCGCGATTCCGACGATTTCCGCCCTTTGCCTCGCAGCGATTTGGCTTGTGCAGGCCCTTTCGGCGCAGCACGAACCGCGCACAAACCCGGCGCTCTGGCTGGTTCTCACGGCGGCGCTGTGGCCGTTAATGCAACTGTGCCTCGGCTGGACAGTCTACCCCTGGCGAACGGCACAGTCTTTTCTTTATTGGGCTCTGGCGCTGGCAATTGTTTTCAGCGCCATTCAGACTTTTCGCAATCCGCCGACGTTGCGGATTTTCCTGCGAGCTCTCGTCATTTTCGGCTTTATCGTCGCCCTTATTTCCCCTCTGCAACGGTTCACCGCCGACGGGAAAATTTTCTGGATGTTTGACGCGCCCTACTCCGACATCGCCCTGGGCTCCTTCGTGTATCCCAATCAATATGCGGCCTTTATCGAACTCCTTCTTCCCATAGCCCTTGTCGAAGCGCTTTCCGAACGATCCGGATGGCGAATTTTTCATGGTTTGGCCGCTGCCGTCATGTACGGCTCCGTAATTGCCGCAATCTCCCGGGGCGGTGTGATTCTGGTGACCCTCGAAATTCTGGCTGTGCCGCTGCTGACGGCGAGACGGCATGGCACGGGTCTGAAACAGTTCAGACTTCCTGCGGCCGTTCTGGGGGGCATGCTCGTTATATTGACTCTGGCGATGGGCCCTGACGCCATCATCGCAAAACTGCAGCAAAAAGATCCCTATCAGGGGCGCCGTGAATTCACCGAGTCCTCTCTCCTGATGATTCGCGACCATCCTCTGAAAGGAGTGGGTTTGGGTAACTGGTCTACCGTCTACCCGGCCTATGCGCTCTTTGACGACGGTCTTTTCGCCAACCAGGCCCATAACGACTGGGCTCAATGGGCTGTTGAGGGTGGCCTGCCTTTTTTCTTCGTCATGGCTACCCTTGCCATCTGGATCGTGCCCCGCGCTCTGCGAACGGTCTGGGGGAGCGGAGTGGTCGCAATATTCCTTCAGTGTTTCGTGGATTACCCGATCCAGAGCAAGGGGGTTGCGATCGTGTTCTTTACTCTTCTCGGCGCGGTAAGTCTCAGCGACGCAGGGCAATCCGGATCGCGCAGGAAGGCGCAGGTGTCCGTCACCCGCCCGCGAGTGTAACGCTGCGAACACGCCGGTCACTGGGTACTACACGGGATGTCCCCTCGTATTCTCCCGGGCTGCTAAGCTAATAATATTCACAAAACCACCGATCGCCGGTCGAAGGGCGAAAGGAGATTTCATTTAATGGCACTGATTATTCTCAAGCGACAGGTTCTGGTTATGCTGCTTGGCGCCGCCGCCGTTTTCGCCCAGGTATCGCGGCCGGTTGTGGATACCAGAATCGCGGCGCAATCGCCGAGCTCGGCTCTGCCGGATCGCAAAGTCGCGCCAAACGACCTGCTTTCGATTACGGTCTTCGACGAGCCAGAGGTTTCGCGCCCGGCGGTGCGCGTGGGGTCCGATGGGACGGTGATCATCCCGGTCCTGCCGAAGCCATTGAGTGTCGCCGGATTGTTGCCGAGAGAGATCGAGACGCTGGTTTCGAAGTCTCTGATGGATGCCGAGATTTTGGTCCACCCGACAGTAGCGGTTGCGATTCTGGAATATGCGTACGAGCAAATCAGCATTCAGGGCCAGGTGAGAATTCCAGGGCAGTTTAACATCACGGAGCCCATTACTTTGTTTGAAGCGCTGGCAAAGGCGGGCGGCGTGACTCCGGATGCCGGTTCCATTGTGCTGGTCAGCAAAAACGCCACGGAAGTGCCGCGAAAGATCGATCTGAGTGCTCTCCAGAAGAACCCGGACCCTTCAACGAATATTACTCTGACCGGTGGCGAACTGATCAGCGTGCCGGATGCCCCTAAGCTCTTCGTAACCGGCAACGTGGCGAAACCCGGTCCGATTCCGGTAAAGACGTCGGATGACGCTACTGTTCTGAAGGTCGTAGCCGACGCGGGCGGTTTGACTCAGTATTACAACAAGACCGCGTACATTTATCGCGCTGATGCGAGTGGGAAGCGGCAGGAAATAGCCGTGCCGCTCAACGATATCTATCACCGCAAAGCGCAGGACGTAACCCTCATGGCGGATGACATCCTCCTCATTCCCGACGATAACGGTTACAAGCGCCGTCAGATACTCCAGTTGCTGCAAAGTATCGCCGGCACCGCCACATCAGCTTCCGTCTATTACGGTCTGCAGCACCACTAGAAGCCGCCATCAGGAATTTACATGCCGAACGAAAACAACGACTTCTCTCAAGCCACGGCGGCCGGCGCCGCGGGGGCGCTCACGCCGCTGCCTCCGCAGGATCTGACGTCGCCGCTGCTGATTAATCCGGAGGAGCCGACGGAGGTCCAGCTTCCTCTTTCGCACTATCTCTGGCTCGTCCGGACCCACTGGATGAAGATGGCTGCGTTCGTCGCCTTCGCCGTGATTGCGACGGCAATGGTCACGGCGCGTCTGACGCCGCTGTACGAATCGAAGGCGAGCTTATATCTGGATCGCAATGCGGCGAAGAACATCGTCGGTCAGGATTCGCAAAGCGGCACGGCAAATAAGGGTGATACCGACGCCTATATTGCCTCCCAGCAGCAGATCGTACAGACCGACGCGGTGTTACGGCCGGTAGCCCAGCAATTTGGACTGTCCCCCTTTGCCGACCAGCGCACTGCCCCCGCAGCCATACATCCCGACGCTCCTGTGCATTTGAAAAACCTGACCGTTGCGCGCGTGCCCAACAGCTACATGCTGACTATCACCTACCGGTCTCCCGATCCGGTCAAAGCGGCGCAGGTCGCCAACGCCATCGCAAAGTCTTACCGGGATCGTACCTTCGAACTGCGACAGGATGGCGCCGCGACACAGGCCAAGTACATGGAGTCCAGTCTCACCGAACTGCGTGATAAGACCACTGTGTCCGAGGAAAAAGTCAGGAAGCTTGAAAACGAACTGGCGGTCATCAATCCCGATCAGAAAACCAGCCTCGCCTCCGCGGCGCTGCAGCAGCTGGAAACCCAGCAGGGCAATGCCATGCTGGACCGGGTTAAGGCCGAATCTGTGTATAACGTCCTGCGGACCGGCGGCGTCGATGCCGCCATGGCAACGCCGCTCGGTTCGCATATTAATGACGATTTCGCAAAACTCAAGGATGCGCAGGCCAGATTTGAAGACACCAGGATGCGTTACGGGCGGAACTCGGATGTATATAAGGCCTCGGAAGCAGAGGTCCAGCGTCTCGAGCAAACGGTTCAGCAGGATCGCGATAGTGTTCAGAAGCAGGCTAATGCGCAGTACGTTACGCAGAAGACACAGGAGGCGATGGTCCAGGAGCAGCTGGCGACCGCGAAAGCCGCTTACGATGACTTGAATATCCGGGCGATGGATTACCAGACTGCCAAACAGGAAGCTGCTCAGGACCGTTCCCTTTACGACGAACTCGTCAAGAAAATCCGCGAAAATGAAATCAACGCCAGCTTCCAGAACGATATGGTGCGTCTCGCGGACGCGGCGCGTCCGAACTACGCGGTCGTATATCCGAAGAAGGAACTGAATCTGATTGTGGCGTTCTTCGCCTCTATCATCCTCTCGTTCATCGGGCTGGTGGCGACCGACCGCGTCGATACCACCATCCGCAATCCCGAACAGGTCGCTCAGACACTGAAGGCCCGCGTGATTGGCGGTCTGCCGATGATGAAGAAATGGCGTTCCACGCCGGCTCTTGCTCTGCTGCAGAATGCGTCGCTCATGGAAGGCGGCGTCGGCGGCGACGGCAAGAGTACGCAGACCCGTACCCAACTCTCCGGCTTCGAGGAAGCGGTTCGCACGCTCCGCAATTCCATCATGCTGACGGACTTCGACCGCCGCCTCAAGTGCATCCTGATGACCAGCGCCTCGCCCTCCGAAGGAAAATCTACCGTAGCGGCGCACCTCGCGATCGCGCACGCCGAGCAAGGTCACAAAACGCTGCTCATCGACGGCGACATGCGGCGCCCCAGCCTGCACAAGCTCTTCGGCGTGGAAAATGTGGCCGGTCTTTCGAAGGTTCTCGAACATGGCATCGACTGGCACGAGATTCTCCTTAAGCCGCGCCCGGATCTGGAACTTCAGATCATGCCCGCCGGTCCGTCCACTCGCCGCGCCGCCGATCTTGTAGGCGGAGCGCTGCCGAGACTTCTCGACCGGGCTCGCGAAGAGTTCGACCTCGTCATCCTCG
>CAZWTH010000334.1:0-8735 GCA_964636715.1 uncultured Solibacteraceae bacterium | reverse complement strand
CGACCACGTGCTCGCCGCGGTCTGCGTGAAGTTGATCGTCAGTTTGTGGCCGGTCCCCTGCGCGTCATACACCAGAATCGGCGAACTGAAGCTCGCGTCGGGCGAGCCGATTGCCGCGTTGCCGTTCAGGTTCGCGCTGATCGAAAAATTGCTCGTCGGCACCGGCTGTTGCGACCCGCTCACCGGCAGCGCAATCCCTGTCGGCGCGCCGGTCGTATCCAGAACGCCGCCGATTGCGTTCCATCCCTGGACCGCCTCGCCACCCGCGCTCAGCAGATGCCCGCTCGAATCGACAATGAAATTGCCCGCGCGCGTGTACGTCGTCTGCCCCAGCGCGGTTCCCAGCACGAAGAAGCCGGAGCCCTGAATCGCCGCGTCGTACGGCTGGCTCGTCGTCTGAATCGACCCCTGGGTGAACTGCGTGGTTGCCCGCGCCACCACCGAGCCGGCGACGCTCGAGCTCGCCGAACCGCTGACCTCGCCGCTGAGCAAATCTTTAAACGAAACCTGGCTCGTCTTGTATCCCGAAGTGTTGAGATTCGCCAGATTGCCGCTGATCGTATCGATCGCGATCGCGTTCGCGTTCAGCCCTGCTAATGCATTCGAAAAGGTTGTAGACATGGTTACTGTGCTCCTCCTGCCACTTCTCCCGTCACTTCGGTCAGGCTCGTGGTGTCTTTGTGAATTCCGATCAGTTGTTCCAGCTGGCTGTACTGCGTCAGTTGCGTCACGAACTGGTTGCTATCCACCGGATCGAGCGGGTCCTGATTCTGCATCTGCGAAACCAGCAATGTCAGAAAGGTGGACTCGTTCGCCAGCGGATCGGTTCGCTGCGGCGCCGCATTGGGCGCCGCGGCTGGCGTTGTCACCGGGTTAACGCTGCTGCTCATCGTGAAACCTCCTCCAGAGCGCCTTCGAACTTCGTATCCACGGCGCGCTTGTCTCGTTTCGCCGTGCGCTCCTCGCGCGGCTGCTGCTGTTTCTGACTTTGATCCGGAGTCCACGCTCTCGCGTCATAGCCGGCCTGCGTCAGCGTAGCCGCAAGGCCAGTCACGCCTTCACGCAGATCCTGCGTCACCGATGGATCGGCCGAATGCACAGACACGTGAACTTCCCCCGCATGCTCCGCCAGCCGTACCCGGACGTCATGGACGCCATCCGGACGAAACTCAATCGCGACGGCGCGAACCGGCGGCTTCTCCGGCATCGCCTGCTCTGGCATAGCCACGGGCTTTGGCGCTTCCACTTTGAGTGGCGGCCGCGTAACAACCACCGGCTCCCCCGGTTCCGGCGGCGCACTCGACTCGTGTATTTCGATATGGCGTTCCGGCGCCACAACCTCTTTCACGTCCGCTTCAGGCGCCTTCACGACGACAACAGCATCTGTATTTCGCACTGCGACCACTACCGCCGGCTCAGGAGCGGGTACAGGTACGGGATCCGCGGCAACCGGCACGGGCGCATCACTCTTGACAGACACTGGAACCGCATCCGGGGCCGCGGGGAGAGGAGCAGACGGCAGCGGAGGAGGAGTCGGCACGACGACAGGCGCGATCGCAACGAAGTTGACGGGCAACTGCGGCGGTGGCGGTAGCGGTGGCGCGGGCTTCTCTTCGCTCTGCTGCCGAGGCTCCTCATGATGTTCGCGCAGCGGCAGCCGAACCGGCGTCGGCAGCGGAGCGCTCATGTCTCCCAGAAGCTGCTGCAACATTCCCGTGAAAAGCATTTCAAGCGGCGCCGGCGCAACCGCGGGCGCGATCGGCGGCGGCAACGGGACCGCTGCAACGGGAAGAGGCGTGACCACCATGCGGGCATTCCAAAGGCAGGAACGTTGCCAGAGCGCGGCCGCCTGAATTCAATCTTTTACGGGAAAGGAGTGTGACGAGAAATTGGCGAACGCCATAATTTTGGCGGCGCGTGAAGGCTGGCTTATGGGACTTATCGGTTCGCCCGCGAGGCTTTTGAGCAGTTTAGCGAGAAAAGATTTTTGGCGCAGCAAATGCACCTTCGCGCGGCATGGATGGAATTTCGATTTCAGCCGCGAGCGGCATGCGCTCCCGCATGCAGTCGCTCGATCTTCTCGCCAATAATCTCGCCAACGTCGAAACCAGCGGCTATAAAGGTGACCGCGAATTCTATAGCGTCTATTCGAGCGCCGAGGCGGAAGCGGCCGACCCCAACGCCATCGCCGAGCTACCCGTCATCCAGAAACAGTGGACCGATCTCACTCCAGGCAGTCTCCAGCCGACCTACAACCCATTCGATCTCGCGGTCGATGGCGACGGTATGTTCGCCGTCCGGACGCCGCGCGGTATTCGCTATACCCGTAACGGCAGTTTCCAGCTCTCACCCGCCGGCGTTCTCACCACGTCCGATAACAGCCCCGTCGATTCCGTGAACGGCCGGCCGATCACGCTCGACCGTAGTCTCCCCTTCAGCGTGGCAGCCGATGGCAGTGTCCAGCAGGGGGGTGCGACTGTGGGACAAATCCTGATCCGGTCTTTCGACGCCACGAGTCTCGCGCGTGAAGGGGGCAGCTACTTCGTGCCCGTCGCAGGGGTGGCGCCAAAGGCGGCAAAAGGTTCGATTGTTCAGGGAAAGGTGGAACGCTCGAACGTCAATGCCGCGGAATCCGCCGTGCGCCTGGTCGAGATCACTCGCCAGTTCGAAATGTTGCAGAAAGCCGCCACCGTCGGCGGTGAACTGAGCCAGAAAGCCATCGAAGAGGTGGCTCGTGTTGTTTCTTAAACGGAGGAAAGAATGATCCGCGCACTCTATAGCGCCGCCAGCGGCATGTCCGCCCAGCAGCTCAATATCGATAACATAGCCAACAATCTCGCAAACGCGAATACCACCGGTTACAAGTCGCGCCGCGCCCAGTTCGAAGACATGCTCTACCAGAGCATGGTCGCGCCCGGATCGCTCTCCGGACAGAACAATGTCGTGCCCGTCGGGCTGCAACTAGGACTCGGCACTCGCGCCGCCTCGAACGAAGTCAGCTTCCAGCAGGGCAGTTTCCTGCACACCAGCAACCCGCTCGATCTCGTGATCCAGGGCAACGGCTTCTTCCAGATCAAGCAGCCGTCAGGCGATCTCGCCTATACGCGCAACGGTTCGTTCCAGCTCGACAACACCGGCACGATCGTCACATCGGACGGCTACCCCGTCCAGCCACAGATCACGATTCCGGCCGCCGCGCAGTCCATCAATGTGGCGGCCGATGGCACCGTCACCTATGTGCTCCCGGGGCAAACCCAGGCGCAGAACGCAGGCCAGATCACCATTGCGACTTTTCAGAATCCCGCGGGCCTGAGTTCGCTCGGCTCCACGCTCTTCACTCCGACCGACGCGTCGGGCGCGCCCATCGTCGGAGCGCCGGGCTCGGCGGATGGCGAAGGCACCATCCTGCAGGGCTATACCGAGCAATCGAATGTGAGCGTGGTGGACGAGTTCATCAATATGATCACCAGCCAGCGCGCGTACGAAGCGAATTCGAAAGTCGTGAAGGCCGCCGACGAGATGTATCAGCAGGCCAACAACCTGAAACAGTGATGAGGCTTCTGATTCTCGCTCTCGTCGCCGCCGCGGCTCACGCGGCGTGTTTGCCCGTGACCGGCGATCGCATTCTGGCAAGCGATCTCGCACGCGCCGATGCGCGCTTTGCGGCGTTGCCGGGCACGCAACCGCTCGCGTTCGCGCCGCACACGTTCCACGTGGCCGAGTTGCAGCGCATCGCGCGCGCGAACGGTGTACCGGTCGCGTCTCTGGCTGAAGTCTGCTTCGAGATGCAACTCCACACTCCCGCCGAGTCGGATTTTCTCGATGCCATGCGCCGCTCGCTCCCCGCCTCGGCGGCCATCACGATGGTCGAGATGTTTCCTTCCCCGATACCGGCCGGCGCTATCGTCTTTCCGGCAACCACGCGCGAGCCTCAGATCTGGCGTGGCTATGTGCAATACACGCCGACTCGCCGCTTTCCCATCTGGGCTCGCGTCTCCGTCTCGATGACGCTTGTCGCGCGCCGCGGCGATACCGTGCCGGTCGAAGTCCACAGCGGACGCGCCGTCATCCGGTTCGACGCCATTGCGCAGAAGGACGTTTTCCCTGATGGACTCGCCGATCTGCGCAATCCAGCAACCGGCCGCACTTTCCACGCCCAAATGGATGGCACGAAAGCCGTTCTCATCGTGGGGAAGGGACCCGCCTGATGACGCCTGCCGTTCTGCTCTTCGCGATCTTCGCGGCCCACAAGAAGCCTGCCGCCAACCCGCAGCAGTCGCTCCTCGATCAATACCTGAAGGACGCGGAAGCGCACCAATCGCAGGAGGCGAGTCAGTCGCTGCCCGGCGCGATCTGGTCGCCCGCCGCGCGTCTGGATGAATCCGGCCGCGACCTGCGCGCGAGCCAGGTCAACGACGTCGTCACAATTCTCGTTACCGAGAATGTCAACGCCGTCGCGTCCGGCGTGAGCACCACTGAGCGCCAGTCATCCGCCAATCAATCGATTTCCAACCTCGCCGGTATCAAGTCGCCGGCGGGCGCGCTGGTCAACATGCTCGGGATGACGGGTGATCAGAAGCTGAACGGCACCGGCACTACCTCGCGAGCCTCCACACTGACCGCCACGCTGACCGCGCGCGTAGTCCGGGTGTTGCCCGGCGGGCTGATGCTCGTCGAAGGCGAGAAAAATATCCAGGTGAATGCCGAGCGCCAGCAGATCACGGTCCGCGGCATCATTCGTCCGGCCGATCTCTCGACGCTCAATACTGTCGTCTCCACGCAGGTCGCAGATATGGAGATTCGCGTCAACGGACAAGGCATCGTAAGCGACGCCGTGCGCCGCCCGAATTTCCTTTATCGCCTGATCCTGGGGTTGCTTCCGTTCTGAATGCCATGTATCGCTACGCACTCTTCCTTGTCTTTGCTCTGAGCGCCAGCGCCGCCCCGGCGCGGCTGAAAGATCTGGTTTCGATCGAAGGGATCCGTGATAACCAGCTTGTCGGTTACGGCGTGGTCGTAGGTCTCGCCGGAACAGGCGACAAGCAGACCACCATCTTCACCAACCAGACGCTCGCGAACATGCTGGAGCGAATGGGCGTGACCGTTCCGCCCGCCACCATCAAGGTCGCCAATGTCGCCTCTGTGATGGTGACCGCGACGCTCCCGCCGTTTGGGCAGCCTGGCGCGAAGATCGACGCCACCGCCTCCGCGATCGGCGATGCCCGAACCCTCCAGGGCGGCGTCCTTCTGATGACCGCGCTCAAAGGCGCCAATGGCCAAACTTACGCGGTCGCGCAGGGACCTGTTGTCACCGGCGGATTCGCGGCGGGCCGCGGCGGCACTACACAGACGGTCAACCACCCAACTGTCGGACGGATTCCGGAAGGCGCTACGATTGAGCGCGCCTCGCCGTCCGTTGAACCCTCGAGCGTGATCCACCTCCAGCTCCGCGCGGCGGACTTCGCCACGTCATTCCGGATCGCGGACGCCATCAATCACGAATTCGGGCAGGTTGCGAAAGCCGACAATGCGGCGCTGGTTTCGGTCGCCGCTCCCGCGACGTGGAAAGACCGGATTACCGAATTCATCGCCGGCATCGAAGACGTGAAGGTGGATGTGGACCGCGCCGCGAAGGTCGTGGTTAATGAGCGGACCGGAACCATCGTGATGGGCAACGATGTCCGGGTGTCGCCGGTCGCGATTCTGCATGGCAATTTGACGGTCGAAATCCAGACGAACCTGGTGGTTTCGCAGCCAAATCCCCTGAGCGGAGGAACCACCCAGGTCGTACCTCAAACGACGGTGACAGCGAATGATGAAGCAGCTCACAACGTGATCCTGAAGGAAGGCGCGACGGTGGAAGAACTGGTCCGCGCGCTTACCGCCATCGGGTCGACCGCGCGCGACATCATCGCGATTCTGGAGAATCTGCGCGCGGCGCATGCGCTCAACGCGGATCTGGAGGTAATCTGATGACGATTTCGGGATCCATGGATCTCTTCACCGCAACCCCGCCCGACAAGGCGGCTCATGCGGCGAAGGACTTCGAAGGGCTGCTCCTGGAGCAGATCCTCAAAACGTCCAATGCGGATGAAGATAACCCGGCGATCGGGTTCGGCGAAGATCAGCTGGCGATGGCGTTAGCCGCGAGCGGCGGCATCGGGCTCGCTAAGACCATCGAGACCGGGCTTTCTTCTTCACGCCAGGCGTCGGCAAGCGTCGCCAGCAACTGAGCGGTCTCTTCGAGGGGCGGCTCGACCTGCCACATGTGGGCTTCGAGCAGGCGCTCCTGCATATAGCAGTAGAGCTTGCGGAGGTTCTCCGCGATCTCCGGGGCGTACTCCGGGTTGAGGGAAACCAGAAGCTCGGCGAGGATCGCGTGCGCCTTCCGGATCGCGACGCCGCGCTCGCGGATACGGCCTTCCCGCAGGTGTTCCCGTGCGTCCGCCACCGACGCGATGGCCTGCTGGTAGAGCAATCGCACCAGTTCGATGGGGCTGGCGGAGAGGATCATCTGTTCGAAGTAGGGGTTCATGGGACCGGGTGCTCTTTTCGATATTCCCGCGCCAGATTCAGCGCGTATTCCGAGGGCCACTGGACCAGAACGTCTTTGCTCTGCTTATCCACCACGCGGACTACCAGTTCGCGGCTGGCCGCGTCCGTGGAGAACGTCACCTGCCGGTCGGGACCGACGATGCCGGACTCATTGATCGTCCGGACCGCCGCGGCGACGGCCTGCGTACGGGCGCGATTCTGCGCCGCAGCCGAAGGCTGCGCTTCCGCGAGTGGAATATTCGAAAGGGCTACGGCAGAAACCTGACCCATTTCCGATGGCCTCAAGAGACTTATCGGATTGGGTCAGGCAGATGTTGAGGTGAAAATTAACGGCCGGGGACGCCCATCCAGCCGCGGGTCCAGAGGTCGGCCATGGCGATGAAGAGCAGGAGCAGCAGCCAGTAGAGACCGCAGAGCACGATCATCTTGGTCAGACGCGAACCGTACTTCACGTGCATGAAGAACAGGACCACGAGGGAGGCCTTGAAGATGGCGATCGACAGCGCTACGTAGATATTCAGCGCGCCGAGGTCGACCGTCGAGACGATGGTCGTGACCCAGGTCAGTACGATCAGCGCGAAGAATACGAGAAAGTAAACGCGCTTGGGGACAATATGGTGTTCAGCGTGGTCGGACATCTTAGCTTAACCCCCGTCCCGAGCGATCTATCAGGTATAGCAATGGGAACAGGAATATCCAGACAATATCGACGAAGTGCCAGTACAAGCCGAACATTTCTATAGGGGTATACCATTTCTCGTTGTATTTGCCCTTGTTCGCCTGGACGATCAGGACGACCAGAATAACGAACCCAATCAACATATGGGTCGCGTGCAGGCCGGTCATCCCAAAGTAAAGCGAGAAGAACAGCGGGGTGTGACCGGCATCCTGGCAGCCTTCGCAATCGAAGTGGTAGCCGGGAACTTCGTGATGCACCCACTTATCGTGATATTCGTAGCCTTTGACGCTGAGGAAGACGCCGCCCAGAAGCAGGGTCAGGGTCAAAAACAGCACCAGCAGTTTTTGCTTGCCGACGGACGCCGCGTGAACGGCGAGCGCCATGGTGAGCGAGCTGCAGATCAGAACGGTTGTGTTCGTCGCGCCGATCCAGAGATTGGTCTTGTTGCTGGCCGACGCGAACGCGGCCGGGTACGCCTGCCGGTAAGCGAAATAGGCGAGAAACAACCCGCCGAAGAACATGATTTCAGTGAGCAGGAACACCCACATTCCGATCGTCGACGCATCTTTTTGCTGCGCCGGATTGGCAAAGTGGTGCTGAAGAGTCTCGTCCTCGTGATGGTGCGGGACTGTCTGACTAGCCAATGTGGACTACCTCCTGCACGGTCGAATAATCGTAAGCTTCGTGGGTAACCACAGGCGTGACCTCAAAATTTGACGCGATGGGCGGCGAGCTGGTCTGCCATTCGAGACCGGTGGCGCCCCACGGATTCGCAGGCGCCTTCTCACCGTATTTCAGCGAAAAGAGCAGATAGAACACGGGCAGGATCAGACCCAGGCCCAGTACGGAAGCCCCCGCGGACGAAAGAACATTGAACACCTGAAATTCAGGCGGGTAAACGTGGTAGCGGCGGGGCATGCCCATGTAACCCAGGATGAACTGCGGTCCGAAGGTCAGGTTGAACCCGGCAAACACGAGCACGGCCGAAACTTTCGACCATGTATTGGAGTACATGCGGCCGGTCATCTTGGGCCACCAGAAGTGCAGGCCGGAGAGATAGCCGAGCAGCGCGCCGCCCACCATGACGTAGTGGAAGTGCGCGATGACGAAGTAGGTATCGGTCAGGTGGACGTCCATACCGAGGGCAGCTAGCATGACGCCCGTCAGACCGCCGATAGTGAACAGTCCGATGAAGCCGATGGCGTAGAGCATTGGCGTTTCGAGCCGGACCTGGCCTTTATACATGGTGGCGGTCCAGTTGAAGACCTTGATCGCCGAAGGAATGGCGACAATGAAGCTCAGAACCGAGAACACGAGGCCGGCGTAGATCGACTGGCCGGCGACGAACAGGTGGTGACCCCAGACAAAGAAGCCGAAGACCGCGATCGCGATCGAGGAGAAGGCGATGAAGGTATAACCGAAGGGCTTCTTCGAGGAGAAGGTCGAGATGACCTCCGAGATCACACCCATCGACGGCAGAATCATGATGTAGACGGCCGGA
>CAZWTH010000333.1:0-4149 GCA_964636715.1 uncultured Solibacteraceae bacterium | reverse complement strand
GCTGTGGGACGTAAACACCGCGCAGGAGTTCGATGCCGTGAATGGCGGTAAGGCGCACGGGGGCGCTATGGATGTCGGCGGTCCCGCGGTTGTGGGCGGAATGGTGTTTGTGAATTCCGGCTACAACCAGTGGGGCGGCGCACCCGGAAACGTGTTCCTCGCGTTTTCGGTTGACGGGAAATAAAACGCAGCTTTCTCTCTTGACTTTACTGTACTACCTGTAATAGAACAGCTATATGATTCCGTTCCGGCTGACGTTTCAGCCCGGCGAGTCGCTGTGCGACCAGACGGTTTACGCCGTCAAGCGCGCGATCGTGGCCGGAAAGCTGCGCCCCGGCGATCCGTTCCCCTCGGTGCGGACCCTCAGCAAAGAACTGCGAATTAATCCCAACACAGCCCATAAAGTCGTGACGCAGCTTGTCCGCGAGGGCCTCCTCGAGGTCCTGGTGGGACAGGGCACGGTGGTTTCGACGCGCCGCACGCCAGGCGCGACGGAACGGTCGCGCCTGCTTCGCGAAGAGATGGAAAAGCTGGTGGTGGAAGCGAAGAAGCTCGGCATGGAACTGGATGACGTGCTCAGCGGCGTGGAGCGCCACTGGCGCCGTCTGGACGAGAGCGAGCAACTGGCGGCGGCGAGAGGAGAGGGAGGAAAATCATGAACTATCCCATTCGGTGCGTGGAGCTTTCGAAGAAATTCCGGCGTGTGCAGGCCCTGCAGCATCTGAACCTCGATGTGCCGGAAGGCGCTGTCTACGCGCTCATCGGACCCAACGGCGCGGGCAAGACGACCGCGATCCGCACCATGATGAACATCTACTCACCGGATGAAGGCCTCGCCGAGATCGCGGGCAAAGATTCGCGGCGGCTGCGCGGGCGCGATTTCCGGGCGATCGGCTACGTCTCGGAAAACCAGAAGATGCCGGAGTGGATGACGGTCGATTACCTGATGAGCTACCTGAAGCCGTTCTATCCCACGTGGGATGACGCGATGGCCACGGGGCTCCTCCGCAAATTCGGGCTGCCGGGCGATCGCAAGCTGAGCCAGCTTTCGCGCGGCATGCGGATGAAGGCGGCGCTGGCATCGTCGCTCGCCTATCACCCGCCGCTGGTGATTCTGGATGAACCGTTCACGGGACTCGACCCGCTGGTGCGCGATGAATTCATCGAAGGCCTGATCGAGAGCGCTGAAGGAACAACGATCTTTATCTCGTCGCACGACATGGCGGAGATCGAAAGTTTCGCGAGCCATGCGGGTTATCTGGAGAATGGCCAGATGCAGTTCTCCGAAGAAATGGCGTCGCTTTCGGCGCGATTCCGCGAAGTGGAAGTAACGCTGGGCGCGCCATCCGAAGTACCTCGCAACTGGCCGGCGGACTGGCTGCATCCGGAGACCCCGCCGGCGGTGGTGCGGTTCGTGGACACGCACTTCGATGAGGAAACGATCGGCGAGCGCGTGCGAAAGCTTTGTCCACGCATGACCGATATGACGGCCCGCGCGATGCCGCTGCGCGAAATCTTCGTGACGCTGGCGCGGGAGCAGAGGCGAGCGGCGTGAGACAAGCGCTGCACATTTTCAGGAAGGACGCACGGCGGCTCTGGCCGCACATTGCTGCGGTCGTGGCGCTGTTCGCTGTGTACGCGTTCCTTTCGCCGGATTCCTCACTCGACAATGCCGCTTCCCTGCTCGACTGGAACGGACTTCCGGCGGCGCTTGTGGTGCTGGCATGCTGGACTCTCGGCGCGAGCGCGATGCACGAAGACGCAACGGCGGAGGAGAGTCCGTTCTGGCTGACGCGGCCCTATGAACGGACGAGCCTCGTGGGAGCGAAGGTGCTTTTTCTGTTCGCGTTCGTTTTCCTGCCGCTGGTGCTCGCGGGCGTGGTGCTGGAGATTCGCGCGGGCGCCGGTGTATTCGCCAATCTCGGCTCGCTGCTCGCGCTGTCCCTCGGGCGTTCGCTGTGGCTGATCCTGCCTGCGCTGAGTCTCGGGGTCGTCACCCGTAATCTGCTGGATTTCGCCGGCACGCTCCTGCTGCTGTGGGTGTTGCTGCGTATCCCGAATATGCACGGTTTTGGAATCGGTCTGATTCTCGCCCTCTCCAACAATCCGGTGCCAACGGCGAATATCGGCTCCGCTTTGCCGATGATCCTGGCGGGAATCGCGGTAGTCGCGCTGCAGTTCGCGGCGCGCCGCACGATGCGAAGTCGGCTCGTGATTATCGCTTCAGTGCTGCTCTCGGGAGTTCTCGCAACCAAAAGCAGCGTCGCGTCATCCTGGCTTCGCGTCACAAACCCAGTCTTTGACACGTCGCGCGTGCAGATCACTTTCGATCGGACCGCGCCACTTCGGAGTGGATTGGTGGGACGTGACGCGTCGTGCACGTTTGTACCTCTAAAGGTAGAGGGACTGCCGAAGAATATAGGGCTCCGCGCTGCCGCCGCGCCCGTCGAGCTGAGTTCGCGTTGGTTCGCCCACGGCACTGCCGAGGCTCAGACACGGGAGACGCCGGAAGGGTACAGCCTTTTCGTCTGCCCGACAAGCGTCGTGGGCGCCCCGCCCTACAATATCCGAACGCACGTGAATTTTACGCTGATCCAGACTTCCACTCTGGCTGTGATGCCGGCAAAACCGGGCACGTTGGACGCCGGGAGCGCGGGTCGATGTGAGGTGGTGGAGGACGTCAACACGTACCTCCGCTGCACTTTGGCGGAACCCGCCCAGGGCATCATCACAGCAGGTCTTGAGTATCCGGGCTACCGGGATTTCACGCGAGGATTCGGGGATGGCGGCACATTCCGGCTGAGCCCGGTCCAGCGGCAGAAATTCGACGGCGTCTCGCTCCATGAGCCCGCTGGATGGGCGCTGGATGACGCACTCAAGCGCGACGATGCGCGATTTGTCCTGCGAAAGGAGCATGTCATCGGGTCCATCTCGCGCACATTTGCCTATGACGGATTCGATCTGCCGTGGATGTGGGTCAGGCCCCCGCTACGCAAAACACCTCAATGAAACAAGCCCTGCACATCCTCCTGAAAGACCTCCGCGCCCTTCGCCATCAAATCGCCCTCCTGATGGCCCTCATCGCCTGCCTCGCCTGGGTCGACGTCCATCTGATTTCAAACGTCGTCATAACCATGGAAGTCATCGTGACGGCAGCCGTATGGTTTCTCATCGGCCGCTCCATCCACGAAGACGGCCTCGCCGATGACGACGAATTCTGGCTGACTCGCCCCTACGAGCGCCACAGCCTGCTCGCCGCCAAAATCCTGATGGCCATCGTCGTCGTCGCCGTGCCGTTCTTCATTGCCGACGCCGCGATCCTCGCCACGCAATCGCTCTCCATTACGAATTATCTGGGCGGTCTCGCCCTGCGGCAAATCTACGTCTCCCTCTGGCTGATCGTGCCGCCGTTTGCCATCGCGTCCGTCACGCGCACTACGGCCCAGAACGTCCTGGCCTGGATCGCGACAGCCGCCATCGCGCTTCTGACGTGGTTCCCCGGCCTCCTCGGCGCCGACAATGAATTCCGCCTGGCAAACGAAAGGTACGCCCTGACCACCGCACTCCTGATCGCCTGCGTCGCGGCCTGGCTCCAGTTTTCCTCCCGCAGGACCATGCTCAGCCGGATACTCATCGCCGCGGCGATCCTGCTGCCTGCGCCGCCGTTCCCCGAATCGGCCGCGCTCGCGATGGAACAATTGCGGAACAGCGCGCCGGAGCAGACGTCGCACATTTCCATCGCGGCAACATCGCAAAGCGTTGCCGAACCCACGGAAAGCGGCTATCACGGTTCGCGCCATTGCGCCGATGTTCCGCTGCGGATCGAGGGCATTCCGCCCGGCTGGCAGGTCTCCGTGCTCAGCCAGAACGATCATTTCGAATCCGGCGGCACAACGTGGAACAGCGGCTGGCATCAGGGGACCTCGCGAGCCGAATCCCTATCCGTCTGTGAGAGCGGGGATTCAATCTCGAACCCGGTCTCGGTGCGCACCACAATCGCGCTCGCAGTCTATGAACCCGAAACGCCAATTCGCATCAAAGCGAGCCTCGACACATTTGAAGCGCCGGGAATCGGAACCTGCCGGTTCATCCAGGCGACACAGACGCAGGAGACGAAACAATACGTCCTGGCCTGCCGGACCGCGGTCT
>CAZWTH010000332.1:0-3417 GCA_964636715.1 uncultured Solibacteraceae bacterium | reverse complement strand
GGGCGCGGGCGCACCTTGGGTGGCCGCCGTCGTGGCGCCGGCCGGATTCGCGCCAGAGGGCGGGGCTGCGGCGGGGGCCGGCGGGGCGGCTGGAACACCCTGAGCGGCTGCGGGCGGCGCGGCAGGGCGCGGCGGCGCCGCCGGTCCCCGATAGATCTGTGCCGACGTCGCCCAGGTGGCCACCCAGTGCTCGCCGTTCCCCTGCCCGAAAGCCGCCGTTACGGCCAGGGCGGCAGCGAGGGCCGCTCGAAACAGGATTGTCATTCGCATCGTCACACTCCCTCGGCGGGGCGCGTAAAAACGCCGCCGCATTCCGATCTCGAACTGATTCTACACAATAGAATGGACGAACCATTAAGCCATTGAAAATATTCAGGAATCTTGGGCTTCGCCGCCCGCTTTGCGCTACATTGGAGGTTGCGGATTTCGCTCTTCATTACCTGCTACAACGACACCCTGTTCCCGAAAACCGGTCAGGCTGTCGTGACCGTTCTGGAGCGCCTGGGACATACGGTGGATTTTTCCGAAGCGCAGACCTGCTGCGGGCAAATGCATTACAACAGCGGCTACCACGCGCAGGCGTTTCCGCTGATGGAAAAATTCCTGGACGATTTCCGGGAATCGAGCGTTGTCTGTGTTCCGTCGTCGTCCTGCGTATCGATGATTCGGGAGCATTATCCGGTAATGGCGGAGAAAAGCGGAAACCGGGAATTGATTCGGGAAGTGAACGAATTGCTGCCGCGCGTGTTTGAATTCTCCGAACTGCTGGTGGATAAGCTCGGCGTGGAAGACACCGGCTCGTACTTCCCGCACCGCGTGGCGTACCATCCTTCGTGCCATTCGCTGCGCTCGCTGCATGTGGGAGATAAGCCCGTGCGGTTGTTGAAAAGCGTGCGTGGGCTGACCTACGTGCCGATCGAGGATGCCGACCAGTGCTGCGGATTCGGCGGCACGTTTTCCGTCAAGAATGCCGATGTCTCTTCGGCGATGGTGCAGGAGAAGGCGCGGTGCGTGATCGGGGCTGACGCCGATTACTGCGCAGCGATCGACAATTCCTGCCTGATGCAGATTGGCGGTACGCTGAGCCGCATGAACACGCGGACGCGCACGGTGCATCTGGCGGAGATTCTGGCGGCAACCGAAGGCGACGCGCTTCACCTCGCCAACGGGAGCGTGCACGGATGAGCGTTCGCGTCGGAGAAGCCGCCAGCGCCCCGGATTTCGCAGTCGCCGCAAAGAGCCTGCTGCATAACGATCAGCTTCGCCGCAATGTCCGCAGAGCGACAGAAGTCATCCGGAAAAAGCGCGCGAAGGTTGTCGCCGAAATGCCGGACTGGGAGGATCTCCGGCAATCCGCGGAAGCGATCAAAGATCACACGCTGCGGCATCTGGCTTATTACCTGGAGCAGTTCGAGCGCAACTGTACGCGCGCGGGCGGCAAAGTTCACTGGGCGCGCGACGCGGATGAGGCGAACGCGATCGCGATCGATATTATGCGCTCGCACCGTGCGGACGAAGTCATCAAAGTCAAGACGATGACGACGGACGAGATTGGCATGAACAGCGCGCTGGATGCGGCGGGGATCCGTCCCTATGAAACCGATCTGGCGGATATGATCGTGCAGCTCGGCGAGGATAAGCCGTCTCACATCGTGGTGCCGGCGCTGCATCGGAACAAGATGGAAATCCGCGAGATTTTCATGCGGAAGATGGGGCTGAGCGAGCTCGGTACGCGTCCGGAAGACATTGCGGAAGCGGCCAGGCTTTATCTGCGCGAGAAGTTTCTGCGCGTGCCGGTCGCGGTCAGCGGCGCGAATTTCGCGGTGGCGGAGACCGGTTCTGTTGTCGTTGTGGAATCGGAAGGCAACGGACGCATGTGCGTTTCCCTGCCCCGTGTGCTCATCAGCGTGATGGGGATCGAAAAGATCGTCCCGCGCTTTGAGGATCTCGGCGTTTTCCTGCAATTACTGCCGCGCTCGGCGACGGGCGAACGGATGAATCCGTATAACTCCATCTGGACCGGCGTGACGCCGGGCGATGGGCCGCGGGAATTCCACGTCATCCTGCTCGATAACGGGCGTACGAAGGTGCTGGCGGACTCGATGTCGCGCGAGACGCTCGATTGCATCCGCTGCGGCGCGTGTCTGAATGCGTGTCCGGTTTACCGGCAGACGGGCGGGCATGCGTATGGATCGATTTACGCGGGGCCGATCGGCGCGATTCTGACGCCGCAATTGCAGTCGATGGAGCATTCGCAGACGCTGCCGTATGCGTCGTCGCTGTGCGGTGCTTGCTATGAAGTGTGTCCGGTAAAGATCAATATTCCGGAGATTCTGATTCATCTGCGCAATCGCGTGGTGGAGAATGGCGACGATCCAACCATGGAGCGGCTGGGGATGAAGATGGCCGCGTGGGCAATGGGCGATGCGACGAATCTGGCGACAGCGAGATCGCTGGGGCGCATCGCGCAGATGCCGTTCGCGAGTAACGGTTCGATCCACAATCTGCCGGGAATGATGGCGGGGTGGACAGCAACGCGCGATATGCCTTCGATTCCGAAGGAATCTTTCCGGCAATGGTGGTCGCGGCGGAAGCGGGAGCAATCGGCGTGAGCGGTTTGAATGGACACGTGAGCGCACGGGCCGCCGTGCTGGCAAAAGTCCGGCATGCGGTGGGCGACCACACGCCGGCGCGCGAGGCGGAATACGCGTCGATTCCGCGCGAGTATCGGAAGCAAGGTGTTGCGAGCCGCGAAGCCGCGGTGGAATTGCTCGCGGGCCGGCTGCACGATTATGACGCGCATGTTTATCGCTGCGCGGGGCATGAGATCGCGCAGACGGTAGCCTCCGCGATGGCGGAGCGCGGGAAGACGTCGCTGCTGCGCGCCGGGGGATTGCCGGCGGAGTGGCTGCCTTCTTCGTTTCGTTTCCCGGTAGTGGATGGGATGACGTATGAGGAGATCGACCAGGCCGAGGGCGTGATTACCGGGTGTGTCGCGGCGATTGCGCTGACCGGGACGATTGTTCTGCGGCACGGACCGCATGACAGCCGCCGCGCGCTGACGTTGATTCCGGATTATCATCTGTGCGTTGTGTTTGCCGAGCAGGTGGTGGAGACGGTGCCGGAGGGTTTTGAGCGGCTGCGTGGGATGGAGACGCTGCCGCTGACGACCGTTTCCGGACCTTCAGCTACGGCCGACATCGAGATGACGCGGGTTAAGGGTGTTCACGGACCGCGCTTTCTCGATGTGATTCTGGTGGACTAACGTAGGGCAGAGCTTCGGAAGCTGTGAATGAATTGTAGCTTTACAAAAACAATTACTTTGCAGTAAGTAGCCTTTGGTTCCGATCCAACGTCATTACAGGTAATGAACGACTCGGATCGCAAACTCGTGTTTGGCCAGCCCGTCGGTCGGGC
>CAZWTH010000331.1:0-24930 GCA_964636715.1 uncultured Solibacteraceae bacterium | reverse complement strand
ATCCTGCGGATTCCCATCGCCCACGGCGAAGGCCAGTATTTCGCGGATGAGCGCACGCTCGATCAGCTCGAAGCCGAAGATCGCGTGGCCTTCCGCTACGTGGAAAATCCCAACGGCTCCGCCCGCGATATCGCCGGCATTCTCAACGAGGGCCGCAACGTCCTCGGCATGATGCCGCACCCCGAACGCGCCTGCGACCCGCTGATGGGTTCCACGGACGGCCTCGGCATTTTCGAATCGGTTCTCAACGCAGTTCCCGCTCTCGCCAAATGACAATCACACCGGAGCTGATCGAACAGCATCAGCTCACCACCGCGGAATACGAGAAAATCGTATCCCTGCTCGGGCGCGAACCGAGCTATACCGAACTGGGTATTTTCAGCGTGATGTGGAGCGAGCATTGCTCCTACAAGAGCTCGCGCATCCATCTGAAGAAGCTGCCCACGAAGGGGAAGTATGTGGTGCAGGGGCCGGGCGAAAACGCCGGCATCATTGGCATCGGCGGCGGATGGGTGGTGGCGTTCAAGATCGAATCCCACAATCACCCGAGCTATATCGAACCGTTCCAGGGCGCGGCCACGGGCGTCGGCGGCATTCTGCGCGACATCTTCACCATGGGCGCGCGTCCGATCGCCGTGATGGATTCGCTGCGTTTCGGTCCCATTGCCGGCGCGAAGGAGTCCGAACACAATCGCCGCATCGTGAGCGGCGTGGTCAGCGGGATCGCGCATTATGGCAACTGCTTCGGTGTTCCGACCGTCGGCGGCGAATGCATTTTTGAAGACTGCTATTCGGCCAATCCGCTGGTCAATGTTTTTGCGCTCGGCGTCTGCAAAGAAAATGAAGTTTTCTACGCGAAGGCCTCGGGCGTCGGCAACCCTGTTATTTATGTAGGCGCGAAAACCGGACGCGATGGCATCCACGGCGCCTCCATGGCGAGCGCCGAATTCACGGAAGAATCGAAGCAGAAGCGGCCCAATGTTCAGGTGGGCGATCCGTTCCTGGAAAAACTGCTGCTCGAAGCCTGCATCGAAGCCATGAAGACCGGCGCTATCGTCGCGATTCAGGATATGGGCGCGGCCGGTCTCACGTCGTCTTCCTGCGAAATGGGCAGCCGCGGCGGCGTGGGCATCGATATCGATCTGGACAAAGTTCCGCAGCGCGAGACTGGTATGACCGCCTACGAAATGCTGCTCTCCGAATCGCAGGAGCGCATGCTGATTGTGGCGGAAAAGGGCAGGGAAGAAGAAGTTTTCCGCGTGTTCCGCAAGTGGGGACTGGATGCCGTCACCATCGGCGTCGTCACGCCCGACGGAAATCTGCGCGTTCGCCATCACGGTCAGGTGATGGCCGAAATTCCGAACCCGGCGCTGGCCGACGAAGCTCCGAAATACGATCGTCCGCACAACAAAAAGCCGCATCGCCGGGCGCCGCTCGATCCGCCTGCCGCGTTGCCCACGTCTTCCGATTACGCAGCCGATCTGCTGAAGCTCGTTGGTTCCGCCGATCTCTGCTCCAAGCGCTGGATCTGGGAGCAGTACGACTACATGGTGCGGACCAACACCGTCGCGGGGCCCGGTTCGGACGCCGCCGTGGTCCGCGTGAAGGAAACGGACCAGTCCATCGCGATGTCGCTCGATGGCAACGGCCGCTACTGCTATCTCGATCCGCGCGAAGGCGCGAAGCTCGCTGTGGCCGAGTGTTGCCGCAATCTCGCGACCGCCGGCGCGGTTCCCGTCGCCGCCACGAACAATCTGAACTTCGGCAATCCCGAGCGCCCGGAAATTATGGCGCAGCTCGTGGAAGCCATCGAAGGCATCGCCGAGGCCTGCGAGTTTTTCGAAGCGCCGATAACCGGCGGGAACGTCAGCCTGTATAACGAAACGCTGGGGGAAGGGATTTATCCCACGCCGGTGCTCGGCATTATCGGGCTGATGAAGACCGCCCAGCCGACGCCGATCGGCTTCTCGCGCGAGGGTGCGCCGCTGCTGCTGCTCGGCGGTTTCGGCGAATGCGACGCCCAGCGGTTCGGCGCTACCCAGTACGCCAAAGTCATCCAGGGGCAGCTCTGGGGACTCCCGCCGCGGCTCGATATGCAGGCCGAAAAGCGCGTCCATGACGCCATTCGCGCCATGCTCGAGGCGGGAATTGTGGAATCCGCGCACGACCTCAGCGATGGCGGTCTGGCGGTCGCTTTGAGCGAATCCTGCACCCCCGAACTGGGGGCGAAAGTCACGATTCCGGAAGGCTCAAACGCGCTCTTCGCCCTTTTCGGCGAAGCTCCGTCCCGTATCCTAATTACTGTCAACGACTCTGCCAGGGCGGCCCAAATTGCCGCCAAATTCGGGGTCGATTGTCCGGTCATCGGCGCTATAATGAAAGAGCGGTTACAGATCGGGACCAATCGTCAGATGCTGATTGACCTCTCCACTTCCGGTCTGCAACAGGCTTTCGAAACAGCTCTCCCCCGTCTGCTTCAAGCCCAACATGATTAAATCCACCGCTCGCTCCGGCGCTGTTGTTGATTTGTCTCACGATGCTGTCTTGTCAGGAGATGACAAGCTTCATGAGGAATGTGGCGTAGCCGCAATTTACGGCCACCCCGAGGCCTCCAAGCTCGCCTATCTTTCGCTCTACGCCCTGCAGCACCGCGGGCAGGAGAGCGCCGGCATCTCGTCGAGCGACGGCTCCCAGATTTACACCAAGAAGGCCATGGGTCATGTGGCCGACATTTTCACGAATAGCGTCATTGCAGACCTGCCCGGTCCTCTGGCCATCGGCCACACGCGCTACTCCACCAGCGGCGATACGGTGGAGCGCAATGCGCAGCCGTTTTCGGTGCATTGCAACAAAGGGCGTATCGCGGTCGCGCACAACGGCAACATCACGAATGCATTGGAACTGCGCCGCTCTCTCGAAGGGCAGGGCGCGATTTTCCAGGCATCGAGCGATACCGAAGTCATTCTGCACCTGGTGGCGCATTCGCGCGAGAAGACCATGGCCGCCGCGCTGCGCGATGCGCTGCTGCAGCTCGAAGGCGCGTTTTCGCTGGTGTTTCTGGCGGAAGACCGCATCATTGTGGCGCGCGATCCGCGCGGTTTTCGTCCGCTCGCCATGGGCAAGCTGGAAATTTCCGGCGGCAAGCCGGCGTACGTGTTTGCTTCCGAAACCTGCGCGTTCGATCTGATTAACGCGGTCTACATCAGCGACGTGAAGCCGGGCGAGATGGTGATTGTCGGCCCGGAAGGCGTGACGCACGAACGTTATGCGCCGGAGAAGCAGCATTCGCAGTGCGTGTTCGAGCACGTTTATTTTTCACGTCCGGATTCCCGTGTTTTCGGCCGCCAGGTACAGGATTCCCGCGATGAAATGGGCCGCCTGCTCGCGCGCGAAACACCTGCGCCCGCCGATATTGTTGTGCCGGTGCCCGATTCCGGAAACGCCGCCGCGCTCGGCTACGCCGCCGAGTCCGGACTGCCGTATCGCCAGGCGTTGATCCGCAATCACTACGTCGGCCGCACGTTTATTGAGCCCTCGCAGGCGATTCGCGATTTCGGCGTGAAGCTGAAGCTCAACCCGGTCCGCAGTCTGCTCGAAGGAAAAAGCGTGGTGCTGATCGACGATTCGATCGTGCGCGGCACCACCAGCCGCAAGATTGTCCGCATGGTGCGGAACGCGGGCGCGCGCGAGGTGCATCTGCGCATCTCCTGCCCGCCTACGGTTTCGCCGTGTTTTTATGGCGTCGATACGCCGAACAAGAGCGAGCTCATCGCGGCGAACAATTCGATCGAAGAGATGCGCCGCTTCGTCGAAGCCGATTCGCTGGCGTTTCTTTCGCTCGACGCGCTGCGGCGGTCGGTTGACGATAAGCGCGGCGAATACTGTTATGCCTGCTACACCGGCGAGTATCCGACGCAACTCATCAGCGTCGATCAGCTCATCCGCGCCGGCCGCAAGTCCGACGCTTAGGCTTTTGAGCCATCCACCCCGTCAGCTGGTCTTCTGTCCACATAAGTTCTTTAGCAGACGTGGGGCGGGCATTCCTGCCTGCAAGCCGGCTCTCCAGCCGGCTGGACTCGCTGGAAAGCGAGTCCGCAGCCTGAAAGGCTGCCCCACAGTGGACAGCGCACCAGCGCAAGAAAGCCGCTCGACGTCGAACTCACTGGAATTCAACCAGCAGATCGACATCGCTTTGATCGCGAAATCGGGGGGAGCCCATCCATAACACCAGCATCCCATCAATTCAGGAATCCCGTCACGGACGCAATCTTTCCCTCCGCGTCCAGAGCGAGCACGCTCACGCCGCTCATGCGCTCCGCGCCGTCCGGCCCTTTCGCAACCCAATCGACCAGCAGCGTGTTCTGGCAATGACGAACCGCGCCCTTCCGCTCCAGACGAAGGCCCGGCATAAAGCGCAGAGAGGCGCCGATGTGATCGTTCAGATCGGCATGGCCGTCGATGCACGCGTAACGATCGCGAAAGCGAATTCCGGGCGCCGCGACCGCGTCTAGCGAACGCAAACGTTCGGCGCCATCGCCGATCACCCAGCTCGCAAACCAGGCATCCACCAGACCGGCTGCGCCGGCGTGAACGTCATTGGCGACCCGGTTTGCGAATACCGATAGCTGGAAGCGCCACCCCGCTATGTGCTGATCGCGAACCTCTGCTTCGGCGAACGCGTGCGTGAGGTGAAGCCGGGTGCCATCTTTCACCGCTTCGAGGCGAATCGTCACCTGCGAACTGCCCGGCGGAATCGGCTGGCCGCTTTCGTAGCCATAAGTAAAGGCGATGCGCTCGGGCTCCGCGATCTCAGTCACTTCCCCCAGCACCTGTACGCCGTTTGGATAGCGGATCAGCACGCGCCCGCCGGCTCGCGCGTCGATCGTGGATCCGGCGCCCCACCATGCCGCCCAGTGCGCCGAATCCGTGAAATAGCGGAACACGACGCTCCGCGCAGCCTGAATAACGATTGTTCGTTCCAGCAAATGAGTGAGTTCGGGCATCCTGCGTTAACCTTTCTTCTTTTGTTTTCGCGAATGGGGCCGTTTCCGGCCATTCGGCCGCGGACCGCGCCGGCTGGCCTCCAGTTCTGCCGCGACCTTGAGCCGGTGGAGCGAGTCATCCCACATCGTTTCGAGCATCCGGCCGAAGGGACCGAACGCTTCTTTTCGCGCACGATAGTAACGGAACTGCCGCTCGCCGCGCAGGACCAGCAGACCTGTGTCCGCGAGCGCGCGCAGATGCAGAGAGACGGCGCCGAACGTCACGTCCGGCATGGCGCGATGGATATCGCCGGCGCTGCGCTCCTCATTCCACACCATCCGCAGAATTTCCCGGCGGCGAGGGGAGCCGAGAGCGGTGAGCGCGGCTGGACTCAGGTCCATAAATCGTATTTTAGTTATAACTAAAATAATGTCAAGGCCCAAAATGCAAAGCCCGCGCCTCGCGGGCCCATACAAACATTCACGCTTCCTTCCGGGCTTTGGCAGTAACATGAATGCAACATGACGTACCGATGGTGGCTTGCCGGCATTGTAACGGGCGGCGCAGCCGTGATGGCATTGGCCCAACCTCCGGGCGGTTTCGGCGGATTTGGCGGCGGTTTCGGTGGCCCACGAGGCGGCCGCGGCGGTCCGGGCGGCGGCTTCGGCGGCTTCAGCGAACGTACCGAAATCCTGAAGCAATACGACAAAGACGGCGACGGCAAACTCAACAAGGAAGAACGCGCCGCGGCCCTCGCCGGCATTGGTAACGGCGGTGGACGCCGCGGCTTCGGCCCGCGCGGGTTTGGCGGAGGTGGAGATCAGGAACCGGTCCGTCCAGGTCCGAAACTAACCCCCGCCGAGGTGAAGCAGTACGGCAGCGAATCGCTCTACGATCCGAATGTTCTGCGCACCATCTTCCTGGATTTTGAAGACGCCACCTGGGAAGCCGAACTGATGGCCTTCTGGCACACCGATGTCGAAGTACCCGCGAAGATGACGATGGATGGCAAGGTCATCAGGGAAGTCGCCGTTCACTTCCGCGGCTCTTCGTCATTCATGATGGTGCCCGCCGGCCGCAAGCATTCGATCAACATCGATGTCGATTACGGCGATAAGCAGCAGCGCCTTCTCGGCTACAAATCGCTCGAGCTGCTCAACAGCAATGGCGACCCCACATTCATGCGCGCCGTGCTCTACGACCAGATGGCGCAGAAGTATCTGGTAGCGCCCAAAGCCAACTTCATGCGCATCGTGATCAACGGAGAAAACTGGGGCATCTATCAGAACACCCAGGCGTTCAATGCCGATTTGATTCAGGACAATTTCCAGACGAAAAAAGGCAATCGCTGGAAAGTGCCGGGCAACCCCGGCGCGCAGGCCGGCCTCGGATACATCGGCGACAACGTGGCCGATTACAAAAATCACTACGAGATCAAAACGAAAGACGACCCGAAAGCCTGGGCCGATCTCATCAACCTGACGAAGGTTCTTTCGCAGACTCCGCCGGATCGTCTCGAAAAGGCGCTCGATCCAATTCTCGATGTGGATGGCGCGCTGAAGTTTCTCGCGATGGATAAAGCCACGATCAACACCGACGGCTTCTGGGTCCGCATGAGCGACTACAGCATTTATGAGGATGAGAAAGGCAAGTTCCACATCATCCCGCACGACGCCAATGAAACCTTCCGCGAGCCCGAAGGCGGCGGCCGCGGTGGCATGCGCCAGCCGGATAACGCTGAGCTCGATCCCTTCGCCGGCGCCGAGGATTCGCGCAAAGCCTTGCTGAACCGCCTGGTCGCCGTCCCCGCGCTGCGCGTGAAATATCTGACGTATCTCCGCGACATCGCCCGCGATTCATTCGACTGGACGAAGATGGAACCCGTCGTGAAGCGCTACGAAGCCATGATCGCGCCGGACGTAAAAACGGACGGCCACAAGCTCTTCCCGGCCGATATGTTCAGGATCGGACTCTACGAAGAGAACCCCAACAGCTTCGGCGGTCCCACGGGCGCGCCGCGTCTCGGTCTGAAACCCTTTTTCCAGCAGCGCCGCGCTTATCTCCTGAACTACCCCGAGATCAGCAAGTTGCCGAACTAGGCAGTATAGTACTCTGATCCCTCGCCTCATGGTGTAAAGTTGCGGTTTGGGAACTCCGGCTTCATCCCGGGCGCTATTCCTTGCGTCCGCGCTCCTTCTCTTCAACCCTTTCCTCTTTGCCACAGACGTCCTTACGCACCACAATGACGTCACTCGCCGCGGCGCGGTACTCGATGAAACAGAACTGACGCCCGCAAAAGTGCAGCACGAATTCGGACGTCTGTTTTCTTACAGCGTCGATGGCCAGGTCTACGCCCAGCCACTCTTCGTCTCCGGCCTTCAGTTCGACGACGGCCCCCTGCGCGATGTCCTCTACGTCGCCACCATGAGAAATCAGGTCTATGCATTCGATGCATCCAAAGACGCAGACCACGCGCATCCTCTCATCTGGACCCAGGACCTCGGCCAGCCCTTCCCGTTCGACCGCATCCCGAAAGACGCCGGCGCCGAACTTGGCGCGTACAACATCATGCCGTACATCGGCATCACCAGCACGCCCGTTATCGACCGCGCGCGCAATCGAATCTACGCCGTCGCCAAAATCGCCGATCCCCACTATCCCTGCGCTCCCAATGACGGCTCTGAGGCGACCGACGATTGTCCCGTTTACTATCGCCTCTTCTCTTTCGATCTGAAAACCGGCGAGTCGAAGATGCAGGAAATCACGGTTCCGCCGCCGCTCGATGGCAAGTCCGCCACCTCGTCGATTCCCCCATCCGACGCCGCCCGCCGCGAATTGCAGCGCGCCGCCCTTCTGGAATCCGACGGGCGCATCTATATCGCATTCGGCTCCCATCAGGACGCGCCCCCGTGGCAAGGCTGGATTTTTTCCTTCGACGCCGGCACGCTGCAGCCCATCGCCCAGTTCTGCACCACGCCGGGAGGAACCGGGGGCGGCATCTGGCAGGCGGGCAACGGACTCGCGGCCGATTCGAACGGCAACGTCTACGCCGCCACGGGCAACGGCACGTTCGTGCCCGGCGCGCAATTCGGCAGCAATCTCATTCGTCTCACGCCGGGGCTGAAAGTTGCGTCGTGGTTCGCCCCCAAAAACGTCAGCGACCTGAATACATATGACATCGATCTGGGCTCGAGCGGCCCGGTGCTTCTGCCGGATGACAAGGTCATGATCGCGTCCAAAGAGGGAAAGATTTATCTGCTCCGCGGCGCCGATCCGACTCAGCGTCCTTCCACCGGCCAGGGTTCCGGATTCCGGCCCGGCGTCCAGATTTTTCAGGCGGCGCGAAGCTGGCGCCCCCAGTTCCTCGCCCTTTTCGCCTGGATCGCCCCGCCGCTTTTCAACATCGGATACCACCATATCCACGGATCGCCGGTTTTCTGGAGGAGCGACAAGTCCGGTCCGCATATCTACGTCTGGCCCGAAGAAGACAATCTGCGTTCTTACCACTACGAGACAGCGCTGGGCAAATTCGACACTCACCCGGCGAAGGGAATAGTGGGCAACAAAGGAATGCCGGGCGGTTTCCTTTCCATCTCCGCGAACCAGGGTAAGGACGGCGTACTCTGGGCCTCCATCCCGTGCACAGACGACGCATGGGTGAAGATCGTCCGCGGTTGCCTGTATGCGTTTGACGCGGACAACATCAAGGCAGGGCCGCTCTGGAGCACCATCGAAAACGACCGCAGCGATTATTTCGATTTCGCGAAATACGTGCCGCCCACCATAGCCAACGGACGCGTCTACATGGCCACTTTCTCGGGGCGAGTCAATGTTTACGGCATCCGCCCCGCCGCGCCCGGCCCCACGCCCGTGACCGTGACCACAGACTCACGCAAGCGCGGCCACCTCAAAGGCAAAAACGGCCACACGATGAAGCACTGAAATCTGCTTTCGCCCCGCGAAATGCGCATCTCGCCCCGTTCTTCGAACTAAGCCCCTAACCACTCCCCGGGTGCCGCGTAGCACCAGCTATGCGCAGACATCTCCCGATCTTCATCGCCGCTCTCGCTGCCGTCGCTCAAACCAGGCCCGCATTTGACGTTGCAACCGTCAAACCCAGCGATCCCGAAGCTCGCCGCGTCTCGATCGGGACAGGTCCTGGCGGACGTTTCATCGTCCGCAATATGACTCTCCGCGCGCTCGTCGCCGCCGCGTATGACCTCCATGAAGACCGGATTTTCGGCAGCGATGCGCTCGATACGAAGCGCTTCGATATCGAAGCCCGGCCACCCATCGTGAATCCGCCATTCGAGCAGACGCGCCTGATGCTGCAATCGCTTCTCGAAGACCGCTTCAAACTGGCGAGCCATCGCGAAACGCGCGAGCTTCCCGTGTACTTCCTCGGCGTCGAGAAATCCGGCGCCAAAACTGCATCAACCCTGAAGCCCACCCGCGCCCCGCAGGACACCGACGACGAAACCGGAATCCGCCGCGACGGCCGGGGCAAACTCACCGGCCTGAAATCTTCCATCAAGCTTCTGGCGGACGCCATCTCTCGCGAACTCGGACAAACCGTTGTCGATGAAACGGCGCTCGACGGCTACTACGATTTCACGCTCGAATGGACACCAAACGGGTTGGCGGAAAGCCCCGCGACCGACCTCACCGGTCCCTCTCTCTTCACCGCGCTTCACGAACAACTCGGCCTGAAACTCGAACAGCGCCGCGCGCCCGCGGAAGTCATCGTCATCGACCGCATCGAAACCACCCCCACCGGCAATTAGCTCCCCAAAATCGCTATATAATGAAGCCGCCGGAATAACTTCAATCAGGAGGCCCCTCATGCCTTCCGCACGATTCCTCGGTTTCAGCGCCCTTGCCGCAAGCGCCGCCGCGGCGCTTTTCCTCCACGCCCAAACGAGCAACGCCCAGCCGAATGCCGCGGTGAAGATTTCCTCCAAAGACATCGGCGGCACAGTCACCAGCCCCAGCGGTCCAGAAGCCGGCGTCTGGGTCATCGCCGAAACGACTGACCTGCCCACGCGCTACATCAAAGAGGTTGTCACGAACGATAAAGGCCAGTTCGTCGTGCCCGACCTCCCGGGCGCGAAATACGCCGTGTGGGCGCGCGGCTACGGCCTCGCCGATTCGCCGAAAATCACGACTGAGCCCGGCAAAGTCATCGCGCTCCACCCCACCGTCGCGCCGGATCAGAAGACCGCCGCCCAGCTCTACCCCGCGCTCTACTGGTACGCCATGCTGAACGTGCCCGATAAATCCGAATTCCCCGGCACCGGCCCGAACGGCAACGGCATCAACCCCAACGTGAAGAATCAGGATCAATGGCTGCACCTCGTCAAGACCGATAGCTGCGAATCCTGCCACCAACTCGGCAATCACTACACCCGCACCATTCCCCAAATGTTCGCGTCGCTGGACTCGCCCGCGCAGCAGTGGAAGCGCCGCATCCAGTCCGGCCAGGCCGGTTCCGCCATGCAGGGCGGCGTCAGCCAGCTCGGCCCCGAACGCGCCCTGGCGCTCTTCGGCGACTGGACCAGCCGCATCGCCAAAGGCGAACTTCCCGCCGAAGCTCCGCCGCGCCCGCAGGGTATCGAGCGCAACGTCGTCATCACGCAGTGGGATTACGCCGACGCGAAATCTTATCTGCACGACGAAATCTCCACCGACAAACGCAATCCCTCCATCAACGCCAACGGCATGATCTACGGCTCGCCCGAAGAAAGCCGCGACGTGCTGCCGGTTCTCGATCCGGTCCACCACACCATCAGCACTGTGAAGGTGCCCTATCGCGATCCCGACACACCCGGCCAGCCGAAACCGCTCCAGCCCTCCGCCATCTGGGGCGATGAAGCGATCTGGGATTCGCACACCACCGTCCACAATCCGATGTTCGATGAAAAAGGCCGCGTCTGGTATACCGGCCGCATTCGCCCTTCGAATCGCGAACCCGATTTCTGCAAGTCCGGCAACATCTCCGCGAAGCTCACGCCCCTCTCGTCATCCGGCCGTCAGCTCGGCGTCTACGATCCCGCCACGAAGAAATCGGAGATGATCGATACCTGCTTCTCCACCCACCACCTCATGTTCGCGAAGGACGCCAACAACACTCTCTGGACAACCAGCGGCGGTGGCGGCGGCGTGGTCGGCTGGCTCAACACGAAGATGTGGGATGAGACGCATGACGCCGCGAAATCGCAGGGCTGGACGGCGCTCGTGCTCGACACCAACGGCAATGGTAAGCGGGATGACTACACCGAAGGCGACCAGAACGTCGCCACCGCGCCGAGCGGCGAAAGCTTCGGCACAGCGGCCATCATGAACGCGAAGCTCGATCCCCAAAAGGACACCCGTATCAACGCCGCGTTCTACGGCCTCGGCATCGCGCCGGACGGCGCGATCTGGGGTTCGGTCCTCGGTTTCCCCGGCGGCATCGTACGCCTCAATCCAGGAAAGAATCCGCCCGAGACCGCGCTGGCGGAATTCTACGAAGTGCCGTATAACAATCCGAAAGCGAAGGCGCAGGGTTTCTCGCCGCGCGGTATGGACGTTGATGGCAACGGCGTCGCCTGGGTCGCCCTCGGCAGCGGACACCTCGCCAGCTTCGATCGCCGCAAATGCAAAGCTCCGCTGAACGGTCCCAACGCCACCGGACAACACTGTCCCGAAGGCTGGACCCTCTACCCCAGTCCCGGCCCGAATTTCAAAAACGTGAAGGAAAGCGGCTCGGCCGATTCGCATTATTACGACTGGGTCGACGTCTTCGATACCCTTGGCCTCGGCAAAAACACGCCGATCGAAACCGGCAACTCCTCCGATGCGCTGCTCGCGTTAGTAAACGGCAAGTGGGCAGTCCTGCGCGTGCCGTACCCTCTCGGCTTCTTCGCGAAAGGTATGGACGGCCGCGTCGACGATCCCAAAGCCGGCTGGAAAGGCAAAGGCGTCTGGACCACGTGGGGCACCCGCACGCCCTTTCACAGCGAGACCGGCAAAGGCACGCTGCCGAAGGTGGTGCATTTCCAGATACGGCCGAACCCGCTGGCGTATTGAGCGCCCCAAAACCGAGTAATTCTTCTCCCTATGGAGTAGAATTATTGGTATGGAAGGATACACGCCTGCCCAGGCGGCAGCGGTAACCGGCTTGCCACTCGCCGCTGTTCATAAAGCCATCGACAACCGTCTGATCCGGCCCCGCTCCGCGGCTGCGCACGGTAGCGCCCGGCGGCTGCTGACGAAGGAACAGTTGGTTTTCCTGCGACTCGAAGCAGAAGGCCTCAGGCTCCTGCCTGTCGAAACCCGGCGAGAAATTGCTCACTCAATCGAACAGTCGCCGAGGGTGGATGTTATGGCGATCGGAAACGGCGGTGTGCTGTTCGTGGAGTGCAAGGCTGCTCGCCGCAAGGTGGAAGCCCAATTGAAGCAGCTTGCCCGCATCGGCGGGATGGTCGTAACCGATCCCGGCATCATGAGTGGGACGCCTGTCTTTAAAGGCACGCGTATTCCTGTGGATCTGGTGGCGGATATGCTCGCGCAGGGCGCAACAGTCAACGAAATCCTGGAAGGCTATCCAGCATTGACCCCCGAAAGGATTGAAATGGCGCCTCTGTATGTACGCGCATTTCCGCGGCGAGGACGCCCCGTTCAACGTCCCTGGGCGCGTAAGAAAGCCCTGCGCCGGAAATCTTTCTCACTGAGCAGTCTGCTGAAGACTGCATGAGACTGCTGATCGATGAGTGCCTTCACGAGTCATTGACGGAAGTCGCACATGGCGCGGGCCTGGACGCGGCGCACGTGAATCATCTCGGCTTGAGTGGAAAGCCCGACTGGGAACTGGCTCAGCGAATCGCCGCGGACGAGCTCACGTTCGTAACCAATAACCGGCTCGATTTCATTCGGCTCTTCAGCAAAATGGATATCCACGCAGGTCTCATCGTCCTGGTTCAGAGCGTCGCTCCTCGCCTGCAGCGCGCTCTCTTCACGGCAGCCATTGAGTTCCTGGACGGCAGAGAAATGGTCAACTCGGTGATTGAGGTGATGCTGGATCGCGATACGGTGCGCTGCGTGGAATATCCGCTCCCGGCAGACGACTGACAACTCAATTCGGTGGTCAGCCCCGATCTCAGCCCCCCTTCGGCCTGAACGCGGGCGGATGTGAAATCCCGGCACTCCGTTCTCCCGAATCCGTGCCAAAATGACAGGACATGACAGCCTGGCGATCCGCGATCCACCGCTCCACTCTCGCCTGGGCCGCCCTCGCGGCGCTGTTCGTCTTTTCCACCGCCTACTTCGCCCGCATCGCTTACCACGAAATCGATAGCGCCATCCACGCCGATACCCGCGTCCGCCTGCCCTTCTTTCTGAACGACGCCAACACGGGAATCGTCGATCCCGGCCCCGAAGCCAAAGCCGCCGGCGTCAGCCCCGGCGATAAACTCCTCGACGTCGAAGGCCGCCCGGTGGATGGCTTCGTCGTTTTCTACGGCCGCATCCTCCAGTCCAGACCCGGCGATCTTCTCCACATCCGGACGCAAACCGGCGATCAGCCGCCGCGCACCCATGTGATCCAGCTGATCTCACTCCGCACAGTAATGGCCGGCGGTTTCGACACCTGGTACGGCATCATTCTGCTGCGAATCGGCGTTCCCGTTTTTTGCATGGCGCTTGGCTTCTGGGTCGCCGCCATCCGCATCCGCGACCGAGCCGCCTGGCTCCTCCTCGCGGTTCTGATCAGCCAGGCGACCTCTCTCGATAACGACCTCCCTCAGGAAGTCTCCGGTCACCCCGGAATCCTGCCGGTTCTGTTCTTCGTCTTTCGCGTATTCACCAGCCTTCTTGCGCCGGCCGCCCTCATGCTCTTCGGTATTACGTTCCCGGAGCGCCTCCGCTTTGACCGCCGCTTCCCCTGGTTCACCTGGCTGATTGTCGGCTATCTCTCCCTCGTGGCGGTCGTCGAATCCCTCAACGTCGCCACCTGGCACGAACACCTTCCCCTCGCCGCGCCCTTCCAGTCCACCATGAATTTTCTGCTCGGGCCCGATGGTAACTTCTTCGGCGCTATGCGGATGATTGCCGTCGTTGCCGCCGTCGCTGCTCTGGTCTGGAAAACCGTGACCACACCCAGCCGTGACGCGCGCCGCCGCCTCCTCATTCTGGATATCGGCGCGGCTATGACCGTCACCGCCTATCTCCTGTTTTTCGGCTCCTTCCGCCTCCCCACCTGGCTCGAATACATCCTCGCTCTCTTCTACCCCGCGTTCCCGCTCGCCATGGCCTATGCGATCGTCGTCCATCGCGCCATGGACGTCCGCGTCTTCATCCGCCAGGGCGTCCAGTATCTCCTGGCCACCCGCGGCGTCGGCATTCTTCAGATCCTGATCAGCATCGCGATCGTCATCGCCGCCGCCACCATGAGCGAACACAACAGCGTTCTGGTGCGCATTCTCGTCATCTCCGCGGGCTTTGCCCTGCTCGCCGGAATCCGCGGCTTCGCCCAGCGTCTTCGCGCCTGGATCGACCGCCGCTTCTTCCGCGAAGCCTATGAGACGGACGCAATCCTCACCGGCCTCGCCTCCCAGATCCGCACCATGGTGGAAATCGGACCGCTTCTCGAAACCGTCGCCTCGCGCATCGCCGAATCGCTCCACGTTCCAGGCGTCGCCATCCTGCTCGATGCCGGCGGCTCCTACCGCCTCGCCCATGCCATCGGCTACGCCGTGACGCCGCGCGTCGAAATTCCCGGCGATGGCGTCACCGTCGGCCGTCTTCAAAAAGCGCGGCACACCATGGTCTCCTCGCAGGACGCCGATTCCTGGGTCGAGCACGCTTCCGAACCCGAACGCCACGCTCTCCAGGAACTGAAGGCCGAACTCCTGCTCCCGCTTTCCCTCAACGAAAAGATCCTCGGCATCATGAGCCTGGGCCCGAAGCAATCCGAAGAGCCGTACTCCGGCACGGACCTCCGCCTGCTCGATTCCGTTGCCGCCCAGACCGGCCTCGCGCTCGAAAACGGACGCCTCACCGACGCCATCCGCTCCGAGGTCGCCGCGCGCGAAAAGCAGAAGCGCGCGCTCGAAATCGCGCATGAAGTGCAGGACCGCCTCTTCCCGCAGAGCTATCCGCCCGTCCCCGGACTCGATTACGCCGGCGCCTGCCGTCCCGCCATGGGCGTCGGCGGCGATTACTACGACTTCATCCCGCTCTCCAAAACGCAGCTCGGCATCGCCATCGGCGACGTCTCCGGCAAAGGAATTCCCGCCGCGCTCCTCATGGCGACTCTCCGCGCCTTCCTCCGCGGCCAGACCACGCAGCCGCAGCCCGATCTCACGCTGGTGATGACGAACCTGAACCGTCTGGTTTACGAGAGCTCCCCCTCCAGCAAATACGCGACGTTTTTCTACGCCGAGTTCGACTGCGTGACGCGCGAGATGACCTACGTCAACGCGGGCCACAATCCGCCGATGGTGTTCCGCAAATCCGGCGAAGTCGTTCGCCTCGAAACCGGCGGCTCGGTGATCGGCTTGATGCCGGTCGCGTCCTTCGATCAGGGAAGAATCCTGCTGGAGCCGGGCGATGTCTTCGTTGGCTATACCGACGGCATCAGCGAAGCCATGAACGCCGCCGATGACGAATGGGGCGAAGACCGTATGATCGACTGCGTTCGCCCCAGCCGCGAGCTCGAGGCGATGCCGCTGATTGAACGGATGATGGTGGAGGCCGACGCCTTCGTCGATGGCGCGCCCCAGCATGACGATATGACGATCGTGGTGGCGCGGCTCACCGAGGCGCAAAGCGCCACTGCATAATGTGGGGCGGGGCTTCGGCCCTGCCGCCGGGCTTCCGCCCGGCGCGCTCTGTATACTATCGCCACATATGCGATTCGAATTTTTTCCACTGCGGCTCGAATTCACCGCGCGCGAATCGCTTTTCTTTCCGGTCGGCAAGGCCGCCAACACTCTTCGGGGCGCTCTCGGAACCGTATTCCGGCGCCATCCCGGCCCTTACGCCAAAATCTTCGCTCCTGTCGCGGCCCCCGGTGGACCGAGCGGACTCGCCGACTCTCCGCGTCCCTTTGTATTTCGAGCCCGGCATCTCGATGGCTGCTCCATCCAGGCCGGACAGAGCTTCCATTTCGACCTGAATGTCTTCGCCATCGAGAAGGCGGTACTCGAATATCTCGTTCAGGCGTTTTCCGCTCTCGCTGACGAAGGTCTGGGTCCGGGCCGCGGCAAAGCGGACCTCCAGAAAGTCCGCCGTGTAGCTGCGACCGGATTTCCGGAACAGATCGTCTGTGACAGCGCCGTAGACCCGGTCGTTCTCGACCTCGATCCGCTTCGGTCCGCGCCGTCGAAAATCCGCGTCGAGTTTCTCTCGCCGACCGAACTCAAGCATCAGGATCAGATCGCCGCTCGTCCCGAATTTCCGATCCTGTTCAGCCGCCTCCGCGACCGCATCAGCACGCTGCGAAGCCTGTACGGCCCCGGCCCGCTGGAGATGGATTTTCAGGGCAGCGGAGCCCGCGCCGCGGCCGTCAACATGACCGCCTGCGAAGGGCGCCATGTCGCGACCGAACGCCGCAGCAGCCGCACCGGACAGACCCATTCGATCGGCGGCTTCGTCGGCGTTGCGGAATACGAAGGCGATCTCGCCGAATTTCTGCCGTACCTCGAAGCCGGCCGCTGGACGGGCGTAGGACGCCAGTGCGTCTGGGGCAAAGGCGAATACGCCTGGTCGCCGATCGTCAACCCGTGACGCGCCTGGCGTCGACGATATGCAGACCGGCCTCGCCGGGCGCGAGTCCCTGAACCGCGCCGCCGAATCGCGAACGGACTTCCTCGAAATCGATGTCTTCGATATCGCAAAATCCGTGCGAGCGCAGAATCTCCGCGATGCCGGCCGGCTCGAAACGGCTCGCCCAGCGTTCATTCATCTTCTCGAGCTGTTGGGTTCGCTGCTGCACCAGTTCCCTCGACCCTGCGGAGAATGCGTCGGCTGCCTCCATGTAATCGAACACTACCTCGGTGTCGCGAACGGACGCCATATACTCCAGAGTTTTGCCGATCGCGTCCGCGGTCAGATAGGGCACAACGCCGAGCCAGGAGAAGAACGCGGCTGAATCCTGCTGAAAACCTGCGCCGGCGAGCAGTTCCCCCAGATCGTCCCGCTCGAAATCGACCGGCACGAAATGCAGCCACGGCGGCGCTTCAATTTGGGCGGCGGCCAGCCGCTGGCGCTTCCATGTCTGGGTAGCGGGATGGTCGACCTCATAGATGCGGATCTCTCGCGCCCCATGAGGATTGCGCAGAGCGAAAGTATCGAGTCCGGCGCCGAGGATGACGATCTGCCGGACGCCGCGCTGGACCGCCCGTGAAAGAGCATCTTCCGCGATGCGGCTTCGCGCGGCGGTGAACAGACGTCCGATGCTCGCCATCGGATGCGCATTCGCAAACAGCAGCACGTCCTTTTCGTCTTCCTGCAGGAGCTTCATGGCGAACGGGTCATGCAGGATTGCGCCATGATCGAGCAACTGATGAGCCGCTCGTTGACGGGCGATCATCAGGGCTGTGCGGCTGGGCTCGTTGGGATTCATGTTCGGGGTCTCCGTTCTCTTCGATCGGCGCGGACCAGCGGCAGAAAAATCCGGTCGACGATCTCTTCGATGTCCTGAGCCGCGAGCGGCCGCTGCTGCACCATGAGCTGATACCGCACCAGGTCGAAAGGCAGCGCAGTCACGCGGGGCGTCAGTTTCTCGGCGGCGATCTCGCCGCGTTCCACCCCGCGGGCGAGAATCTCCGCTATGATTTGATCGTTGCGTTCCTGGACTTCGCGGAAGAGCGACGGTTCGCGCTCGTGAAGAAGCTCTGCAATTAAGCCAAAGATCACTTCCGGACTGATTTCATCCACGGTCTCGGAAATCCGGCGCAGAATGACCATGAGATCGCCCCGCACCGTCCCGGTATCCGGCGCCGTGGGCGAGGCGAATGGTCGCTTCGCTCTTAACGCGGCGTACACAAGCCGCGCGCGCGACGGCCACCGCCGGTAAATCACCGGCTTACTCGTGCCCGCCTTGGCCGCGACGCGCTCGATCGAGAAGTTGACGTAGCCAGTCCTGGCAAGCTCCTGCAAAACGACCTCAAAAATCGCCGCCTCCAGCACGGGGCCTCGTCGGCGGGTTCCCGGCGGATTTGGTCTGCAGGTCCGCTTGGGCTGACTCTTCATCTCCCAGCAGTATAAGATACTTTAAGTATCTTATGTCAAACAGTGGTTTGAGGATGGGAAACGACATTCTTGCCTTTGGGAACGTCAACGGCGGTCTTTCGTCCTACAGCGGTAATACTGCAACTCCATGACACGGCCACAAGTGCCCCGATTGGCCGCTCAGACCTGGATCCGATATGAGTTCATCTGCAGAGCGTACTGTTGCTCCCTTGTTGTTGGATATATGCTAAAATAGCGGGCTTTACATGATTGAGCTCAATAAGCCATTGGGAAGCGCTCCTACAAAAGGCTATCGTGTTGGCTACGACACTGAAATGAAGGCTGTCGATTTCTTTTGTGGTGCCGGCGGAATGAGTCTCGGGCTGCAACTCGCCGGTATCAAAATTATTGGGGGGATTGATAATTCGTCAGATTGCCAGAGAACTTATCTGGCGAATATCAGGAACGCCAATTTCATCAAACACGACATTCGTACGCTCAGTGCGCCGGAACTCGGCAGACGTCTCGGGCTTGCGCGCGAAGATCCAAACCTGATATTTGCCGGCTGCAGCCCCTGCCAGTTCTGGAGCAAGATACGCACGGACAAAACCAAATCGCAGAAGACGGCTCAGCTTCTCAAGCATTTTCAGAAATTTATTCGCTATTTTCTTCCGGGATTTGTAGTCGTTGAAAATGTGCCTGGTTTATATCGCCGGAAAACCGAAAGTATCCTTCCCCGGTTCACGGATTTCCTTACGCAGCAGGGATATGCGTGGGTTGATGATGTTGTCAACGCGAATCACTACGGCGTCCCGCAGAACCGGATGCGCTATCTCCTCCTAGCGACGAGGCTTGCCAATGAAGTGACGTTACCTCCGGCAACCATCAATGACGAACTGACCGTTCGCTCTTTTATTGGAGACACAAGAGAATTCAACAAAATTGCAGCTGGCCATCGAGACAGTTCTCTCGTTCGGCACAGTGCCTCATCGCTCTCTGAGAAAAACCTCAAAAGGATCGCGCTGACGGAAAAGTCGGGCGGAACTCGCCTTTCGTGGAGTTCGGATCCAGACTTGCAGATCCCAGCCTATGAGGGCCGAGACGAGATTTTTCGGGACGTTTACGGTCGCATGCACTGGGACCGACCAGCTCCTACAATCACCACTAGATTTATCAGCTTTTCAAACGGAAGGTTCGGCCATCCAGATCAGGATCGTGCAATTTCAATTCGTGAGGGTGCTACTTTACAGACATTTCCTCGAAATTCCGTGTTTCATGTAACAAATGATGCCTCCGCCGCGAGGCTCATTGGCAATGCTGTTCCACCTGAGATGAGTAGGCGCATCGGAATGCATTTGTTGACACTCCGCAACAATGGCTAGAATACAGACTCGTGCTCGCGCTGTCGATATGCTTGGACGCCAGCAGATTGCTGGCATCCAAACCGCAGTGGCCGAGCTCTTCAAGAATGCGCATGACGCGTATGCAACGCGGGCCAGCGTCGATTATTTTGAAGGGTCAGGGCCGAGCGGACAGGATTTTGTGATTGTCCGTGATGACGGGATTGGTATGACCCGCGGCGACTTCGAGGACAAATGGCTGGTATTGGGAACTGAAAGTAAGGTCGCAGAAGGCCGGAGGGCGCACTATCGTCCTCCGCACATGACCGAACGGCCGATTACTGGCGAGAAGGGGATCGGCCGGCTCGCAATCGCTCTGCTCGGCTCACAGGTCCTGGTTCTCACTCGCGCCGTAAGGGCTGATGGACTGCATGATCTGGTTGCTGCACTGATCCATTGGGGACTGTTCGAGCTTCCGGGCGTGAATCTGGAAGAGATTGAAATTCCGACAGCCGCCTTCCCAGGTGGAACGTTGCCGGAGTTAGCGGACTTGATCGCCTTGCGCGGCAAACTCGCTGGCTGTGCGACGAGAATTGGCACAGCACATCCTACTGTGCAAGTCGACGCAATTATCCGCGAAATTGAGACGTTCACTCCTGATCCGGAAGACATAGACAATTTCCTTTCGACGCGAGAAGAAGAGTCGATGAGTCTTCGCGGACCAGGAACCGGAACGCACTTTCTAATCGGCCCTGCAAACCCCGTTATCCGGATTGATATGGCTACAGAGCGCAAGGAGGAAGATTACAGCTTCAGGCGCCAAATCCTCGGATTCTGCGATCAGACATTCGACCTGGAGCCGGCACCAACCATCACAACATCTTTTCGGGACTGGTTGCCGGGGGATCTCCTCGGAACAGACTTGCTGGATCCAGCAACCTTCTTTACAAAAAAGGAGCTCCAAACTAAGACGGATCACCTGCTTCGTGGTTCAGTTGATGCCCACGGTCAATTTAGCGGCACGCTGCGGGTCTATGACAAGCAATATGATCCCGTCGTCATCCCTTGGCCCGGCAGTAAAGGAACCCTGACGGCGTGCGGGGCGTTTCACGTCACGTTCGGGTATTTAATGGGTCGATCGACTGAGAGTCAGCTAAATGCCGAGGATTTTGCTGAGTTGAACAATAAGCTCAATAATCTGGGCGGAATGTACGTCTACCGGGACGGAATCCGGATTCTTCCATACGGAGACTATTCCTTCGACTGGCTCGAGGTGGAAAAGCGCCGTAACAAGGGTGCCGGCTATTATTTTTTCTCGTTTCGCCGCATGTTCGGTGCCGTCATTCTGACCCGAGAACACAATGAAAAGTTACAGGAGAAAGCAGGGCGGGAGGGCTTTCAGCAGAACGAAGCGTATAGAGATCTGCGCGATATTTTGATGCACCTCCTGGTTCAACTTGCTGGGGACTTTTTTCGACCGGGCGGAATGAACACGGAGTTATTCGAGCAAACGCAATCTGAGGTCCGTCGTCGTTCGCAAGCGCTTGAACGGCAGCAAAAACGCGCGAAGACGACTAGAAGGAATTTCCAGACTGCGCTTGCGTCATTCAATCATGAAGTTAGAAATGGCATTCCGGAAGCAGCGATTGCAAGTCTCAGGCGGGTTACTCACTCGCGAATGGAAGCCGCCTCGCTCCTGCCCGATCAAGACAAAGCGGCCTCGGCCCTGATAAGGGCGGAGCAGGAGGCACTGGAGCAGTTGAGACAGCTTCGGGCAAAGTATGTGCGTCGACGTCCGACAGGCGTGGCGCTGACAAAAGAGCTCGCGCGGGAATGGGATGCCTACCAAGTTGAGAAAGTACGGCTAGACGATGAGGTCTTTGGCCGGTTCGAGAAGGAAGTCAGTGATACGTTGGGCTCGGTCGCGAAGCAGGCAAGGTTGTACATTGACCAGCGTAAGCGTCTTGAGGAGCGCATAAAATCTCTCGCAGACGACCGACGTCGCGAACTCGAAGAGGCATCCAAACAGGCTAATGCGACTGCCGCCGACACGCGGCAAACGGTCTTGAGTATCACGGAAAAAGCACGGGCGGCTCTTGACCAGACGATCCGGAGCATTCAGGCTGATCTAAATCGAACCGATCTCGCATCGCTCGATCCTGAATCCATCGACAAGATACGGGAGAAATGGGAAAGCGACCTGACCGAAATTGAGGCGCGACACCGTGACGCGTTGATAGCGGCACGCGACATGCTCGCGTCACTCGCCGAAAACCTGAGAAGTTCGGATGGAGATGAGCCGGCTCAAATAATGGAAGCTCTCGAGCACCGGATGTTGTCGCTCGAAGAGCAGGCGGACGAAGACTTTGAGATGGTCCAACTCGGTTTGGCCGTGGCTATCATCAATCACGAATTTGCGGCGTCCATTAAGCAGGTTCGTCTCAGTGTCCAAGAGCTTGGGCGAATCTCTCGAAAAACAGGACAACTGAGGCCGTTGTATGAATCAATCCGGACAAATTTTGAACACCTGGATGGACATCTCAATCTTTTCACTCCACTCCAGCGAAGGTTATATAGAACCGCTCAGGATATTGGCGGCAAGAGCATTCGGAATTACATTTCTGATCTGTTCTCGAACCGGTTTGAGCGTCATCGAATATCGCTACAACCAACGGAAGCGTTTCTGTCGTCTCACGTAGAATGCTATCCGTCCACCCTATATCCCGCCTTCATCAACCTGGTTGACAACGCGGTGTTCTGGTTGGGAAGCGTAAAAGGCGAAAGGAAGATCATCTTGGACGCAGAGTATGGTGCGCTGTCCGTATCAAATAACGGCCCCCCCATTGAGCCACGCGATCTGGAGCATATTTTCGAGAGGGGATTCAGCCGACGACCAAACGGTCGCGGCCTAGGCCTCTTCATTTCAGCCAGAGCCCTGAAGTCTGAGGGCATGACATTGTCTGTGGCGAGCGCAGCGCCTGAACTCAATGTAACTTTCCGAATAGCAATACCGAACCTGAAACTTTCGCAATGACCTTGGACCAGTTCACGCGGCAATCTGCCTCAGAATATTTGCACAGCATCGTGTTTGTCGACGATGAGATTTATTCGCGCGCCACAGGCCAGCCTGAGACTGTGACGCTTGCCCCTCGCTTCAGGTCTCCATTTGCCGCTGGAAACGATGCCCCTGCGCGGCCGCTTCAAGAAGCGATCGCCGCTGCGCCCGTTCAAGAAGCAATCGCCGCTGCGCCCGTTCAGGAAGCGGTCGTCACCGTGCCCGTTCAGGAAGTCGCTACCTCTCGACTGGTTCAGGAGGTAGCTGCCGTCGCGGCCCCATATCATCCAAAGCAGATATTGGAGAGCTTTGCTCGTGAAGGAATGGTATGTGCGCTTTACGAACCGGCAGAAAACTTCGAAACGGGCACGAACTCCCAGCTATTCAAGCTGTGCGCACGAGCTGATGTTGTGATCTTCGATTGGGATCTGTATAAGCGAGATGGGACTAATCTTCTCCCCTTGATTACGAATCTTGTGCGTGAGAGCGAAACGAGCGTTCCGCACCATGTGAGGCTTTTCGTAATATACACGACGAAGCCGAACCTTGGATTGGTTTCTAATACGATTTTCGAGCATCTCAGCAAGGAAGGCCTCACCGTTTCGCCCGATTCGCCCTACGAGTTACTTGCCGGCGCTACGCGCGTTATCACGCTCGGAAAACCTGGTGGGATTAACCGGACTCCTGATGATACAGCCCGAGAAGTATCCGAGGCGGACCTGGCAAACCGGACAATAGAAGAGTTCAGCAAGATGCACTCGGGTATTCTACCCTCGTATGCACTGCATGGACTAGCAAGCGTTAGACGCAATGCTAAGAGGATTCTTGATAAGTTTCATGGTGATATGGACGGCGCGTTTCTCCTTCATCGTGCATCGCTTCTGGATGACGAGGACGCGTTCGATCAGCTGCCCGACCTTCTTGCTGAAGAGGCCCTCGCCGTTTTGATGGATGAACAAGTCAGCGATGAAACTACCGTCGCAATTGCAGAGGCTAAGGCACGCTCGATGGTTTTGAGCCGGTTGGATTGGCCACAAATTAACGGAATGAAGCAAGCCGATCGTGAAGCTGTGGCGAGACGTTACCTCAGCGTCGGCCCTTCTGCGCTTGAGGGCTACCCCAAGGTGAAGAAGAGCAAGGGCTTGTTTAATAGTTTTCACGCGGCAATGGGCTGCGACGACTCTCATGCCGATCAACGTTTGGCCGCTCTTTTCAATCTGAGAAGCCGCTATCTCGGGTCGAACCCACCCAATCTCGAATTCGGGGCGATTGTTCGCGTCATCTCAGATCAGGTTCAAAATACGGAGTACAGCATATGCTTAATGCCTATCTGCGACGGCGTCAGGCTCAATGATCAAAATGAGTACGCATTCCCGTTTTGGAAACTGATGCCGACTGGAAGAGACGGGATCAATGGTCGCGGTATTGTAATCCAGGCACGAGATGGACAGTATTTGAGTCTCCTCTCGCATGGTCGACCGCGCGATATGCTCTGGCTCGACCAATTTCAAGCCGCCGGTTCGGGACACGTCTCAGGGCAGGAGGAGAACGGCACTTTCTATTTCCAAGGTCGACAGCACCGACTCGAGTGGGTAGCTCAACTCAAACCTACACATGCTCAGCGCGTCGCACATGACATAGGCCAAGCATTCTCGCGAGTCGGTGTCGTTGAAGCTGAGTGGCTCCGCCTACTCGCAGGCGGATAGTCAATCAATGACACTCAGCGGCGAAATTTTAGGCTCTGTACTCAAACGTCCATTCGTTATCAGTAGTCCCCAGCGTCGCCGAATGAAAGAACGGAAATCAATAATCGCTCGCATCAACTGACGAACCCATCCCTCGGGGTGTACTCTCTTCGGTTGATAGCGGATGCCGCCGATCAGAGTCCTCCACCAGCAACGCTAGCAATCGCATGAGTATTGTCTCATCGTTGGCCCGGCGTCGCCCCTTGCCGACCAGATCGCCCAAACGCGATCCGATCTTTTGGTACTGAGTTTCGCTCTCAATCGGGGCGGGTCGCGCATCCAGAAGCAGTTACGTTTAGATCGCGGTCATTAGCGAGTTCTAGTGTCGCGCTCTTTACGGCGTAGTGGGGCCATTGGCAAGGTCAATCAACCTATGTTCTTTCAGTGGGATACATTAGTTACGCATTAAATCGACGGCCGATCAGAAGCTCAATCACACGATTCTTTCCATTTGTGCGGATTCTCCGCGATTCCGATCACCCATTCTCCTTTGAAGCCGATCACTCATTCTCCCGCGATTCCGATCAGCGTTCTCCCTTGAAGCCGATCGCCGTTCTCCTCTGATTCCGATCAGTTTTTGGCCGCCGCGCTACCG
>CAZWTH010000330.1:0-4439 GCA_964636715.1 uncultured Solibacteraceae bacterium | reverse complement strand
TCCACCGGAACGCCGCCGCGCGTCACTTCGCGCGTGCCCGGATCGATCGTAATGCCGTTGACCTCAAACTTTTCACCCGGCCGCCGTTCTTCCAGACGCCGCATGATCGCGCGCACGCGCGCCACCAGCTCGCGCGTGTTGAATGGCTTTGGCAGATAGTCGTCGGCGCCGAGTTCCAGACCGATAATGCGGTCTTCATCCTCGCCGCGCGCCGTGAGCATCAGCACAGGCAGCCGCGATTCCCGCCGCACTCGCCGCAGGATCTCGAAACCATCCAGGCCCGGAAGCATGACATCCAGCACCATCAGGTCATAACCGCCACCCAACGCCGCCGCTAAACCCTTCAGCCCGTCATGCTGCATGTCGACGCGAAACCCCTCCCGCGTCAGTAACTCGGAGAGCAGCCCGGCAAGTTCCTCATCATCGTCCACAATAAGGATTCGCACACCTGCAATCTATCATTACGGGCTCGCTGGCGGGGGTAAACCTTTGTAAGTCAACGCACAGGACGGGAACAGGATCGCCTTCGCGCGGCTGCTACAGTGGACGTGTCATGCAGCCGCCCGCCGCCCGGAAGATCACTCATTCCTCCGTCATTCATGGCGAAACCGTAACCGACGACTGGTCTTATCTTCGCGACCGCGAACATCCCGAGACGATCCCGTATCTCGAAGCCGAGAACCTTTACATCAATGAGGTCATGGCCCCGGCGGCGGAGCTCGAAACGAAAATTTACGAAGAAATGGTGGGCCGCATTCAAGAGACCGATTCGTCGGTTCCGTCGCGGAATGGCGCCTTCGAGTATTACATCCGCACCGAACAGGGCCAGCAGTACGGCATCCACTGCCGCCGCGCCCTCTCCGGAGACCGCTCCGAACAGATTCTGCTCGATTGCAACGCGATGGCCCATGGCCGCGAATATTTCGGGCTCGCCTACTATCTCCCCAGCCCGGATGGCAGCCTCATGGCTTTCGCGATCGATAACGACGGATCGGAAGTCTATACTCTCCGCTTTCGCGATCTGAACGCCCGAGCCGACCTTCCCATTGAGATTCAGAACGTCTATTACTCCGGCGCCTGGACCGACAACCGGAACTTCTTCTACACCACGCTCGACGAAACCAAGCGGCCATACCGGCTTTGGCGCCACCAGCTTGGATCGAGCGAACCGGACAAGCTGGTTTATGAAGAGCCGGACATGCGCTTCAACATTTCCGTGGAGCGTTCGCGCAGCGGCCAGTTCCTGCTGCTCACCATGGACAGCCATGCCACCAGCGAAGTCCGCTATCTCCCCGCGACCGACCCCGGCGGCGAATTCCGTTTACTGAAGCCGCGCGTTCATGGCGTGGAATACTACGCCGAACACCAGGGGAGCTATTTCTGGATTCGCTCGAACGAGAACGCCGTGAATTTCCGGCTGCTGCGGGCGCCGGATGCAAATCCCGTGGAATGGGAAGAAGTCATCCCGCATCGCGCCGAAGTGTCGCTCGAAGGCGTGGAAGGTTTTCGCGATCACCTGGTGATCGTGGAACGCGAAAACGGTCTGAAGCAGTTCAAAATCGCCGACACGCGCCAGGGCTTTGAAACGCATCTCATCGAATTCCACGAACCCACTTACTCGATCTTTGTCGACGACAACGAGGAATACGCGACCACCACCCTCCGCTTCCTCTATAACTCGCTGGTCACGCCGCGGTCGATTTACGACTACGACATGTCAGCCCGCACCCGCGAACTGAAGAAGACCTACGCGGTGCTGGGCGGTTACGATCCCGCCCAATACGCTTCGGAACGCATCTTCGCGACGGCCGCCGATGGCGCGCAGGTGCCGATTTCGCTTGTCTACCGGCGCGATACCCCGCGCGACGGTTCCGCGCCTCTTTATTTAAATGGATACGGCTCGTACGGCATCGTGACGGAGCCCTCGTTCTCTTCCGATCGCCTCAGCCTGCTCGACCGCGGCTGGGTCTTCGCGCTCGCCCACATCCGCGGCTCCGGCGATCTCGGCCGCACGTGGTACGAAGACGGCAAACTGCTTCACAAGAAGAATTCGTTTACCGATTTCGTCGCCTGCGCCGAGCGGCTGGTGGACGGCAGGTACACGTCAAAGGACCGGCTCGCCATCGCGGGCGGCAGCGCCGGCGGATTGCTGATGGGCGCCGTCATGAATCTCCGCCCCGATCTTTTTCATTCGGTCGTGGCGCATGTACCGTTCGTCGATGTCATCAATACAATGCTCGACGAGACCCTGCCGCTTACCGTCGCCGAATACGACGAGTGGGGCAATCCGAACGAACGCCCGTATTACGATTACATGCGCTCCTACGCGCCCTATGAGAACGTGCGGCGCGCGGCTTATCCGAATGTGCTGGTAACCGCGGGTCTGAATGATCCGCGCGTTTCTTACTGGGAACCGGCGAAGTGGGTCGCAAAACTGCGGGACCGGAAAACCGACTCAAACGTGATCGTGCTGAGGACGAACATGGGCGCCGGTCACGGCGGCCCGTCAGGCCGGTATTCACGGCTGAAGGAGAAGGCGTTCGAATACGCCTTCCTGCTTATGCGCTCGCCACTTCCCTGACGGCAATCCCCGACCGTTCGAGAATCCCTTCCACCTGCGCCCGGCTCAGCCGCGTGGCGTCGTATTCGACCATCAGCCTGCCGGAGGGCTCCATCTTCACGCGCTCAATTCCGTAGATGGAATTGACGTTCGCGAGTTGTTCCATCAGCGCGTCGTCCAGCGCCCGGTCAGTCTGAAAAAATCTCTGCACTTTGGTCATACGGGGAAAAGAAGATTATAGCGGGACTATCCCCAGCGGACCATGCCCCGCCCCTAACCCCGGCGCTGTTCGAATAGCGTTGTGGACGAACGCCTTCGCCCGCCTCGCCGCTTCCGGCAGTGAATGCCCCAGCGCCAGGCCCGCGGTTAGCGCCGCCGAGTAGACACAGCCGGTGCCGTGGGTATGGCGGCTTTCGATCCTCGGCGCCCGCAATTCCAGGAACTCTCCGGCGTGCCAGACGAGATCCACCGCTTCCGGCCCTTCCAGATGGCCGCCCTTCACCAGCACCGAAGCAGGACCGAGATCCGCCAGGCGCTTCGCCGCTTCCTTCATCTGTTCGATATCACGAACTTCCATCCCGGTCAGTTCCAGCACTTCATCGAGATTGGGCATGACCAGAGCCGCTCGGGGGAACAGCAGCCGGACGAGCGCCGCCCGCGCATCCCGATCGATCAGCAATCCGCCATGCTTCCCCACCATCACCGGATCGATTACTAAAGGACACTCGAATTTCCGCGCCGCGACAGCTTCGACAATCGCCGCCGTTCCCAGCGCCCCGGTCTTCGCCGCCTGTGGAGGGATGTCTTCGAGCACGGCGTCCAACTGCTCGCCGGCCAGCGCCGCATCCAAAGCCTCAACCCGAGACGACCGCACGGTGTTCTGCACCGTGACCACGGTGACCACGCTCGTCCCATAAACCCCGAATGCCTGAAACGTTTTCAGATCGGCCTGCAGCCCGGCGCCTCCGCTGGGGTCAGAACCGGCAATCGTGAGGGCGACGCGCGTCATTACTTTCCTCTCAGCGTAACCGCAAGACCACTCTCCTCAATACCCTCCCCAACCTTCCCAGGCCCAATCCCTGCTCCTCTACATCCTCCCCAGTCCAGCCCAACCTACTGACCCCGATGTGGCTCCATGTGGGGCGGAGCTTCGCGGCTCTGCACGTCGAGCTTCCGCTCGACGCAAACGTCCGAGATCATTCTCTCGCTCCCCCCGCGCCAGAGATGCGCTATTTCACCCAAAATCACGCATTTTTAAAACACCAATAACTTTAGTAAAACGGCCAAATTATTTTGTCGATACGAAATTATGAACAAAATGTGGAACACTTCGGCGGCTCTGATCCTCGGATCCTTCTTCCTCACGGCGGCTGCCGGCCAGGAAATCCACATGAAAACCCGCACCATCCACCCGGCGGGCGCCGGCGAACTCGCCCCGCGCGTCCGGGTGAATCGCGGCGCCAGCAACCACCAGATCGTGGCCTTCAATCACCCGGTTGGCGTGAACGACCTCGACGCACTCAACCAGGCCGGCGCGACGGTGACCGGCGTATTACCCGACAACGCGGTGGTGGTATCGGGCGCGATGACCTCCCGGCCGGAAGGCGCCGTTTGGGTGGGTGCGATGGAAGCCAGCGACAAGGTCAGCCCGATGGTGACTTCGAACCCCACGCTGAACACGGTGGTCGTCGAGTTTCACTCCGATGTGGACGCCGCCGATCAGGCCGCTCTCGAATCCTCGCTGGGCATCGCGTTCCTCCGGCCCGCCGGTCTGCTTCCGCAGCATGTGCTGGTGCAGGCCGATAGCGACAAAATCGCGCTGCTCTCCCAGCAGGACGAAGTCGCTTACATCTTCCCCGCCGATCCCTCGATGCTCTCG
>CAZWTH010000329.1:0-20586 GCA_964636715.1 uncultured Solibacteraceae bacterium | reverse complement strand
CTACTTTCGAGCTGCCCGAATATATCCATTCGCGCCTGCAGCCGCAACTCCTGATTGACTTTCCGGAGAAGGATGAGGAGTTCCGCATTCTGAAGGAAAATCTGCCGTTCGCCGAGGATCGCGTTCTCGAATACGTGACCGAGTTCCTTCAGCTGGCCCACGCCGCGGATGAACGCTACAGCGTGCGCGACGGCATCAACATCGCGCGCTTCGCCACCAAGCTCGGCAGCCTGGCGACCGGCCGCGAACACGAACGCAGGGCGCTGGAAACCGCCGTGCTGGAAACTCTGGGTGAGGAAGCGCTGCGATATGCCAGACCCCACAGGCCCGTCTCTTCCTGATTTCGGCTCTCTCGATCGCGGGCAGTTCAGCTATCTGCCCGTCGTTCCCGGCCGCCTCGAATTTGCCGCCGAAGTGCGACGGCGCATTCTCGCGGACCGGCCCGATATCGTCGCCGTTGAACTCCCGCAGACGCTCGAAGACGTCTATCTCGAAGCGGTGCGCCGCCTGCCGCAGATTTCGGTCATTTTTTATAACGACACCTCTGCCGATCCCGCCTATGCGCCGCGCCCCGATGAGGATCGCGCCGTTTACGTTCCGGTAGAGCCGGCCGATCCATTCGTGGAAGCTATCCGTACCGCGCAGGAGATCCGCGCGGGCGTGATCTTCGCCGATCCCGATGCCGTCGAGCGGCCCCATATTCCCGCCGCTTATCCGGATTCGTTCGCGCTCCAGTCCATCGAATACCCGCAGTACATTGAGGCGTACCGGCTCTATCCGGCGCCGCGCACGCCCGAGATCGAGCAGTTCGCGCAAGCCATTGCGTGGAAGCTGCAGGGGTCCGATCCCGGGGCGCGAGTACTCGTAGTAATCTCCCTTAATCTGCTCGATCCGGTTCTGGACGCGATGGAGGCTCCGCAATCCGAGCCCGAACGCCGGCGCCGCGAGCAGTTGCAGCTTGTCAATCCGCATCCGGATTGCCTTGGCGAAATCACGTCGGAGTACCCGTTTCTGCAGGAACGTTACGAAGCTTTCCGCGAGTCGATGGGAGCGCGCGAAAAGATCGATCGCCGCCGCGCGCAGTTCGCTCTTTTTCGCGAAGCCGGCCAGTCCTACGAAATCAACACGGGCGAAAAATTTCAGGCGTGGCAAAGCCGGTTGCTCGCGAAATATGTTCGCAATCTGGCGGCGATGAATCGCGATCTTGTGGCGTCGCTGTTCGATCTGACGATCGGCGCCCGCTCCATCGTCGATGAAAACTACGCCTGGGAAGTTTGGGAAACGGCGTCTCGCTACGGCCCGCAGCAGACCGCGGCCGATATTCCCACGGTCAACATCTCGGGCGACGAAGTCTGGCTGAACACGCGACGCATTCGTCTGCGGCGCCGGCTTCCCAGCACCAAACGCCGCATGGGCAACCTCGGCCTCAAGCCGCGCAAGAAGGAGCAGTTCCCCGGCGAATGGGCGCCGGATCTCAACACGGCCAGCATCTGTTCCTATCCCCCCGAGGACATGGTCATCGAAAACTTCGGGCGCTTTCTGAAGAAGAAGGCGAAGAGCGTGCTCTCCGAAGAGCGAACTACGGTAGAACCGTTCACGTCCTCGCTGCTCGATGGCATCGATATCCGCGAAACGATCCGCAACTGGCACGAGGGGAAAATCTTTGTCCGCAACATTCGCCGCGTGCATGGCGACGTCGGCTCGGTGGTGGTCATCTTTGACGAAGACCGCGCCGCCCGTTACGGCTACCTGACTACGTGGCTCGGCGAACACCAGAACGAATCCGATATGGCGTTTTATTCCACGGCCCCTTTCGATCACATGATCGGCCCCGGTATCGGACGCGCCGAATATGGCGGCTTTTTGATGAGTCTGCCCGCGCGCCGCATGTATGACGTCTGGGCCGACCCGGATTACGATTTCGCCGAAACCAAAGCCGAGCGTCTGCTACTCGCCGGTCTCGATTATTCCGTTCAGAAGTACGTTGTCTATGTCGCGGCGAAACCGCCGCGCTCGGCATTTCGCACGATCGCCGCCCGCTTCGGGCGAACCATCGTCTACGTTCCGATCGGCCAGCTCTCGCCGGTCACGATGAAAAAGATCCGCGTCGTTCATGTTCTCGATGGCTACGACAAACGCGCCATCGCGAAAGACGTCATTTGGTGAAACATATGAAATCAGCAGTTTTGTACACAGCTATCGCAGCTTCGCTGTTCGCCGCATCCGCCGAGCCTCCGGCGACGCTGGATGGGCGACGTCTGACGGCTTCGAGCCTGAACGGCCGCATCGAAAGCCTGATGCGCGCGAATGCGGTGACGGGCCTCGGACTCGCCATCATTCGCGGCCGTAACTCCTGGATACATGCATACGGCGTCCGCAATGCGAAAGATAAGCTCCCGCTCACTCCGGATACCGTGATGTACGGCGCCTCGCTCACCAAGGCCACGTTTGCCTATATGGTGATGCAACTGGTCGATGAAAAGCGGATCGATCTCGACCGCCCCATTGCCGAATACCTTCCGCAGCCGCTGCCGAGTTACCCGAAGTACGCCGACCTCGCCGGGGATGAGCGCTGGCGGAAACTGACTTTCCGCATTCTTCTCAGTCACACCTCCGGCCTCCCCAATCTGCGGCAGTTCGAGGACGATCACAAGCTGAAGTTCCATTGGAACCCCGGAACTCGCTTCGCTTATTCCGGCGAAGGCCTGAACCTGGCGCAGTTCGTTCTGGAAACCGGTCTTCACCTGGATGTGGGGCAGGAAATGCAGCGGCGCATCTTCGATCGTTTCGGCATGAAACGCACCGCGATGAAATGGCGTGACGATTTCGGCGCGAATGTCGCCGATAATCATCTCGAAAACGGCGACGTCGCGCCGCATACCCACCGCCGCACTGTGGGCGCCGCCGGCTCCATGGACACGACGCTCGCCGACTGGAGCCGCTTTCTGGCTGCGGTCGTCAACGGCGAGGGGCTGAGCCGCGGGGCGAAAGCGGAAATGATTCGCCTCCAGATCCCGATTGACAGCGCCGTCCAGTTCCCCACTTTTTCGAAAGCGAAGACGGACGAGTACAAACCGATTCGTCTCGGCTACGGTCTCGGCTGGGGCGTTTTCGAAACGCCGTTCGGCCACGCTTTCTTCAAGGAAGGCCATGACGATGGCACGGCCAACTACGCGCTTTGCGTCGAACCTCGGCGCGCCTGCATTCTGATGCTTTCCAACAGCGTTCGCGCCGAAGGCATTTTCAAGGCAGTGGTGGAAGAAGTGATGGGCGACGTCCACCTGCCCTGGAAGTGGGAGGGCTATATCCCGTACGACCTGGCTCCGGCCCGCTAAGCGGTCAGTTGTCAGTCGGCTTACGATTCACGTGATCGATGACCAGCACCGGAATCACGCGTTTCTGCACTTCCAGCTTCAATCCGAGTTCCTTATCCAGCGCCTCCTCGAATGTCATGGTCCCTGCCGGATCGGGAGCCATTGCCTGGCCCCCGTTATTCGCCGGGGCGGCGCTTGCCACCAGACGCGGGGGCGTCCAGGTCACGGTGAAATCCCAGCCGCCTTCCATGCCGGTCGCGTTGACCACCGGATGGATTAAATCGAAATTCACCATCTGCTGTTGCAGCTTTTGCGCGAGTTCGTCCATCGTCATATTCCGGCAGGTCCATGCATCCGCAGCCGTACCGGCTCTGCTCACTGTCTGCATTTTGCACTCCGAACGCGCGCCTGGATCGGCCTTCCGCAGCCGGGGTTTGTGAGCCACCATCGCAAACACATCCGCCGGCCGGTCCTCATAATGCCAGACCATGCCGAAGCGATCATGCAGCAGCGTCTGCCACATCTTCCGCAAAGCGGCAATATCCACCGGCGCGGGGCCCGGACCAACAACCTGCATGGATGGCGGCATTTTCGCGACAAACTCAAAGCGGTCCCGATCGAACCAGTCCGGAACACCCGTCACCAGATCGTTGCTGTGAACGGTCCATGCCCCGCGCAGGAGCGTTTCCAGCGTCGCAATCGTGCGAATACGCCCGCCGGGTTCAAACCCATCGCCCTTCATCACGGTCCCGGGCTCGACCGGCCGTATGCTCGACACCTCGAACGCAAGTTTGGCCGGCCACAATTTCCCCGCAACTCCTGGCGGATTCGGCGCCGGCGTTCGATGGACGCTGTCCACCACCATCACGTCCATCGGAACGTTGCGCGGTTCCAGCTTGAGCCCCATCTCCTTTTCGATGGCCTCAGACAAAGAAGGGCCCTCCTCTTGTCTGGAGAGCAGTTGCCATTGATTGATCCAGTAGAGCGTGAAATCCCATTTGCCGGTCAACCCTGTTTCGTTGGTGACTGGCGCGTCCACCTCTTCGGAGAGCTTTTTCGCGAATTCATCCATCGTTTCGCCGTGGCAGACGTAGCGGGGCTGTGACGCCGCGCGCTGCTCGGGAGTCAGATAGCGCCACCTGCAGCCGGCGTCGCCCGAATCCTCCGCCGGTTTCAGCAGAGAACGCTTCCCGGTGGAGAGGACGAAAGCCGGCACAGGCTTCTTCTCTTCATGCAGCTTCAGGCCGAAACGATCCGCCAGAACCTTACGGAGCATCGCCGGCATGGAAGTGGGCGGCGTCTCAGCGGGAGCCTGAGCGATCACGTCGAACCGGTCGAGGTCCAGCCAGCTCGGTCCACCGGTAACCCGTTCGGGGCGTACGGCCCAGGCTGTGGAAATCAGATCGAGCAGCGTCGCCTGGTGCAGCGCATAGCGCCCCTCGCGCATGGGGCCGCCTTCCATCCCTCGCAGCGTGCCGGGATTCGCATGCACGTCCACCATGGTGAATTCGGGCGTGGGATTTTGCGCCGGAAGCGGTCGGGCGAAACCGATCGCGCAGAGCACGCCACAGACCATAAGCGACTTCAAACGCGACGATTTCATGACCTGAGCATACCTGTTGACCAGGCATGGCGACAATGCCGTGACGGATCTCACCGCACTCTTGCACACTCGGTACGGAGGCTTCCTTCGGTCCTGAAATAGCGGTAATATCCAGGCATATGGCTCAAATGGTACATGGCGTGGATCCGGCCAACAATGCAGCCCTTGCCGAGCTGGAGGGCAAGACAGGACCGAGCAATTTCTATCGACTGATGGCCCACAGACCCGATGTGGTGGCCAGTTTCCCCAAATTGTATGGTTCCATTATGGGACTGGGAACGCTCGAGCGCCGACTGAAAGAGATGGTTTATCTCGCCGTTTCTTTCGTCAACGAGTGCGATTACTGTACCGAAGCGCACCTGAAGGGAGGCCGCAAAGCCGGACTTTCCGAACGCGCCATCGAAGATCTGGAATCGGAAACCAACCAGAACTTCACGCTCGCCGAGCAGGCCGCGCTGCACTATGCGCGTGAAATGACGCGCGCCTGCGCTGAGGATTTCGATACCCGCGAGCATCTGCAGGAGCATTTCAACGAAGAGCAGATCGTGGAACTGACGCTGGTCATCGCGCTGGCCAATTTCACCAACCGTTTCAACAACGGCCTCAACACGCAGGTGGAGCATGAGAGGACGCTGAGCACCCCCGCCATATAATCGGGCTTGGCCGTTCTTATTGGATTTCACCCCGTCGTTGAAGCTCTGCGCGCGAAGCGCCCGCTGGAGCGCGTGCTGGTCGCGAAAGGACTCGGCGGCGGACGCGTGCAGGAAGTCATCGATCTCGCCCGTGGTGTCGGCACGCCGGTGCGCTTCGAAGACCGGGCGTCGCTGGATCGCCTGGCTGGGGCGAAGTCGCATCAGGGCATCGTCGCGCTGGGCTCGGAAAAGAAGTACGCCGAGCTGGAAGATGTCGCGCCGCATTCGCCGCTGATTGTGGTTCTCGATGGCGTGGAAGACCCGCACAATCTCGGCGCCATCATCCGGACTGCGCACGCCGCGGGGGCTGGGGCGGTAGTCGTCGCGGAGCGCCGGGCCGCGGGATTGACCGAAACCGTCGCCAAGTCGGCTGCGGGGGCGCTCGAACATTTGCCCGTGGTGCGGGCGACGAATATCAATCAGACTCTCCGCAGCCTGAAAGATATGGGCTACTTCGTCTATGGCCTTGACGAGCGCGGCGAGACGACTTACGACAAGGTCGATTTCGCCGATCACTCCGTCATCGTCATGGGTGGAGAGGGGAAGGGGCTGCACGATCTGGTGAAGAAGAACTGCGACATGCTGATCCGCATCCCGATGGCGGGAAAGATTGCCTCGCTGAATGTTTCGGTCGCCGCGGGAATCGCCCTCTTCGCCTGGAATCGTTCACGGAAGTAGTGGGACTACTTCCACATCCTGGGCGTATCGCGCGAAATCCGCAACGTTATGAGTGAGCAGCCGTGGAATTCTATGTCGTTTCATCGTCGCCACGATGTTGGCGTCGTGGATCTGTTTTCCCTGGATTTTCAACGATTCCAGCAGACCAATGAGCAGAGTTGTCACAGACGCGTCGTCGTCCGCAATTCGAAAGACGCTCTCAAATCGACCAATGAGTTCCGAGAGAGCGTCTGGCGCTGGTGAAGGTGTTACCGTGCCAGGCCGCGTGGCAACGGCGAGAAACTCGCGAAGCACTTGCCGGCTGGTCCACAATATTGCCCCGCTGGATTCCAATTCCTCCAGACGGCGCCGCGCCTCCGCGTGCAGTGGCGCGCTCCAAAAGCTCGAATAGATGAGGATGTTGGTATCGATGAAAACGGCGCTACCGGCCCTGGTCGCCATAGATATCGTCGCGGGTAAATCTCATTGCCGGATCTGTCAATTGGCCCTCCAGCACAGTTAGCGAACCAACTCCCCGCATGGATTTCGGGATTACAGGCTTTAGCACCAGCGAATCCCCGTCACGAGCCGCCTGCATGCGCGTATGCGGCTTCGCCTGAACCAGTTCCGCGGGAACCAGCACTTCACCGGCGTCATTCACCTCGATAATCACTGGGACTCCTACTGACTATCTTACTTCGTTCTCCGGAGATCGGTCTTCCGTACGCGGCCAGCTGAACTAACAGTACAGCCATTTCGCCGTCCAATCGGGACATGCGGAGACATCCCGCCAGGGTCATATACATATGCGGCCTCCTTCTCGTCTTGTCCGTCGGCGCACAGCAGCCCACGTCCGATGTTCCGCTGGATGCCGCCGATCGTAACGCCGTCATTGACTCCTTCGCATCGAAGATCGAGGCAGGCTACGTCGTCCCGGAAACTGGCGATCTTGCCGTTCGGTTCCTCCACAAAGCGAAAGCCGCGGGAGAATACAGCACCGCCACATCGGCGAGTAGTTTCGCCCAAAAGATCACCGCTGATCTCCGCTCTGTCACAAAAGACAAACACCTCGCCCTGTATTTCGACCCGGCACAAAAGGTATCCGCGCCCATAGCCCCTGCGCGGGAGCGCTTCAACTACGGATTCAACAAGCTCGAACGTCTTCGCGGCAATGTCGGCTATCTCGAAATCCGGTCATTCGCCAATCTCGACCAGGCCAAAGACACAGCCGATGCCTGGCTCAGCGCCCTCGCGAACTTCGACTCAATCATCCTCGACCTGCGCCAAAACGGCGGCGGCAACACTCCGATGACCGTCTACGTTGCCAGCTATTTCCTCGGCCCGAAACCTGTCCTCTTCACCCAAATGCACTGGCGCGACGAGAACCGCACGATCGACCTGATGACCTCCGAGGCAGTCGGTGGCCGCCGCTCCCTCGACCGAGACCTCTTCATCCTGACCGGCCCGTCCACGTTCTCCGCCGCCGAAGACTTCTGCTACTCGATGCAGCAGTTGAAGCGCGCCACTCTGGTGGGAGAAAAAACCGGCGGCGGCGCTCATATGGGCAGGGGACTAGTCCGTCTCTCACCATTGTTCACGGCATTTATTCCGGTAGGCGAATCCATCAATCCCATCACCAAAACCAACTGGGAGGGCATGGGCGTGCAGCCCGACGTCAGCGTTTCCGCCAATAAAGCGCTGCAGGAAGCCCACACGCTTGCGCTTCGGAAACTGCTGGATCGCGAGCGCGATCCAGCCTGGCGCGATACTCTCATGCGCACGCTCGCCGACGTGGCCGCAGGGAAATAGTTGTCCCCAGGCATGCCCCTCCATATGCGACATTAAATCTGGAGACCCGTTCCATGCCTGAAGCGGTTATTGTCGATTGCCTCCGCACCGCGGCCGGCAAAGCCCCACGCGGCGCTCTGCGAAACACGCGGCCTGACGATCTCGCCGCCACGGTCATTAAAGCGCTTCTCGAAAAATATCCGCAGGTCGCGCCTCAAGACGTCGAAGACGTCATCCTCGGCTGCGCCATGCCGGAAGCCGAATCCGGCTCCAACATGGCCCGGATCGCCGCTCTGCGCGCGGGACTGCCGGACTCGGTTCCGGGCATGACCATTAATCGTTTCTGCAGCTCCGGCCTCCAGTCGATCGCGCTCGCCGCGAACCAGATTCGCTCGGGCGCCGCGCACATCCTGATCGCGGGCGGCAGCGAGTCGATGAGCCTCATCCCGTTCGCCGGCAATAATCCGGCGCCGAATCCCTGGTTCACTGAGAATCGTCCGGAGGTCTACATCAACATGGGCCTCACCGCGGAGAAGGTCCGTGAGCGCTACGGCATTACCCGCGAACAGGCCGACGCCTTTGCGCTCATGAGCCACCAGAACGCTCTGCGCGCGCAGGCCGAAGGCAAGTTCGACGCCGAAATCGTTCCCGTGCGCGTGGAATCCACGGCTCTCAACGGAAACGGCAAGCCCGAGCGCACTGAAACGATCTTCAACAAAGACGAAGGTCCCCGCGCCGATACCACTCTCGAAGCGCTCTCCAAACTCAAGCCCGTCTTCCAGACCAACGGAACCGTCACGGCCGGCAATTCCTCGCAGACCAGCGATGGCGCGGCGGCGGCCCTCGTCATGTCCGATACGAAAGCCGCGCAACTCGGCCTGAAACCCATCGCGCGCTTCGTCAGCTTCGCCACCGCCGGCGTGCCGCCCGAAATCATGGGCATCGGTCCCGTCGTGGCCATCCCGAAAGCGCTCGCCATGGCGCGGCTCAAGCTCGATCACATCGGCCTCATCGAGCTGAACGAGGCTTTCGCCGCCCAGGCGCTGGCCGTCATTAAGACCGCCGGGCTCAATCGCGATATCGTGAACGTCAACGGCGGCGCGCTCGCGCTGGGGCATCCACTGGGCTGCACAGGCGCGAAACTCACTGCTACCCTGCTCCGGGAAATGCAGCGCCGCGACCTTCGCTACGGCATGGTCACCATGTGCGTGGGGGGCGGTCAGGGCGCCGCGGGCATTTTCGAATTACTCTAGAGAGGATATGGCAAAAACCGGCGGGTCCTTTCTGATTGAAGAGCACCCGGCGAGCAGCGTCTTCACGCCCGCCGATCTCACTGAAGAGCACAAAGCGATTGCGCGAACCGCGCGCGAATTCTTCGACCGCGAGGTGGCTCCGAACGCCGAAGCGGTTCTCCACGGCGATTTCAAGCTGGCCGCCGCGACGCTGCGCAAAGCCGCCTCGCTCGGCCTTGAAGCCATTCTGACGCCTGAAAAGTACGGCGGCATGGAAATGGATATGACCTCCGTGATGGTGGCCGCCGAACAGATCGCGGGCGATGGTTCGTTCGCCGCCTGGCACGGCGCGCACGCCGGAATCGGCACGCTGCCGCTGCTGCTCTTCGGCACAGAAGCTCAGAAGCAGCGCTATCTGCCGAAGTTATCCTCCGGCGAATTCATCGGCGCCTACTGCCTCACCGAGCCGCAGACCGGCTCTGACGCCATGGCGATCAAGACCCGCGCCGATCTCTCGCCCGACGGCAAGCACTACATCCTGAACGGGCAGAAGATGTGGATCACCAATGGCGGCCACGCGGACTTCTTCACCGTCTTCGCGAAAATCGGCGGCGAGCAGTTCTCCGCGTTTCTGGTGGAGCGCACGTTTCCCGGCGTTTCGAACGGCGCTGAAGAAAAGAAGATGGGGATCAAAGGAAGCTCCACCACCGCCGTCTTTTTCGACAACGTGAAAGTCCCCGTCGAAAATCTGCTCGGCGAGCCCGGCCGCGGTCACATCATCGCGTTCAACATCCTGAACATCGGCCGCCTCAAGCTCGGCCCCTTCGCCGTGGGCGCCGCAAAAAACGTTCTTGCCATATCACTCGCCTATGCCAAACAACGGAAGGCGTTTGGGCAGGAAATCGCCAGCTTCGGCGTCATTCGCCATAAGCTCGCCGAAATGGCGATCCGGATCTACGCGGCGGAATCCGTCTCGTTCCGCGTGGAAGGCCTGATCTCGGAACATCTGGAAGGTTTTTCCTGGAATGAGCCCGACGCCGCGCGTCGCATGATGAAGGCGGTTGAGGAGTTCGCCGCGGAGTGTTCCATCGTCAAGGTGTACGGGTCGGAAATGCTCGATTACGTGGTGGACGAGGGCGTGCAAATCCACGGCGGCTACGGCTACCATCAGGACTATGCGGTCGAGAAGGCCTATCGCGACTCCCGCATCAATCGTATTTTTGAAGGCACCAACGAAATCAATCGTCTGCTCGTGACCGGCATGCTGCTCAAGCGCGCCCAGCAGGGCCGCCTTGGCCTGGTGAAGGCCGCGAAATCGCTGATGGACGAAATTCTCGCCGGTCCTTCGCTCACCACGGATACGACGCCCGAGGAGCACCGCCTCGTCCGCAACGCGAAGAAGATTGCGCTGCTTCTGCTCGGCAGCGCGTTCGAAAAATTCGGGGCCGCCATGGAGCAACAGCAGGAAGTGCTTTCGGGCATTGCCGACGTCGTAATGGAAACGTTCGCGATGGAATCCGCTCTTCTGCGCGCGGAAAAGACATCGGGTGGAAACGACATGACGGCTGTCCTTCTGCGCGACTGCATGACGCGCATCGAAGGCTTCGCCCGCCCGGTACTGGCCGCTTGTGGCGAGGGCGATGCGCTGCGCGCGAAGATGACGGTCCTGCGCCGGTTCGCGAAGCACGATCCGGTGGACGCCATCGCGATCCGCCGCCGCATCGCGGAACGCCTGCTCGCCGCCGGGCACTATGCCGCCGTGTAAGATCGTGCTCGCCGTCGGGCTGCCGGGCTCCGGCAAGTCGACTTACTTCGAGCGGATCGGCGCGAACGCTATTTCCAGCGATGCTCTGCGGCTGCAACTGGCCGACGATCCCGCGGACCAAAGCATCCATCGACGCGTCTTCCGCGCGCTGCGCTATCTGTTGCGGCAGCGCCTGGCGCTCCGCCGCCCCGTGACCTATATCGACGCGACGAATCTCACCGTGAAAGAGCGCCGCCGCTATGTGAAGATCGCCCGGGACCACCATTGCGACATTGAAGCGCTCTACTTCGATGTCTCTCCGGAAACCTGCAAGACGCGTAACGCGGGCCGTCCGCGCGTAGTACCGCCCGAAGCCATTGATCGCATGGCGGCAAGACTGACTCGCCCCAGCGCCACCGAAGGTTTTACGCGAGTTCAGATCGTAAACGGCTGACGCCTTCCCGAAACACATCAGGGCGCGTCAGCAGACTCAGCACCAGACTTCCGGAATCCTCGAAGTCATAGAAATAACCGGGCTGGACCAGAACGTTCTGCGACAGCAGCAGCGACTCAGCAAAATCATCGCCCCGCCCGCTCGTGACCGTCGCATACCATCCCGCCTCCACTTCGAGCACCCGCAAACCGGATGATCGCAGAAACTGCAAATTCTCCTTCAGCCGCCCCACAATCTGCGCCTGGATCGGCCCTCGCAGCGCCAGCAGCGAAGGCAGCGCGCACTGCACGGGCGTCGCAGCCGAAAGATACGTATCGGCAATCATCTCGAGCCGAGGCATCGCGGCGTCCACCAGCGCGCGCTCGCCGCTCACCACCATCCAGGCCAGCTTCATCTGCGGCAGACCCACGGCTTTCGAGAGCCCATGCAGCGTAAACGTCAGCGCGCTGTCCGATCCGCCCAGCGTCATCGCACTTTCCGCGCGAGGCGCAATCGCGTAGTCGCGAAACACCTCATCGGAGATCACCGCGACGCCGCGATCCGCGCAGAGCGCCCGCAATTCCCGCAGCTCATGTTTCGCGATGAAATGCCCCGTCGGATTATTTGGATTCACCACCACCACGGCCCGCGTCCGCGCATGCAGGGCCCGCTCGATCGTATGGAAGTCGATACACCACGCCCCGTGATCGTAAAACAACCCGTAATGCCGAACCGAAATCGATTCGAGCGCCGCCAGATAATCGAACAGCGGATACGACGGCCGCGGAATCAGAACCTCATCGCCCGGATCGCACAGCAGCTTGAACAGCCACGAATACGCCTCACTCGTACTCGCGGTCATCGCCACGTTTTCCACGCCGCCCGCGTCATACTCGGCGGCGATGATCTCGCGCGCCGCGGGAAGGCCGAACGGCTCGGGCTCATAGACAGCCGCCAGGGGATCCGCCAGGGCGGAAAGAAATCCCGCCGGATACTCGATCCCCGCCCGCGTCGGATTCGATTCCGTCAAATCGAGCACCGGCTCGCCCGCGCGCCGTTTTGCATCGAGCAAAAGCGTCAGCGCGTTCGTTTCCATGGCCTGCGGCAGCCGCGAAGAAAAATTCACGAGACGAGAAAATCCCCCGATTCGATTCGCTGTCCAGCCTCCACCTCAGCGGCGTAAGCGTAAATCCAGGCGTCGACGCCAGGAAGGCTGGTCGGCGTCAGGACACGACGATACCGGCTTCCCTCATATTCATCCAGCACGGCGAGCGTCCGCTCCGGATCGCGCAGCCGCCACACTTCCCCGCACACCATCCCGGCAGGTTCCGCGCGATAACCCGGATACCGCCCCACTCGAAAAATCGAACCCCTTACGGTCGCGCGCCCCACCAGATCCGCCGCAGACCGCAGCTCCACCGCATAGCGATTGTCGAATTCGCTCCGCAGCGATCCATACACAAAGACGGCGTCACTCACTCTGGCTTATAGTATTGCGTGATGACCGATTGGAAAACTGTCGCCGCCCTTCGCTGCCCTGATATCCCGCCTGACGCCGTTGCGCGCATTGCGCCGTCGCTCGACGCCCTTGAGAAAACATTCCGGCCGCTTGCCGCCACCCTGACTCCCGCTGACGAAATCGCCGTCACCTTCTCGAACCTGCAGGAGCGCGCCAGGTGACCATCGAGCAAACCGCCCGCCGCCTCCGCGCCCGCGAAATTTCCGCCGTCGAGCTCGCGCGGGAATCGCTGAAAACCATTCAGGCTGAGCAGCCGCGTCTCAACGCTTTCATCACCATCACCGAGGAAACCGCGCTCGAACAGGCCCGGCGCGCCGATGAAGATTTCGCGAAAGGCATTGACCGCGGCCCGCTCCAAGGCATCCCGTACGCCCTCAAAGATCTTTTCGATACCAAAGGCATCCGCACCACAGGCGGCACGAAAATCTTCGCTGACCGGGTCCCCACCGCCGATTGCGCCGTATATGAAAAGCTGCGCGAGGCTGGCGCAGTCCTGATGGGCAAGACCGGACTTCACGAGCTTGCCTACGGAATCACGAACAACAATCCCCACTTCGGCCCGGTTCGCAATCCGCACGATCCCTCCCGCATTCCGGGCGGTTCGAGCGGAGGGTCAGGCGCCGCTGTCGCCGCCGGGATGGTGGCGTTCGCGCTCGGCACCGATACGGGCGGCTCCATCCGCATCCCCGCCGCCTACTGTGGCTGTACGGGCCACAAGCCGACCTACGGGATCGTCAGCCGCCGCGGCTGCATGGCGCTGGGCAATAATCTGGACCACATGGGGCCTCTGGCGGTCAGCCCGCGCGACGCCGCCCTGGTGATGGAGGCCATCGCCGGATACGACCCGCGCGACGACAGCTCCATCGCGACGCCCGCGGGAGATTTCTGGAGCGACAACTTCTCGCTTCGCGGCGTGCGCGCGGGCATCCCGGAAAACTTCTTCACCGAGCGCCTCGCTCCGGAAGTCGCCGCCGCATTCCGCGCCGCGCTCGATCGCGCGAAATCCGCCGGCGCGGAATTGAAACCCATACGCGTTCCCGATCCCGAATCGCTGAACGCCATTGGCCGCGTCATCCTGATGGCCGAAGTCTCCGCCCTCATGGAGCCATACGCGCACCGCCGCGACGAATTCGGCGCCGACGTGATGGCCCTCATCGATCAGGGCCGCCTGCTTCCCGCCACAGACTACATCAACGCACAACGCCTTCGCCGCCGCTGGCAGCGGGAATGGGCAAAGGTTTGGGAAGACATCGACATCCTTCTGACGCCCACCGCTCCCATCGTCGCCCCGAAAATCGGCCAGGCGACGGTGTCCCTGGATGGAGAGGAGGAGGACGCCCGCCTCGCCACTACGCGTCTCGTCCGGTCTATCAACGTTCTCGGTCTCCCCGCGGTATCCGTCCCCCTGCCCGTTGCCGGTCTGCCGATCGGACTCCAGATCATCGGGCCTCCTTTCGCGGATAATCTCGTACTTTCCGCGGGCGGTTGCCTCGCCTAAGGTGCATTTCGCGGCGTTTTTGCCCGGCTAATAGGGTGTCTCGCTACTCTTAATTCACAACGGGATATACGCAGAACTGAAGTTCAGATTAAAACTGCGCCATGTCCCTATGGAATCCGGTATTCATAAGAATAGAGGTTGCGGGAAAATTCGCGTAAGATGCTGACGGGGCGTGACTTAATGGCGATGTCACAATCGGCCGGCATATGCGCCACCTCGCGCAGAATTGCGCCCTGATCGACCACGGATAGTATTGTCACCTTTTCGTGGTGCGTGTTACTGTAAGGCAAAAGTCATGTCAATCCATAGGGGTAAATGACTCAAATGGACGGACATAAGGAGCTAAAGTGAAAACCCTGCGAATGATCGCATTGCTGGCTGGCCTTTGCGGTGTCTTCGTTATTTCGACGCCCATGCGGGCACAATCCCTGATCTCCGGCGATATCGCCGGAGTTGTGACCGATCCCAGTTCGGCTGTGATTTCCGGCGCTGACCTCGAGCTGACGAATACGGACACGGGCGCCACTCAAAGCACTACGACCGACAGCAATGGCCTCTACCGGTTCAGCCTCCTGAAACCCGGCCATTACACCGTCACAGCGAAGAAACAAAATTTCAAGACCGCGCAGCAGAACGGCCTCACCGTTCTTGTGGGCATCGTTCTCCCCGCGGATTTCAAGCTCGAAATCGCGGTGGCAACCACCACCGCCATCGATGTGATTGCGGTCCAGGATGTATTGAACGCTTCGCCGAACGGGGCCACGACTTTTACTCCGCTTGAGGTCGAATTGCTTCCCACCCCCGGCGGTGACATCACGAATATCGCGCTCACCGCCGCGGGCGTCATCATGAACACCCAGGGCGGCGGCGCGAGCGGCAACTTCTCCCTCAACGGCCTGCCCGCCACCTCGAACCTTTACACCGTGAACGGTGAAAATGACATGGACCCGTACTTCAACATCAACAACACGGGGCCAACGGATCTGACGCTCGGAGCCAATGAAATTCAGGACGCCACCGTTCTCGCCAGCCCTTACGGCGGCCAATATGGCCAGCTTTCCGGCGCGCAGGTCATTTTGGCGACGAAGTCGGGCAGCAATGCCTTTCACGGAAATCTGCTTTATTGGTGGAATGGCAGTTCCCTGAACTCGAATTCCTGGTTCAATAACTACTTCGGCAGTTCGAAGCCCTTCTCGAACTCCAATCAATGGGCTGGCTCCCTTGGCGGCCGCATTATCCGGAACAGGACCTTCTTCTTCGTCGATGATGAAGGGTTACGGTTTATCGCGCCCAGTTCGCAGACGGTGAAGATCCCGACGCAGGCGTTCGCGGATGCCGTTCTGGCAAACGTCACTAAACTGCATCCGGGCGAAGCCGGAACGTATAAGCAGATGCTGGGCGTACTCCGGAACGCACCCGGTTCGTCAACAGCCCGAAATCTGGATAACGACGATATCTGTAACGCGCTGAGCCTGCCCGGCTTCGACCCTGCCACGCAGGCTTGCACGGCGCAGTTTGAGGCGAATCCCGCAGCGGCCGCTACAGAGTCGTATCTCGCATTCCGCATCGATCACAGGCTGACCGCGAACGACAACATTTACTATCGCTACAAATCGGACCGCGGCACCCAGCCGTCCCTGATCGATCCCATCAGCCCCAATTTCAATGCCATTTCGAAGCAGCCCAGCTGGGATAACCAGGCCAGCGAAACTCACGTGTTCTCGCCCAACGCAACAAACCAGTTCATCGCATCTCTGAGCCACTACGTTGCGCAATTTACCCAGGATGAGAACCTCGTGCACAGCACTCTCCCGTATGGCATCTTCACCAATGGCTCGGTGCCGTTTGGCTCGATCATTCCGGGACTCGGCCAGCAGGGCTTCAACGTGTACGGACTCTTCCCCCAGGGCCGCAACATCACCCAGTATCAGTTTGTTGACGATTACACGCTGGTCAAGGGCCGGCATACGCTCAAATTCGGCGAAAATTTCCGCCGCTATGACGTCAGCGACCGTACGATCTTTTACCTGAATCCGCAGGTCTATTTCGGTTATGGGCCAGATGGCCTGCAGAACTTCGCCGATGGTCTGGCGTTCCGCTTCCGGCGCGCAACGGTCTCCGCCAGCCCCGTGCCGATCGCGCTTTGGGGCATGGGAATGTATGCGCATGACGATTGGCGCGTTGCTTCGAATCTGACGATCACGCTCGGTTTGCGCGTGGAACACAACTCAAATCCTGTCTGCCAGTTCAATTGCTTCGCCAACTTCAAGACGACTTTCAACTCGTTGACCAGTTCCACCAGCGCCGATCCGGGTTCCGTGCCCTACAGCGCCGATATTAATTTCGGACGGCATCAGGCGTATAACGGCATCGATGTCCTGAACTTTGCGCCGAGCGTCGGACTCAGCTGGTCACCCTCGAAAGATTCAAAAACGATTCTCAGCGGGGGCGTCGGTCTCTTCTTTGATAACGCGGCGGCCACTCTCGCAAACGAGCTTCTGTCGAATCCCCCCAACGCCGTGAGATTCAACGTGCAGCCTCCGGACGGCGTGCTTGCTTTCGATCCCGGACCAGCCGGCGGCCAGGCGATTTTCCAGGCGTCCGCCAATGCCTTCAGCATCAATAAGACGTATTCGCAAATGGCGTCCGAACTCACGCCGATGGGCGTCGCCTTCAACCCGCCGGGCTTCAATGCTGCTGTGGGCACAATTCATTCGCCCCGCGTTCTCCAGTGGAATTTCCAGGTGCAGCGTCAGCTCGGCCCGTCCACGGCGTTGATTGCGAACTATGCGGGCAACCGCAGTGACAACCTGCTTTACCAGAATCTCTGGGGCAACGCTTATGATTCGGACGGTATTTTCCCCGGCGTTCTTCCCTCCGCGGCGCCCAACCCGAACTATGGTCTGGTAACCCAATACCTCTCCGGGACCACTGCGAATTACAACGGGCTCCAGATCACCCTGCGTCAGCAGTTCGCAAAAGGTTTCAGCGGACACTTCAACTACATGTGGTCACATACGCTCGACCACGTCTCCAATGGGGGCCAGAACGAATTCAGCCCGTCGGACTCTCTGATTGCTCAGCTCATTCCGGGATCGCTGGCCACAAATTATGGCAACGCCGATTACGACATCCGCCATGTAATCTCGGCGGACTTTATTTACGCGCCGCGCTTCAAAATGCGCAACATGGTTCTGAATGAAATCGCGAGCAACTGGCAATTGGGTACGAAGATCACGTATCACACGGGGCTGCCCTTCACGGTGACGGACAGCAGTCTTTCAGTAGGTAACGGACCCCTGGCTACCATTCCCGCTACTCCCTCGGGAGCTCCGATGGTTGCGTCCGGCGGGTGCGGCAAAGCCGCCGCGGATACGCCGTGTTTACTGGAGGCCGGCTTCCTCGATGGGTCGGTTTCAGCATTTCCCGGATTCCCTTTTCAGAACCGCAATATGTTCCGAGGCCCCGGCTACTTCAACACCGATCTGAACGTGGTCCGGAACTTCCACATCTCGGAAAAAGCCACCTTCGGAGTGGGTATGACTGCATTCAACGTCTTCAATCACCCCAATTTCGGGAATCCGGATCCGGACTACGCCAGTCCGACCTTCGGAATGATCTATTCGACCGTCGCCCAACCGAACAGCCCCTACGGGAACAATCTCGGGTTCGACGGCTCCGTTCGCATCATTCAGCTTTCCGGCAAGCTGACGTTCTGACGCCGGGCAGGGCTTCGACCCTGCGCGCCCGGCTTCCGCTCAGCGCATTTCGCATAAACTGAAGACATTGATGCTGAAGCGCATTTCCATCGGCCTGGCAGCCATTCTGCTGGTTGCCTCGGTAGCGGTGGTGATCTGGCTGGGATCCTTCAATAAGGGCTCTTATCCGCATCCGGAAGACCCCTCCCAGACGTTCGTCTTCTTCGGTCTTTCCATCCTGATCTTCATCCTGATGATGGGCCTGGGCTTCATGTTTGTCCGGCTCATGATCAAGCTCTGGATTGCCCGGCAGACTGGCGGTCCGGGGTCGCAGATCCGCACGCTGCTGGTCGTCGGAGCTCTCGGCCTCAGCGTCCTTCCCGTTTTCTGCATGTTCCTGTTCAATTACTACGTGCTCAGCAAGACGCTCGAAGGATGGTTCACGCTGCCCGCCACTTATATCAAAGCCGATTTCATCAAAGTCGGCGATGCGCTGGGGACCGAAATGAGCGGACGCGCGCTCGCCGAAGCGCAGCTCATTGCGCAATCGCCCCAGGCGGAGGCCCTGTTAAGCGGCGCGCCGTTTCCCGGCGCAGGGCGTCCCTCCGAATGGCTTGCCGCGCTGTGCCGCGATAACGGCCTGCTCGCCGTCCGCATTCTGCCGGTCAATTCCATGACGCCGCTGGCCAGCTTCGGCCAGATGCCCACCAGCACAACGGGCACGGCCATGGCGAAAGTGCAGGGCGACACCACGGAGATCGGTTCCGTTCTGGTGGCCGTCTCCGTCCCGCACGATTTCATCGATGGCCAGACGAATGTTCTCCGATACATTCATGAGTACGATCTGCTGAGTCGCGAAAAGAGCAGCCTCCGCGCGAATTTCCTGGCGGTGCTGGCGCTCGTGGCGCTTTTCATTCTGTTTGTCGCGACATGGCTCGCGCAATATCTCGCGCGCCAGATCAGTTCGCCGATCAGCGAACTGGTGCAGGGCGTCGGCCAGGTCAGCCGCGGCAATCTTTCCTATCGCGTGACCGCTACCGGTATCGACGAACTCGCGGTGCTCATCAACGGCTTCAATCGCATGACCGCCGATCTGGAAGCCAATCGCTCGGAGCTCGAAGCCCGCCGGGGTTTCATGGAGGCCATCCTCGAAAGTATCCCGACCGGCGTGATCTCGGTCGATTCCGGTGGCGTCATCCAGCGCGTCAACAAGGCTCTTCTCCAGATGCTTCCCGTCGCCGCCGAGCGTGTCTCGCGGCTCGACGATCTCTTTCCGTCCGAAGACGCCACGGAAATCCGCTATCTGATGAACCGGGCCCGCCGCACCGGAGTCGCGTCCCGTCAGTTCGAAGTGAACACGCCCGCGCGCACGCTCCATCTTGCGATTACCGTTGCGGCGATCGAAGGCGGCCGCAATGCCGGATTCGTCGTTGTCATTGAAGATACGAGCGATCTGCTGCGCGCCCAGAAAGTCGCGGCCTGGAGCGAAGTGGCGCGGCGGGTCGCGCATGAAATCCGCAATCCTCTGACCCCGATTACGCTTTCCGCCGAGCGTATTGTCCGCCAGGCGAACCGGACGCCGCTGCCGGAATCCGTGGATCGCGCGCTGCGCGAATGCGCCGGCACGATCCTCGATGAGACCGCGTCCGTGAAGCGGCTGGTGGATGAGTTCTCGCAGTTCTCCCGTCTCCCCGCCGCGCAGCTTGTGCTTTCCGATCTCAATGAAGTGATCGCTTCGGGCATAGGCGTGTTCGACGGCCGGCTCGAAGACATCGCGGTCACCATCGATCTGGCCCCGGACCTTCCGCCGGTCATGGCGGATCCCGAGCAACTCAAGCGCGTCATTGTGAACCTCGTCGACAATGCCGCGGAAGCGATGCAGGATTCGCCGGTGAAAGAGCTGCTGGTGCAGACGCAGGCCAGTCTTGCGGACACCGTCGAAATTATCGTCGCCGATACGGGCTCCGGCGTCACCGCCGATCAGAAGGAAAAACTCTTCCTTCCGTATTTCTCTACCAAGGTACGCGGTACCGGCCTGGGGCTTGCGATCGTGAGCCACATTCTCACCGAGCACGGCGCCAGCATTCGCGTGGAAGACAATAAGCCGACGGGCGCGCGGTTCACCATCGAAATGCCCGCCGTGCCCGCCACCGACGAGTCAACCGAAGCGCCCGCCGCCGGTCGATATCATGTCGTTGCCGCAGCTCGCGGTCGCTGCGGATGCCAAACCGGATCACCCGCTCGAGCTGATCGCGGTGAACGAGTCGCTCGATCGCGTGCTGATCGATCTCGCCGGCAGCCGGCCGTTCCTGATCGCGCCGATCGGCAAGCCGTTCACCGGGCGGATCAAGGCGCCGTCGAACGCGGCGGCGTTCGATGCGGTCGTCACCCACGCCGGCATCACGCTG
>CAZWTH010000328.1:0-2425 GCA_964636715.1 uncultured Solibacteraceae bacterium | reverse complement strand
GTCTGCGGCAGCGGGCCTTCGGCGGCATCGACCAGCACCAGCGCGCCGTCCACCATGTTGAGGATGCGCTCGACCTCGCCGCCGAAATCGGCGTGGCCGGGGGTGTCGACGATGTTGATCCGGGTATCCTGCCACTGGATCGAGGTAACCTTGGCCAGGATGGTGATGCCCCGCTCACGCTCAAGGTCATTGGAATCCATGGCGCGCTCGACCTGGCGCTCGTTCTCGCGATAGACGCCGGATTGCTGCAGCAGCCGGTCGACCAGGGTCGTCTTGCCGTGGTCGACGTGCGCGATGATGGCGACGTTGCGAAGGTCCATTTATCGGGTTCCAAAAATCAAAGCGCGGGCCCCCTCGGGGAGCCCGCGACGCGACGCTATTGCGGCGCAATATAGTCACGGCAGGCCGAATGGCAACCGGCCAGTCCGCCCATTGTTCGCGCAGTTAATGACCGTTTTTCGCGGCCCAGCCGGGGCCGAAAGATGCGGGCGGGACGGTTACCCCGCCCGCGGCCTGCCCTCAGCCCGGCTGGGTTGTGCAGATCGGCCAATCGGCCGGGATCTCACCCGAGCGGATCGGCGGCGCACCCTTCTGGATGATGAAGTTGTGCATCATCCCGGTGTCCTCGTGCGGCAGGATGTGACAGTGGAAGACCGACTTGCCCACCCATTCCTGGAATTTCTGGCGGATCACCACGCGTGAATTCTGCTTGATCCAGATCGTGTCCTTGATCGTCCCCGGTTCGACCGGCTTGCCGTCGACCGAGATGACCTCGAACGAGTTGACATGGATGTGGAAGGGGTGCCCCTCCGTGCCGCCGCCGGCCTTGTCGGGCACGACCAGGATCCACTGTTCGGCGGTGTCGAGCTGCACATAGGTGGTGACGTGGTCCTCGTGGTACTGCGTGCCGCTGAGCAGGAAATCGATGCCGACATAGGGGTTCTTCACGCCCGGGAAGGTCGCTGAGAACACGAACTGCCGCACCCGCTTGATGTCCTCCGGCTTGATCAGCGGATAGTCGCGCGCCGGCGCCGGCAGGTTGTACGGCAGCGACATGTTGACCGGCTCGTCGTCGGTCACGACTAGGTTCGCGATCACCTTCTGGGCGCTGTAGAGGAACTGCTGCTTCTGCGCGAGCTGCACGATCGGATAGGTGCCCGGCGTCAGCGAGGCCTTGATCATGAACTCGGCGCGATTGGCCGGCGCGAGCTGCAATTGGCCTTCGTTGTCCGGATTGTCGTCGATCGGCTTCACGGGAATGGTGCGCACGGTCGGAAAGTTCACGCCGTCGAGCGCCAGCAGATGCACCTCGTGCTTGTCGACGACGATCGGCATGTAATTGTCCGAATTGCCGTTGAGCATGCGGATGCGGACGACCTCGCCCGGCTTGAGGTTGATGCTCTGCACCGAAAGCTGCGTCGCATTCGGCGTCGGCTGGCCGCTCGGCGGAATGCTCGGATTGTGCTCTTCCTTGAAGAAGGGCTGACCGTTGAGCAGGAAATAGCGCAGCTTGTAATCGCCGGTGGTGAAGCCGCCCGGAAGCTTGGTCGGGTCGGCCGTCTTCGTCTTCGGATCGTAGATCGTCACGTCGCCGCCGAAGGTCTGCCAGATCGCGTTCTGCTTCGGCAGATAGGCCCACACGTTCGGATCGTTGTCGGACGGATAGAGGCCGAGATCCTGCATGACCAGCAGGATGTCGCGCGCGGCCTTGATCTCCGGGACCTCGTCGATGTCGCCGAGCACCACGATGCCGCCGGCCATGCCGCTTGCCGCCTGCACCACCGTCGAGCCGTGGTGGTGCGGATGGTACCAGTTGAACCCCGGCTCGTGATCGCGCGGGATATCGAAGACGTATTTGTAGGTCTGGCCGGGCTTGATCGCGATCATCGGCGCCTTCGGATCGCTCGTGCCCACCGGCTCGAACAGATGCGGGATCACGTCCATCCCGTGCAGATGCAGGTTGGTGGTGCTCAGATCGTGCGGGACGTTGTGCTGTCCGTCCCAACCCGTCGAATCGTAGGGCGCGAACTTGTTGGTGAGATTGACGAGGAGCTGCTCGCCGGGCCGCAGGATCATGATCGGCCCGGGAATGTCGCCGGTATAGCCGGGGACTTCGAAATTGTTCGGCGGCGTCGCGCCCTGATACGAGCGCACCTGGCACTTCTTGCCGTCGACCGTTCTCTGCATATAGGTGCAGGTGAGGTTCACCGTGTTCACGGGCCGCGGCTGCTGCGCGAACGCTTCGACCGCGGGTTTGGCGACGACGCCGACCGCCGCCAGCGCCGTTCCGGCCATCAGTTGACGGCGCGTCAATCCGATCATGGCGTTGCTCCGTTTAATTGCCGAGGCCGCAGGTGTTCGGCTGCTTGGTGACGAAATTGCCGTATTGCGCGAACGCGACCTGGAGCTGGAGCGAAGTGTCGAG
>CAZWTH010000327.1:0-36819 GCA_964636715.1 uncultured Solibacteraceae bacterium | reverse complement strand
ATCGGAGCGCTCTTTCTCGAACTGAATGGCTATCGATTAACCGCCACCGAGGAAGATGCCGCTAACGCTGTTCTCGGCATGGCCGCCGGCAAGCTGAGCGAAATCGAATACGCCGAATTTCTGCGGGCCAACATCCGACCGCGGAAGAAATAGCTTTCTCCGGAGCCAGGTTACTGGCAAAAATACCAAAGCCCGCGTTCAGCGGGCTTGTAAGCGGTTGATATTAATCTGGAGCCACCCGCCAGGCCGCTTCGGCCTGTTTGGCCGGTTTTGAATCCGATTCTGAAACCGAGTTCGGGCGGGACCACAGACGCCCTTTGCCAAAAGCTCCTATACTGGAAGCATGGAGCGGAACGACTACGTCGAACAGCGCAATGGCGGATTCTACGTGGCCGGCACGCGTGTGTCCCTGGACTCCATAGTGTATTCCTTCAGGGCCGGAGACTCGCCAGAAACCATTCGCCAGAGCTTCTCTTCGCTTACCCTGGAGCAGGTCTATGGCGCGATTACTTTCTATCTCGCTCACGAGCCAGAAGTTGACGCCAACATCGTTGAGGGGGAAGCAGATCTGAACCGGTCGGTGCTGCCGCTGAGCGAAACCCGGCCCGACGTCTACGCCCGTCTTGAGCGCGCCCGCCACGAAATTTCCACGCGAGACTTGGCCAGGCATTGAGCATTCGGTTTCAGGCGGACAACGACCTGAAAAGGATCATTGTCGATGCCACGCTGCGGCGCGAACCGCGGATCGACTTTCAGACCGCCCAAGCGGCCCGTCTGGACGACCTCGATGACGAAGCGGTTCTGCGCCTCGCAGCATCGCAATCCCGAATTCTCGTAAGCCACGACAAGCGAACAATGCCAGCGGCCCTCGCTTCTTTTGCTGCATCCAGCGGGGTAAGTCCGGGAGTACTGATTTTGATTTGGGCAGATGACCGATCCAACGATTGGAAGGATCTGGAGAGCCTTAAACTGGAGCCACCCGCCAGGATTGAACTGGCGACCTGCTGATTACGAATCAGCCGCTCTACCAACTGAGCTAGGGTGGCTTTTTTCGGTGGGCGTCTCTACCTTTATATCACGCCTTCATGTATGCTTCCCGGCCTTCTTCAGCGCCACCGCATTCATGCAATACCGCAGTCCGCTCGGCGGTGGACCATCCGGAAACACATGCCCCAAATGCGCATCGCACGTGTTGCACACCGTCTCCACACGCTTGAAAAACGCCGGTCCGTCAAAATGATACGCAATCACCGCCGGATCCACGGGCTGCGTGAATGAGGGCCAGCCGGTCCCCGACTCGAACTTCTCCGTCGCGTCGAACAGCACCGTCCCGCAGCACACGCACGAATAGATCCCCGGCTCGAACAGGCTGCACATCGCCGAGCTGAACGCCCGCTCCGTCCCCGCTTCGCGCGTCACATGAAACGTTTCCGGACCCAGCTGCTCCCGCCACTCCGCTTCCGTCTTCACCACCTTGTGAGATGGCGCGGGATTCCCGTCTTTCGCCAGCGTCAGAATATCGGGCCACTTCAGCATGCTTCCAGTATCCCGCACGCGCGCCCCGCCTGAATTGTCACTCGAATTTTGCAGAAACCGGACTAAGTCGAGTTACATCCCGTAACTTACTTCTTGTTGCCGGAGTTACTATCGTCCAGAATGTAAATTTTCTCACCGGGTTTGGCGAGCTTGAGCCGCTGGCGGATCTCCATCTCCTGCTCGACCGTGTTGTTCTCGAGCCGCTCGATCCTCTGCTCCTTCTGCGCATTTTCCCGCAGAATATCCTGATTTTCCTTCTCATACGCCGCCACCTGCCGCCGCTTCGCGAGCAGCGCGGGGATGCCATTCGGCCCCTGCAACTCGACGAATGCGTATGCAACGCAGCACAGAACCACAATTGCGTATACGGTCTTGAGCGCGGAGTTTCTCATGTAAGTTGAATCCAGGAAACAGACCTGTCCAGCACCACGATAGTAACATTAAATCGTCACGCATGACAGAAAAAATTGTTGTACTCAGCGCGTGCGGCTCGGAAGAAGAAGCGGCTCGCATCGCGAACAAACTCATCGACGCCCATCTCGCGGCCTGCGTCAATCTGATCCCCAAAATTCGCAGCTTCTATCGCTGGCGCGGCAAGGTAGAAGACTCCGCCGAGTGGCTGCTCATCATCAAAACTTCGCGCGCGTGCTTCGAACCGCTCCGCACCGTGCTCGAAGCCGCGCATTCATATGAACTCCCCGAAGTTCTCGCGCTCCCCGTGCTCGATGGCTCCCCCCACTACCTCGCCTGGATCGATGGCGAACTGGCGCCCGTCGCCGGAGGTCCGGCTGGTGAATAAAATCCGCGCGCTCATCTTCGATATGGACGGCGTCATCGTCGATTCCAACCCCCTCCACCGCGAATCCTGGGCCGAATACAACCGCCGCCAGGGCGTCGAAACCACGGAGGAAATGCACCAGCGCATGTACGGCAAGCGGAACGACATGATCATTCGCGATTTCCTTGGCGCCGGTCTTTCCGACGAAGAAGTCTTCGCCCACGGCGCCGCCAAGGAAGCTCTCTACCGCGAAATGCTCGCGCCGCGCCTTCTTGAAACGCTCGTCCCCGGTCTTCAGGCGTTCCTCGAACGTCACGCCGATCTCCCCAAAGCCGTCGCCACCAACGCTGAGCCCCCCAACATAGAATTCGTCCTCCGCGAAGCCGGTCTGGCGCGCTTTTTCCGGGTCATCGTCGACGGCCACCAGGTCGCCAACCCCAAGCCGCACCCCGACGTCTATCTCCGCGCCGCCGAACTCCTCCAAATCCCCACCCATGAATGCGTGGTTTTCGAGGATTCTCATGGTGGCGTCGCGGCCGCCCTCGCTGCGGGCATGCGCGTCATCGGCATCACGACCACTTACTCCGATCTTCCCGGCGCCTCGCTCCTCGCGCGCGATTTCAATGACCCCGCCATCGAAAAATGGCTGAATGCAGGTGAATAATATGACCATGGCCCACTCCTCCGCCATCGCCCTCCTCGCCGCCGCGCTGATCACGATCCCCGCCGCAGCTCAACAGAGGTACACGGGCGGCCCGCCGCCGAAGAAAGACGTCCCCTTCATCGTCCAGGCCGACAATCTGATCGAAACCGAATCCGCGAAGGCCACTGAACAGAAGAAAAAGGACGACACCATCTACACAATTTCCGGCGATAAGTCCACCTCCCGCACGCCTCTCGCCAGCCCGATGCTTGTCATCGACGCCGATACCCTCGATGCGACAAAGCTCCAGCTCTTCCGCCTCGAAGTCAAAAACGGCCACCGCGAAATCACGTTTAAGAAAAAAGCGAAGGGCAGCGCCATCCCGCTGAACATCGAAGTCTCGAAGGTGCGCGGCAACCTCTTCCAGGTCCGCGTCCTTGACAGCCTCGATCCCGGCGAGTACTCCCTCAGCCCGGATGGCTCCAATGCCGCCTTCTGCTTCGAAGTCTTCTGACCGGTCTCCGTTAATTTCCCGACGGGCGCTCGATGTGATCGATCACGACCACCTCCGCCGGTCCATTCTCCGGAATCAGCCGAAGGCCGAGTTGTTCCTGTAGCGCGGTCGCCAGCGCCGGAGCTTCCGTCTCCCCGTTGGCGCTGAACTTCACCGTGAAATTGAATCGCCCCTGCAGGCCGGTCTTATCCACAATTTCCCGGTTGTCCATGCGCAGAAACGGAGCCCGCGCCAGTTCCCCCATCGAAACGGCGGTCGCCTGAATTTCACTCACTCCGCCATTTCGCGCGAGCGCCAATCGCGTTTGCGCATCATTCGGAGCCCGTTCCAACCTGCTCCCGTTCTTCGCAATCACCAGAGCGTACTGCGGCGTCTCTCTGGTTTCGATATGCGCTTTGAACTTAAACCGGTCTGCCAGCAGAGATTGCTCCATCAATGAAACCTGTTCCCTCTGCTCCGCGGAACTCAGCTTCTGCATCGCCGCATAATGCGCCTCGTCGATTTTCCCGGTCACTTCATACCGGTCCGACTCGCTTCGCATCCACTCCGGCCCGCCAAGTATCCGGCTGTCCGAAGGGGGAAGACCGTACGCCGCTCCAATCAGCAACTCGATCTGTCCGATGAAGTGAACTCGATCTGTGATTGCAGGCGCGGCCCCTGCTGGAGCCACCTTCACCGGCTTCCGCGCGCCCTCCGCGACAGGCGCCGGGCTCCACGGCCTGATCGAAACAACCTCGAACGAAGGCATAGGCTCCCGTGGTTGAATCGCCTGACCGCTGAACGCAAACTCAGCAACCGCTGCGAACAGCGCAAGCAACCCCGCACAGGCGCCCCAACGGACCATCCGCTTCATCCCGATTCCATTGTCCCGCAACGGGTTATTCAGCCAGCCCGCGCACAGCCTCTTCCAGTTGTTTCGCAATCGCCGCAGGGTCGTCGCTTTCGGGCCAGACAGGAACCCCGAACCGCACCCCGGCTTTGCCTGGCGTAGCGAATTTCGCATCTTTATGCAGAACACGGTCGAGGCCGCTCAGCCTCACCGGAACGACCGGAATGCGAAGCCGCGCCGCGAGCATCCCGACGCCAGGCTGGAATCGTCCGATTTCGCCGTCTTCGCTCCGGCGGCCTTCCGGGAAAATCAGAATCGAATATCCTTCCGCAACAAGCGCGCCCGCATGGCGCATGGCTTCGCGCGCGCCGGCTTCACGCTGCGGCAACGGAAAAATGTTGAACACCAGCGTGGCGAGGTAGTAATTCAACGCGTTGGCGAACCGCGATCGGAGGTCGAAGAATTCTTTCGCCGCCGCGGGCGAAACGCGATATCGCCACCGCGCGGGCAGCGCGGAAAGGATCGCAGGCGTATCGAAATGGCTCTGGTGATTCGACGCGAAGATGACCGGCGCATTCAGATCGCGGAGATGTTCGAGCCCTGAAACTCGGAGCCACGCGAACGCGCGCGTAAGCGGGATGATCAGGCCCGGCAGCATCACGCGGCGCACCGCGCGCGCCCACGCCGATCGATTCCACTCAGGATATTCGAATGGCGTTTCCGCCGCCGTGCTGACACCAGGCTTCGCGTGAACAAGATCGGCGACGTTACGCGCATTGGCGAAGGCGGTTTCGTCAATCGGCGCGCCGGTTCGTTTTTCGAGCTCCATCAGAAGCTGAATGCGATCGAGCGAACTCAGCCCCAGGTCGTCGAGCGAAGTATCGGCGCTGACCGCGCGGCCGCCTGCGAATTTGCGGATCACATCTTCGACCGAATCGCCGTCGGACGGCCCTGCCGCGGGCGTCTGTCCGCTGCCCGCTACCCATGCCGCGACTTCCCCGCGCTTCAGTTTCCCCGTCCCGGAAGTGCGCGGCAACGCGTCGCCCGGCCAGATCGACCACCCGCGTACTCGCTGGTGCGATTCCAGTTTGCTGTTGGCTTCGCCGATGACGGACTCCGCGCTCGTTCCCGGCGTGAGTACAAGAACCGCATGCACCAGCTCGCGCGTCCCCTGCTTTTCACCCACAACCGCCGACTCGCGCACCCCGGCAATCGCGTTCAATACGCGCTCCACGTCTTCCGGATAAACATTAAGACCGTCGGGCGAAACGATCATTTCTTTTTTGCGCCCCAGAATGCTGAGGCGGCCTTCCGCATCGAGCGCGCCGATGTCGCCGGTGTGGAGAAAACCTTCCTCATCGCGCAGGTTGCCGGCGGGTTGCCCAAAATAGCCTGGCGTGATGTTATCCCCGCGCAGCAGAACTTCGCCGTCCGGCGCGATGCGAATCTCAACGCCCGCAATCGCCCTTCCCACGGACCCCTTGCGCGTCTCGAACGGATGATTCAGCGTCGCCACCGGTGCGGTCTCGGTGAGTCCGTAGCCCTGGATCACCACGTAGCCGAGCTTCCGCCAGAATTCTTCCAGAGCGGGATCGAGTGGCGCCGCCCCCACCACGAAGCTCCAGAACTTCCACCCGAGCAGGCGATGCACGCGCCTGTATTGCCACCACCGCCCGTACCATTTGCCGGAACGCGGCGGCTCGCCGGCCTCGGGCACAGTCTGGAGAATGTAATCGCGCAGCAGTTCGAGCATCTGCGGCACGCACACCAGCACGGAAATCCGTCGCCGGCGAATGAGTTGCGCCGCCTCGCGCGGACTGGAGCCCGGCATGAAGAACACCAGGCCTTCAATCATGGCGGGGATAAACGCCGCCATCGACTGCCCGAACATGTGGCTCAGCGGCAGCAGATTGAGAAAGCGAATGGGCTTGAACGGCCCCATGTAGCGGCGGTATTTTTCGATGCCCTGGTCAATGGGCTTCAGATTGGCCAGAATATTCCGGTGCGTGATGGTGACGCCTTTGGGTTCACCGGTGGCGCCGGAGGTAAAGAGAATCTCGGCGGTATCGTCCTCGGGCGCGGGCTGGAACGCGGTGACCGCGCCGGTAAATTCGAGAATCCCGCGCATCGCCCACACGGGGCAGGGAAGATCGCCGGGCGGCGTGAGTCCTTCGCCAATCAGGAGCGCGCGGGCGCTGACGATCTGCGCGATGCGCTGAACAACGGAAGCCGAGGACCGGAAGTCAATAGGGACGGCGATCACGCCTTCGAGCAGACAGCCCCAGAGCGCAACGATCCACTCGGGGCGGTTTTCGCACCAGAAAAGAACACGCTCGCCGCGCGCGATGCCGGAAGCGCGCAGTCGCGCGGCGAATCCTGCCGCGCCCGCGGCTGCGGCCGAATACGTCAGGCGAACAGGTCCAATATCGCCTTCATAGCGCAAAAATTCCGCGCTGCTGCGGCTCCAGAGCGAGAAGAAAGCCGAAAGGGATGGAGGAGTGCCGATCACGCGCGAACTGTGTTTTCACGATAACAACGGAAGAATGGCCGAAGAATTGGCGCTAAGCGACACCCTGGCGCCCGGCGTGCACTGCTGAGCGATTTTGTCGTGTTTGCAATGGCGCGGCAGAATCAGCGCACAGGAGGTGGGATGCAGGATCGAGCAGCAGTTGCTTCCCCGGCGGCAGCTTCGTTGGACGACGCGCATCGAGGGACTTTCCGCTCCAACTGGTTCAGGCTGGTTGCATGGTCGCTCTTCTGGCTGGTCACTCTTTGGGGCGCCTCCTCGGGGCTGAGTCTGATCGTGAAGGACACCCCGCATGCGATGCACGATTTTGTAGCCCCCTATAGTGGGGCGGGGTGCCTTCTGCTGGGCTGCGATCCATACGATCCCGCACAGGTGCTGCAAACTTTCACCGCCGCGGGCGGCGACAATAATGATCTGTCGGAGCAGTGGAGCAACACCCCTCCTGTCTACCCCCCTTCCACTCTGATCGAACTCCTGCCTTTCACGTTTTTGAATTATCATCGCGCCCGCATCGTCTGGTATCTCCTCAGCACCCTCGCGTTTATTGTTCCTTTCCTGCTGTGGGCCGGAATGCTGGCGCCGCCTTACCGCCCGTGGATGGCTTTACTCGGCGCGCTTCTGCGCGAATCTTACGCGGCCGCCTTTGCCGCGGAAGCCGGACAGACTTCATTCATAGCCCTGGGCCTGGCCGTGATCGCTTTATGGTGTTTGATTCGCCGCCGATACGTTGTCGCCGGCATGATTTGCCTCGGGGCCGGCATCGGACTGAAGCCACAGCTTGCCGGTATCGTCGTTCTCTATCTGATCCTGCGGCCCGTCTTTCGCGGATTTGCGATCAGGGCGGCCGTCATTGCCCTCGCCTTGGTCGTCATCGGCGGGGTATGGGTCAGCCTGCCCGCTCCATCGAAGAAGTGGTGGACCGAACTCAGTCAACAGGCGAAAATGAGCCAGCAGCCAGGTGCGGTGAATGACCCTTCCACGGCAAATCGTTATGCGCCGGATATCGTGAACGCGCAGGCCGCTTCGGTGCTTCTCACTCCTGATCCATCCACCTACAACCTGCTCGCTTATTTATTATTCGCGGGGTTATTGATTCCCTTTGTCATCAAAGCAGGGCGGGGCGCGGATACAAATACGCAGATGTTCAGCGCACTAGCCGCCATTGCGTGTATCGGAATACTGCCCGTCTACCATCGTGTGTATGACCTGTTGATCCTGCTCCTCACTTTTCCATCGTTGATCTGTTTGTTTGTGCAGCATCGAAAACTACGATGGGTCGCCGCCCTGGCCACTTTCGTGGCGCTGATTCCCGCGTCGATGGTCGGCCGCTTTCCCCGATTGGTAGCGTTCAACTTCGTCTGGCATTTTCAGTCCCTGGCAGTCATCGCGCTGGCGGTTACGTGGCTTGCCGCGCTGTATGTCTGCGATGAAGAGTGCGAAGGACTCTATGCTCAATTGACGGTCGGCTTTTCCAGCATGTGATCGATGACGAGCACCGGCTGGGGCCGTTTGGAAATCTTCAGTTCCAGCCCCAACTGCCTTTTCACGGTCTCTTCGAATGAAAGACCCCCTTCGGGCGCCGGCGCCTGCCCGTCGGGGGCGGGAGCATTGCCAATTCCCATCCTTCCGATCAGCGTTTGCATGGTGTGAGAAGCCATATTGTCGAAGTCGATAGTGAAGTCCCAGGCCCCTTCAATGCCAGTCTGATTCTCCACCGGATAAACCAGATCGTTATCGTAAGCCGGGATCTGCTCCGCGAATTGCGCCATTGTCATGTTGTGACAGACCAGACGTACGGGCTGGCTACGAAGAGTAAATTGCGCGCCCGGCTCCCGCACGCAACCGGATCGCCCCGCCGGGTCCGCTCGAGTCAGTTTCGGCTTCGTGGCCACAAGTTCGCCCGTGTCCATGGGCTGGTCTTCGTAATGGAAGGCAATCTTGTAGCGATCGATCAGAAGCGCGCGCAGCATGGCGTTGAGCGTTGAGGTACTCGGCAGCGCATCGCCGGGCGCTTTCGCCACAATGGTGACGTTCGAGTAATCGGTGCGTCCTTCGAAAGATTTCGGGGCCCCAATGGGGCTTTGCTGGTAAGGCAGATCGAAAGCCTGCCTGATCAGGCCGAGTACTGGTTCGCAGTTTCCGGTGACGCGCCCGCCCGGCTGAAAGCGCGACACTATGGTCATCGTGTTGTCGCAGGGACGGAGTGAAGCGACCTCAAAGCGCGCCGGAGGACGCGGCGGCAGCGCTTCGCCAGTATGAGGAGGATTGGGCGTGGGCTGCTCGTTAACGCTGACCACCGTCAGCACATTCTGCGGAACTTTGCCGGGTTCTATTTTCAACCCCACGGCGCTGAGCGCGGCGAAGACCGGCGGCTCGGAACCGGCGCCGCCCATCGCGTAGTGCAGATCGAAATCCCAGGTCCCATCGAGTCCGGTGGAATCCTGAACCGGCTTTCTTGCCGGCGCGTGGATCCAATCCGCAAAGGCGGCCATGGAGACATTCCGGCACTCCACGTTGGCGATTGGAGGCCCCCCGGTCCCGAGAGTCGGACGCTTTTGCTCGCACCCCTCCGCGCCCTCGCCTTGCGAACCCTTCATTTTGGGTTCCCCCTTCGCCGCCGTAAGGACGAACCCCGGCACGGCCTGCGTCTCCTGCTTCAGCGCGAGATGAAAGCGATCCGCCAGCAGCGCCTGCAGCATTTGCTTCACCGCGGCAGGCTTCGTTCCGGGCTTTGTCTTCGCCACGATGTCGTAGCGATTGTATTCGAGCCAACTGGGTCCGCCGAAGACTTTGTCGGCGTCCACGCTGTAGGCAGTGCGGATGAGATCGAGCATGCTGGCGCGGCGAATTTCATATCGGTCGCCCCCCAGAACGCCGCCGTCCATTCGATTGATGGGAGTCTGCGTCCACTCCTTGCGCGGGCTCATGTGGACGTCCGCGATATCGAACGTCTGACCGAACGCAGCCGCCGCCACCAGAGTAACGGCGCCGAACCATCTCAGGATTCTCATTGAACGGTGATTATTGTGGGGCGGACTGTCAGTCTGGTGCGCTGGTGAAAACCGGCATCGAGTAGTGAATGAAAGAGTCATACAGGAAAGGAGTAGCGAACCATCCTGACCCCGAGTCATGCAGGCTACGCCGCGAGGAGTGGTATGAAGCGTTGACAGGGGCACATGCAGGCTGGGTATTGAGCTTCGAAAGCAGTGAACTGGAGCGCCGACGCAGTCAGACTATGCGGAAGGCAAAACGAACGGGGTCGATAACGCGAGAACCCGGGCGGCGCCACGGAGTCGGAGACCCTGTGCATGCATGGAAACTCGATGAACGGGAACCAGGAGATCCCGGTGGCGCCCGTGGCCTTGAGAAAGCGGCGGGCCGGAAGGGGAACCCACAAGGGCAAGCCCTTCGTGTACGCTGCCGGGAAGTCGGACTGCCGCATAGTACTGGAGAAGGTTTCGAACAAACATCGCAGGATGGCGGAGAGGCCGGAGGGAAGGCGGCGGATTGAGGAGAACAACATGGAAGAACGCACGGACCCGGCACAGAACGGGGCGGCCGAGTCACAGGGAATACATGGTGTGCGGGAAGCCGCAGGAAGGGACAAAGGGCGAAGGTTCACAACGCTTCTGCACCACGTGAACGAAAAGCTGCTGCTGGAGAGTTTCCGACTGCTGAAGAAGGAAGCCGCGCCGGGAGTGGACGGCGTCATATGGAGCGGATATGAACAGGGCCTGGAGGGGCGCATTATGAACCTCCATGGCCGGGTTCACAGAGGGGCGTACCGGGCGCAGCCATCACGGCGAGTCTACATTCCGAAACCGGATGGCCGGCAGCGGCCATTGGGTATCGCGGCGCTGGAAGACAAAATCGTGCAGCAGGCTGTGGCGACAGTTCTCAATCAGATATACGAAGAGGACTTTGCCGGTTTCTCGTATGGTTTTCGGGCGGGGCGTGGAGCGCACGATGCGCTGGACGCACTGTCGGCGGGGATCATGACGAAGAAGGTGAATTGGATTCTGGACGCCGATATCCGGGGATATTTCGACAACATCAGACATGAAAAGCTGATGGAGTTGATGGAGATCAGGGTAGCGGATCGGAGGATACTGCGGCTGATTCAGAAATGGCTGAAGGCCGGGGTATCGGAAGAGGGGCAATGGTCGGAGACGAAGATGGGAACACCGCAAGGGGCGGTCATCTCACCGCTGCTTGCCAACGTCTATCTGCAATATGTACTCGACCAGTGGGTAGCGGAGTGGCGCAGGAAATACGCGATGGGCGATATGATCGTCGTTCGTTACGCGGATGACTTTGTGCTGGGGTTTCAGTACCGGAAGGAAGCGGAGCGGTTTCTGGAGCAGTTGGGGAAGCGGCTGGCGGAATACGGACTGGAACTGCACTCGGAGAAGACACGCCTGATACAGTTTGGGCGGTTCGCGGCGGAAGACCGGAAGCGGGATGGAGCGGGGAAACCAGAAACGTTCGATTTTCTGGGGTTCACGCATATCTGCGGGACGATCTGGAAAAGCGGCAAGTTCACGGTGAAGCGCAAGACGGTGGGTAAACGAATGACGGCGAAGCTCCGGAGTATCGGGGTGGCGCTGCGCAAACGGATGCATGACCCGATTGAGCAAACCGGCAACTGGCTGGGACAGGTGGTACGCGGTTACTTTAACTATCATGCCGTGCCGGGCAATCTGCCGCGACTACACACGTTCCGGCGGGAAACCGCGCGGCGCTGGAGGCGAACGCTGCGGCGGCGCAGTCAGCGCAGCAGGTGGACGTGGAAGCGCTTCGAGACACTGACCGATAAATACCTGCCAATGCCTGATATCAGACACCCCCACCCTATGGAGCGGTTTTGCGCCAAATATCCGAGATAAGAGCCGTGTGCGTTAGCAGCGCACGCACGGATCTGTGCGGGGGGTGCCGGGTAACTGGCATCCCTACCGCGACCTGCCGATCGTGAATCGGCCGCCTGGGGCGCTTGACGTTCATACTCGAATTTCGATATACTCGGATTTCGATATAGTCGAATTTCGACCATGACCAAAAAGAAAACACCTTCCCCGTTGTCCCCGGCGGCCGTTCAGATCCTCGCCGCACTCGCCGCGGAGGATCTCCACGGATACGGAATCATCCAGAGCGTCGCCGCCAATTCCGGGGACAGAATTCGAATTGGCCCCGGTACGCTATACGACAACCTCAAGCGCTTCCTCGAACAGGGTTGGATCCGCGACTTGCGGCCGGCATCCGACAGTGAAAAGCGCCTGTATCGGCTGACCGCGGCGGGCAAGGCTGCTCTTGCCTGCGAAATAGCGCGTCTCGACGATCTCGTCCGGCAGACGAAGAAATACCTGCACGGCATGAAACCAGGGATAGTGGAGTAACCGTGTCGATCTGCCGTAAAGTCTTTCAACAGATTCTCTGCCTGTATCCAAAGCCATTTCAGGAAGAGTTCGCAAAGGAAATGCTCGAAACCTTTGAAGAATGCGAACATGCGCAGAGTCCATGGAGCTTGCTTGCGGATACGCTCCTGGCGGCCCTGCGGCAACAGATTCACTATCGCTCGGCTCTCGCTCCAAAGAGCGCGTCTCCGTATCCTGAGATCCACGTTTCTCTGAGACTTCCGCGCGTAATGACGGGCGCGGCTCTCGGCGCCATTTTGATGACAGTCCTGTGGACGCCAGCCGGACGGAAGCCTCCTCAACTTCCGGTATCGCGAACTGGTATCTGGTGTTACGGGAATGTCAGGAGTCGGGATGGCGTCTGTGTCGTTACTGGGCGCGGAACGCCGTGGTGGGCGCAAAGCCCGAGTGTCTGGGAAACGTCTTACCTGTACTCGTCAATGGTGGCAAAACGAGATGCGCAACAGCCAAAATAATTTACGAACCAGATGGACCAGGCGGCTCCCCGTCGCCGCCCTCGTTCTCTGTCTGCCTGTGCTGGCCGCCGCCCAGCAATTCGAAGCTGCCACCATCAAACCGTCGGCTCCATACGGCCCGCAGACGCGCTTCGGCGTGAGTGGAGGACCGGGCACGAACAGCCCAGGCGTGATCACCTGGTCCACCACCTCGCTCGCAATACTCGTGAGTACCGCCCTCGAAGTTCCACCCGGCCGGATCGCCAATCCCCAGATACTGCCCGCCGCCGCATTTGACGTTGTCGCGAAATTGCCAGTTGGGACCACGAAAGAACAGATCCCCGGCATGCTGCGGAAGTTTCTCGAAGCGCAATTCCACATGAAGTCGCATCCGGAAATGCGCGACGGGGCGGTCTGGCTCATGACCGTCGCGAAGACAGGACCGAAACTTCATCCCGCCTCGGAAAGCGATGTATCCCCGCAGGACCTGCGAACGATCGGCGCGGTTCAGGTGGATAAAGACATGTTTCCCGTTCCCCCACGAGGCGAGGGCGCAACTCTGGGATTCAACGGGGCCGTTCGACTGGGCGCCCGCGGCATAACCGCCGCAAAGCTCGCCGATCTTCTGTCCGCCGTAACCGGACGGCCGGTGATCGACCAAACCGGGCTCAACGGAACTTACGACGTGAAGCTCTCTTTCACGCCTGCGCCGGTCAACAATCGCGTAGCGGCGCCACCGCCGCCGGGCGCGGCTGCTTCCGCGAATGATTTGAACGGCGCCCCGATGATTTTCGACGCGCTGCGGCACGATCTCGGACTGCGGCTCGATTCAGGCAAAGCCCCGGTAAAGTTCATTGTGATCGACCGCATCGATAATACTCCAGCCGGAAATTGATCCACTCTTATACTCCTGTTGATTACCTAACGGAGATCGGCTACACTCTCCGTTAGGTATCCAAATGAAAGACGAAAGCCCCGCGCGCGCCGAGGTCCTCCAGGGCACTCTGATCCTCCTTGTTCTTCGCACGCTCGACGCCCTCGGTCCCCTTCACGGCTACGGCATCGCCCGCCGCATCGGCCAGATCAGCGAAGAGCTTCTCCAACTCAACCAGGGCACGCTCTATCCCGCGCTGCTCCACATGGAACAGGAAGGCTGGATCGCCGCGAAATGGGGCGCCTCGGAAAACAACCGGCGCGCGAAGTTTTATTCCATTACCGTGCGCGGGCGAAAACAGCTCGCCGCCGAATCGCGCGAATGGGAGCGCATGCGCTCCACCATCGACCGCTTTCTGGCCCCACTCCCCAAAGACTTCGCGGACGAAACCTCATGACCCCGCGCGTATTCGCCGCGCGCCTGCGCGGATTGTTTCTCGGACGCAGCATGGAGCGCCAGATGGAAGACGAGCTCCTCTGCCATCTGGAAATGCAGACCGAAGACAACATCCGCATGGGGATGAGCCCGTCGGACGCCCGCTACGCCGCCATGCGTCACTTCGGCGGACTCGACGCCGCCAAAGAAGTCTGCCGCGAGAAACGGAGCTTCCCCATGATCGAATCCCTTCTGCGCGATACCGCCTACGCACTTCGCTCGCTCCGCAAAACGCCTGGCTTCACCGCCGTCGCCATTCTCACGCTGGCGCTCGGTATTGGCGCTAACACGGCGATCTTCAGCGTCGTGCAGGCTATTCTGCTTCAGCCGCTCCCCTATGCGGAGCCCCAATCGCTCGTCCGCATCTGGAATACCTATCCCAACTTTGTCGGCGATCTCGGTCTCTCCCCGGGAGACTTCCAGGACTTTCGCAAACAGACCGGCACGCTCAGCGGACTCGAGGCGTATGTCGATCTCCCCCGCGGTTTCAATCTCACCGGGAACGGCGATCCCGCGCGCGTGGAAGCGCGCTACATCAGCTCCGGACTTCTCCCGCTGCTCGGAGTTCATGTCGCGGCGGGCCACAACTTCTCCGCCCAGGAGGACAAGCCCGGCGCCGCGTCCGCAATCCTCATCAGCCATCGACTCTGGCGCGAACGCTTCAGCGCAAATCCCTCCGCCATCGGCGCGACTGTTCTTCTCGATGGCCACGGCTACACGCTCGCCGGAGTGATGCCCGCCTCATTCCAGCTCGCGCCCGCGGCAGACATCTGGTTTCCGCTTGGCGCTTACCCCGACGATCCCGCCGGACGCGTCCACCATCCGTTCACCGTCATTGGACGCCGCAAGCCGGGCGTAACCACAGCCGAAGTCGGCAACGAATTCGCGCTGATGAATCTGCAGGAAGCTTCCGCGTTCCCCGCGGCCCACACGAACTGGAAAATCTTCGCCGAAACTCTCGAAAATCCGGCCGCCGGAAAATTACGTCCGCTGTTGATCGTGTTGCTGGGCGCGGTGGGGTTCGTTCTCCTCATCGCCTGCGCGAACGTGGTGAATCTTGTGCTCGCCCGCAACGCCGCGCGCCGGAAGGAAATTTCGGTTCGCATTTCACTGGGAGCGAGTTTCGGCCGTTTGCTCGCGCAGTTGCTGGCCGAAACCGCGCTGCTTACCGGTTGCGGCGCCGCGGTCGGTATCCTTCTCGCCGGCGCCGGACTCGCGATCCTCCGCAATCTGCTCCCGCCGAATCTCGCGCCGCTTGCCGCCGCCCGTCTCGACTGGGCCGTGCTCGGTTTCACCGCCGCCGTCTCCATCTTCGCCGTCGCGATCTGCGGTCTCGCCCCTGCGCTCCGCATCCTTCGCGACAATTCGCACGCCGGGCTCAAAGCCGCCGGAGGCGGTATACGCGACGTCCTCGTGATCGCCCAAACATCGCTTGCCATTGTTCTCCTGCTCGGAGCCGGGCTGTTCATCCGCAGCTTCCGCAACGCGCTCGCGGTCGATCCCGGCTTCGAAACCACGCACCAGCTTTCGCTCGAAATCAACCAGCCTGCCGCGCCCACTCCCGAACTTGCGGGCAAACAGGCCCAGCAGTTCGACCGCATTCTCGCGCGGCTCAGCGCGCTCCCCGGCGTGACGGCCGCCGGCGCTATCAGCACCCTGCCGCTTTCTTCTGAAATTCGCTCCGCCTCGCGCTTCGTCGTGGAAGGCCAGCCCGCCGGCGACGCCGCGACTCGTCCCGTTGCCGAAACACGCTCGGTCACTACCGGCTATTTCGCCGCGATGGGTATTCCGCTGCGCGCAGGCCGCTGGCTGACGCGCGACGATATCAACGGCAGCAACGTCCTCATTAACGAAGAAATGGCGCGCCGCTCGTGGCCCGGCGAAAGCGCCATCGGCAAGCGCATCAATCTTTGTTCCATGTATCCCACGCCGTGCTGGCTGCCGGTTGTTGGAATCGTCGGCAACGTTCACCAGTACGGGCTCGACGCCGCCACCGGGTCGAGCGATCTTTACTTCGCCAGCGGCTTCGCGCCGTCCGTCATCATCCGCTCCGGTCAGGATCCCGCCTCCCTCGCCCGCGCTGCAATCGATGCAGTCCATAAGGAAGCCCCCGGCATTCCTGTCACTCACGTAATGCCGCTCGAAGATTTACTCTCGGATTCCCTCGCGCCGCGCCGTTTTTCGAGCGCCCTGCTGGGTGCATTTGCCGCACTCGCGCTCCTGCTCGCGGCGGTCGGCATCTATGGAGTCATGAACTACATCGTGGGACTTCGCACGCGCGAAATCGGCCTCCGCGCCGCACTGGGCGCAAGACCTGCGCGCATCTGGCGGCTGATCACGCTCGGCGCGATCCGGCTCGCGGCCATCGGCATGGCGCTCGGACTCGCCGCATCGCTGGCGCTCAGCGCCGCTCTCTCCGGCACGCTGACGACCCTTGCCTATAAAGCGCATCCGTGGGACCCGCTGACCGTCGCTGCATCGGCGCTGCTGCTCGCCGCTGTTGTGGTGCTGGCATGCTCCATCCCGGCGAAGCGCGCGATGAGCGTTGATCCCATGACCGCACTACGCGAAGAATAGGTTTTGGCGCGTCGCGTGCAGGCTGTTGAGGGAAAGGAGACTTCTTATGCCGATCCTGCTCCGCCGCGATCAGAGCGGACCATTTCTGGTCATTCATGCCACCGGCAAATTGACGGAGGCGGATTACAGAGATCTGGAACCGCAGTTCGAAGCTCTTGCTCCGCACCCGGAAAGACCTCGCGTGCTCTTCGATATGACCGGCCTCCATGGTTGGGACGCCGGGGCCGCCTGGCAAGACATCAAATTCGACATCCGCCACTTCGCCGACATACGCCGTCTGGCGATCGTCGGTGAGAAGCCCTGGCAGCATGGACTCGCCACGCTCTTTTCGCCCTTCACGCGCGCCACCACGAAATACTTCGACCAAACCAAACGCGCGGAGGCAACGGCGTGGCTGGTGCAGGGCTGAACCCGGCGTGGGGCAGGGCTTCGCCCTGCGCGCCGAGCTTTTGCCCGGCGCCGGACCTCCGGTCCGGTCACTTCAATTCTCAGTAGGTGTCCGGTCCACCCGGTCGATCACATAGATATCGACCGGCGTCTTCCGGCTTTCGATCTGCAGGCCGAGTTTGTCCGCCAGGACTGCGGGCAACGAAGGAGTGCCATCCATGCCCGCCGTCTCATCGGACGCCCACTCGATGTCGATATCGTAGACGCCCTTGAGCCCCGTCTCATCGACTACCGGCTGATCCACCGTGTTCGAGAGCAGGCCGGCGAAATACGGCATCGTGAGTTTTCCGGCAACCCAGCGATGAGCGCCGCGCGCTGTCCGCACGTCGCGCACTTCGGAATCGATGGGCTTCACTTTCACCCCATCCTTGCCGGGTTCGAGCACGAAGGCATTCATCGTTCTCTTCTCCTGATGCAGCGTCAGATGAAACCGCTCTTTGAGCAGGTTCTGCAGCATCGGGGGCAACTGATCACGCGTTGCTCCATCCGGAAGTTTCGCCACAATATCGAAGCGGTCGGTATCGAGCCAGTCCGGTCCGGAAATCTGAAAATTCTTGATCAGGTACGCCTGCGCCATCAGATTCTGCAGGCTCACATGCGAGAGGGCGACGATTCGCGGATCGCGGGTCATCTGCCCGGAATCCGCGGTCATGTCGGATTTCTGAATCGTTGCCACCTCGAAGGACTGACTCCACGCGATCGTGGCAAGAGCCAGACAGCAGGCGAGTCGGAGGATCGTTCGGCGCATGTTCAAATGACACCTGAATGATACCGAAACTCCGTTGGGGCATCCTGGGTACGGCCCAGATCGCGCGCAAGAACTGGCGCGCCATCCGTGATTGCGGAAATGCGACCATCGCCGCTGTTGCCAGCCGCTCTCTCGAGCGCAGCCGGCGGTTTATTGACGAATGCCAGACCGAGGTCCCCATGGAGACTGTGCCCCGCGCGCTCGGCTCCTATGAGGAACTTCTGGCTTCACCGGATATCGAAGCCGTCTATATCCCCATCCCCACAGGCCTGCGCAAAGAATGGGTCATCCGCGCCGCCCGCGCGGGCAAACACATCCTTTGCGAAAAACCCTGCGCAGTCACTACAGACGATCTGCGCGAAATGCTCGACGCCTGCCGCGAAAACGGCGTCCAGTTTCTCGACGGCGTCATGTTCATGCACAGCCGCCGCCTGGCTCGCATGCGGGAAGTTCTCAACAATCCCGCCAGCATCGGCGAGATCCGCCGCATCCAGTCCGCCTTCACCTTCAACGCGCCGCCGGAATTTTACGAAGGCAATATCCGCTCCCAACCCGGCCTCGAACCGCATGGCTGCATGGGCGACGTCGGCTGGTACTGCATTCGTCTATCGCTCTGGGCCATGCAGTGGCAGATGCCGCGCCGGGTATCCGCGCGAATGCTTTCCGAAAACATCGTTCCCACCGAGCTCTCCGGCGAATTGTATTTCGATAACGGCGTCTCTGCCGGCTTCTACTGCTCGTTCCGGACGGAAAACCAGCAGTGGTCGGTCATCAGCGGTACGCGCGGCTACCTGCGCATCGACGATTTCGTTCTTCCCTTTAACGGCAACCAGGTCGATTTCGAGATCCAGCACATGGAATATCGCGTCAGCGGCTGCGACGTCCGCATGGTCCCGCAAGCCACAAAATATTCCATCACCGAACACAGTCACGGCGACGCCGGCGCGCAGGAATGCAACATGTTCGAGGCGTTTTCGGATCAGGTCCGCTCTGGCTCCCTCAATCCCGAATGGCCCCGAATCGCGCTCCAGACGCAACTCGTCATGAACGCCTGCCTCGAGTCCGCCCGGAATGACGGAAAGCCAGTCGCCATACTGTATCCATGACTGAAAAAACCACGACCGATAAACCGATCATCATGACTGTGCTCTTTCAGGCCCTGCCCGGCAAAGAAGCGGAATTAAGGCAGGCGCTGACTGACCTGCTTGCTCCGACTCGCCAGGAGGATGGCTGCCTCTTCTACGATCTTCACGTCGACCGCGCCGACCCTTCGAAACTCCTCTTCCACGAAAGCTGGGCAAGCGACGAGCACCACAACGCGCACGACCGCACGCCGCACATCCAGGCCCTCCGCGCCCGCATGCCCGGACTCTCTCTTCCGCCGGTAAAACACTGGTGGATCAAAATCTGACTGCGTGGGGCAGGGCTTCGGCCCTGCCGCGGAGCTTCCGCTCGGCGCAAGCTGTCCGAAATGCTTCCGTCACCGCGCCAACTGCATATCGAATTCGATCTCGACCTGGATCGGCGTGATGCCGGAATCCGATTGTTTGAGGCGCGCCGCGCCCGTAAAACGGCCGGCTGCTTCCCGGACATTCACCATCACCGGGCGCGTTTGCCCGTGCATCGTCCGGTCCCCCTTCACCATTCCAGAACTGGCGCCCCGAAAGACGATTTCCGGAAAGATGCTCGGCGTCCGGAACCTTCGGGCCGGTCATGTTGCCCTGGATTTCTTCTCATCCATCATCACCCGCTTTTATCCTGAAACATCGGGCGCCCAGACGTTATGAGTATGTTGTAAAAGTCCTTCCCACTCGAAGGCCACGCGCGAGACGAAAACGGACGTGAACAGGTTGGTCACCAGCCCAATCACCAGCGTAGCGGCAAACCCCTTCACCGCCGGAGTGCCGAAGAAAAAGAGGAACGCGCACGAGACGACCGTGGTGACGTGCGTATCCACAAGCGTGGCGAATGCCTTCGAAAATCCGTTCGTCAGCGCCGCGGCAGGCGATCGTCCTGCCCGAACTTCTTCCCGAATGCGTTCGAAGATCAACACATTGCTGTCTACTGCCATCCCGATTGTGAGTACCGCTCCGGCAATTCCTGGCAGCGTGAGAACCGCATCCAGGCAGGTGAGCGCGGCAATCAGCAGCAAGCCGTTCAGCGCGAGCGCCAGGGTCGCGTTCACGCCCGCTCTGCGATAGTAAAACAACAGAAAGGCGACCACGGCCGCCAGACCGGCCGCGCCCGCGCGTATTCCGTCCCGGATGGAGTCCGCCCCCAGCGAGGCCTCCACCGTTCTTTCCTGAATCACCTCGATTGCGGCCGGTAAAGCGCCGGAGCGCAGATTGAGAGCGAGATCCTCCGCCTCCTGCACACTCCGCGCGCCTCTGATCTGGCCGGAATCGCGAATCGCGTCTTCGATCACCGGTGCGCTGAGAATTTCCCGGTCGAGCACGATAGCCGAACGTTTGTCGATGTTCGCTCGCGTGAAACGTTCGAAACGCGCCGCCGCATCCTGGCTCAGCGTGAAAAGAGTAACGGGGCCTTCGGTATTGCCGGGCGCAACGCGCGCGTTGCGCAGATCCGTACCGCGGATGACAGGGCGCCCACTCACCAAACACCACTCTTGTCTCCCATCCGCATCGGCCCGCGTGCCGAAAAGTTGAGAGCCGTAAGGGAGTACGCCGCCGTGCTGCTCCATCGCATCGGCCCGGCTCGCGTAAGGACCGCCTGCTACGGCATACCATTCGAGGACAGCCCGGCTCTGCACCAGGCTTTTGATCCGTGAGGAGTCGTTGACTCCAGGGAACTGCGCCAGCAGTTCGTTTCCCCGGCTGCCGTAGGGCTGAATCGGGATCTCCGAAAGACCGTAGGCGTTCATGCGGCGTTCCAGCACCTGACGGGTCTGCTCGACAATCTCACGCTGTTGCGAAGAAGATACGGCGCCGGTTTTCACGCGCAGGATCAGGCTCGTTCCGCCGCGCAGGTCCAAACCAAGGCGCAGCGGCAGGCGGACGATCGCCGCCACGCTCGCCAGCACGATCGCGGCGATGAACAGTGTTTTTCGCAGCAGAGGCCGATTCATTTCGCGCCTCCCCACGCCAACAGAATGGGACTGGCGATGAATATCGAGGAGTAGGTTCCGACGATAATGCCGATGGTGAGCGCGAGCGAGAACCCGCGCAGCACCTCGCCGCCAAAAAGCAGCAGCGAGAGCGTCGAAAGCAGGGTCAGGCCGGATGTCAGAACCGTCCGGCTGAGTGTCTGGTTAATGCTGCGGTTGATTGTCTCGGACAGCGATTCCGCCTGGATCGTTCGGCGATTTTCGCGAATTCGATCGAAAACCACGATCGTGTCATTCATGGAATAGCCGATCAGCGTGAGCAGCGCCGCGACCACCGTCAGGGAGATTTCTTTGTCGAGCAAAGACAACACCCCGACCGTAATCAGCGCATCATGCGCCATCGCGATGACGGCGGCGACCCCGTAGGCGAAGCGAAACCGCCATGCCAGATAGAGCAGCATCCCCGTGGAGGCGCCCGCGGTTGCGGTCAGCGCCTGTTGTCTCAGATCCGCCCCAATTTCAGGGCCGATTGCCTCAAAACTACGGATCGAATATCCGGCGCCGGCGGTCGAAAGAGCCTGGGTGAGGTTCTGGCGTAAGGACGCGAGGTTGCCCTCGGCGGGAACGGAAATGAGGACTTCATTCGAGCCCGCCGCGTCATGCGCCGCAACAACGGAAGCGCCGCTCACGCGTGAGGAAACAGCGGTCCGGATGCGTCCGATCGGCGGCGCGCCTTTCCACTCCATGTCCATCACGGCGCCGCCTTTGAAATCGATGCTGTAGCGGGGGCCTCCCTTCACCGCGAGACTGATGAGCCCCGCCACCAAAAGAACCAGCGATGGCAGAATAAATCGCCATTTCATGCCGAGAAAGTCATACCGCGCGTTTCTGAATAATTCCATATCGAGAAATCTCCTGAATGCAATGCGAAAACGGAAATGCAGCCGCCCGCGCCTGGGCAACGCCGCCAGGAGCGGGACCGCAAAATAGATCGAAATCAGCGTGAAATCAGGAGAGGACCGGGGGAGGACGCCGGTAGAGCGGAGCGTAGAGCAGGGAAGCAGGTTCAACCGGCTTCTTCGATCTGCTCTCAACCCTGGCGAACCGGAGCGTGACCGGCGAAACGTCTAACCGGACCGGTTGCCCGAAAGATTCAAAATGCGACCGGACGATTTGGGCAAGGGGCTCTGCTTCGACGAGCGCCCTGGGAACCGACGGCGCCGACATCCCGGTGGAAGAACCGCTGAAGTCCGCGGGAAGCCTGGGATGGCTCGCGAGAGCGAGCAACAGAAGGAGGGCAACGCCACCGGCGTACGCCCACAGCTGTCTCACTCGCCAACGCATAAGGCGAGTCTAGCAAAATTCGGGCTGAGCCACTCCATTGGGTTCGTTTTTGCGAATGACCTGAATTTCGCTTGATTATTGAAAACAAAGGCTATAGCGGCGTGACAAACATTCACAGTAGTCAAAACTGCAAAAAGTTATGATGAAACCGATATTGATGAAGTTCATCGCCGCAGCGCTGCTGGCAGTCGTGTCGCTCCCTGCCCAGGTCAGGATCGAAAAGACCACCTGGCACGGATGGCCCGATGCCATTATTCTGAAAAATCATGTCGCTGCGGTGGTCATTGTCCCCTCCATCGGGCGCGTCATGAACTTCAGTTTTCTGGACAAGTTTCATCAGCCCACCGAAGGTCCGTTCTGGAATAATCGGATGCTGGACGGCAAACCGGTCAACCCCACGGCCCACGACTGGCTCAACTTCGGCGGCGATAAGACCTGGCCCGAACTCCAGGCAGAATGGCCCTCGCTCCAGAAGCGCGGCTGGCCTCCGCCCGCTGGCTTCGATGCCTCCGCCGACACCGTCGAGTTCGATGGCAGCGAAGTCACCCTGACCACGCCAGTGGACGCCACCTACGGGATTCGCGCCAGCCGCATCATCCGGCTGGATCGCTTTCGTCCGATCATGACGATCATCACGAGCTTCGAAAAAGTTCAGGGCGATCCCGTGAAATCCGGCATCTGGACGATTACCCAGCTCACCTCGCCAGACGCGGTCTTCGTCGATTCGCCGGCGAAATCCATCTTCGATAACGGCTACGTCAATCTGAGCCGCGCTCCGCTCTTCGATGTGGCGCGCGAAGGCGATCATGTCCGTCTTCGACGGGATGTGAATCGCTCCACCAAAATGGGAACGGATGGCGAATGGCTGCTTTGGAACGGTACGGATGCCGAAGGCCACAAGCTGTCGCTCAGGATCGAACGCATCGCCGCCAATCCCGCGGACGGCGAATGGCCGGATAAAGGTTGCCGCCTGAATGTCTACACGAATCCGGACCGCGGCGGCCAGCCCTATGTCGAACTGGAAGTCATGGGGCCCATGCAGATCATGAAGGTGGGCGACGCCGCCACTTCTTCCAACCGCTACACTCTCTTTCGCGAGCACAGCGATCACAAATAGGGAGCGTTCATGACTCCTCCTTACGGGCTCACGCGCGCGGAGTGGAGATCGCTTCGCGCCCTGAAAACGCCGGAGCGCATCCAGCGATTTCTCGATCTCGAAATCGGCTACAACAAGGAACCGGACGGCGATACAATTCGTTCGCCCCGGCGCGTCCTGCGGGATCGTGTGGCGCATTGCCTCGAAGGCGCATTGTTCGCGGCCGCCGCTCTTCGCGCGCAGGGCTTTCCTCCGCTCCTGATGGATCTCGAAGCGGTGCGCGACGACGACCACGTTCTTGCCGTGTTCCGCCAGCATAACCGCTGGGGCGCGATCGCGAAATCGAATTATTCCGGCCTTCGTTTCCGCGAACCGGTTTATCGCTCATTACGCGAACTCGCGATGTCGTACTTCGAGCATTACTTTAATCTGCGGCGCGAAAAAACGCTGCGGAAGTATTCGCGCCCGGTCAATCTTTCCCGCTTCGATGGCCTCGGCTGGATGACCGCCGAAGAAGATCTGTGGACAGTGAGCGACCATCTCGTCGAGATCCCTCACACGCCGCTCCTCTCGAATGGACACCATCGGCATCTTTCACGGGTGGATGCGCGCTTGTTTGAAGCTGGTAAGGTCGGGCGTCAAACATAGCCAGTAGCTGGCCGAAAAGAGCCAGTTAATAACGCCAATCTGACTGCAAATCACTGACCGGCCTCGAATGGTCCTGCTCGTGCATATCTTCTGAGCGGAGGCATGCATATATGTTCAGGACATTCGCGGCTGCGTTCCTGTTAACGGGTCTGATGGCCTGCAACAAGGTTCCCACCGTTCAGGCGCAGAGTTCGGATTCCGCTCCTTCTTACGATAATCTCGCTCCCGCCCCGGATGACGCCTCGCAGGCCCCCTATGCGGGCGACGATCAGGCGCTGCCGCCCGATTCGGAAGCGATCGAGAGCACCGAGGCGCCCCCTCCGCTTCCTGAGTACGATCAGCCAATGGCGCCCGGACCCGACTATTACTGGACGCCCGGATACTGGGCGTGGGGTTCGGATGGATACTACTGGGTCCCGGGTGAATGGGTCGAAGCTCCGTGGGTGGGAGCCGTCTGGACTCCGCCTTATTGGGCGTTCGACAACGGTTACTACTTATTTCATTCCGGCTATTGGGGTCCGCACGTCGGATTCTATGGCGGTATCGACTACGGATTCGGCTATCCGGGCCGCGGCTATTATGGCGCGTACTGGAATGGCGGCCATCTTTTCTATAACAGCGCCGTCACCCATGTGAACGTGAATGTGATTCACAACGTGTATCGGCACGACGTGCCGCGGTTCCAGGCGAGCCGCGTGAGCTTCAACGGCGGACATGGCGGAATTAATATTCGTCCGACTCAGCAGGAGCGGGTGGTAACGCATGAACGCCGCGCGCCGGCTCAGGCTGTGCAGATGCGGGTTGCGCAGCAGGCGCGGCAGGAGCACAACCGCACGAACTTCACGGCGCAGCCGAACCGCTCTAACTTCAACGCGCGTCCGGCGGCTCCGCAGGCGCCGCAGCCCAGTCCGCAGGAACCGAGGATGCGGCCGGAACAGCGCTCGGCTCCGCAGCCCAATCCGCAGGAACCGCGGATGAGGCCGGAACAGCCCTCGGCTCCGCCGCGTCATGAGTTCCACCCGGCTCCGCATCCGGCGCCCGTGAATCCGGAGCCGCAACAGAACCCGCAGCGTTTCAACCGCCGTCCCGAACCGCAGCAGCGTCCGGCGCCTGCCCCGCAGGCAGCGCCGCAAGCTGCTCCACAGCGGCGGCCTGATCTGCAGAATCATCTGGAACTGCAACGGCAGCAGCGTCCGGCTCCTGCCCCGGCTCCGCGCGCCAATCCGCAACCGCAGCCGCAACAGCATGCCGCACCACCGGCTACCCCGGGTCCGCGGGGTGGTGAACGTGGTAACGGCGCTGGACACGGCAACGACGGTGACCACGGCCGCGGCCGCGGCGATCGCTGACTCTGAACCGGCGCGCGATGTACCCTTTGAAAGATGGGAAACGCCGCGCGCCGGTTCTTGCAGTCCGCGGGGATTGCCTTCGCGGGTTTCGCCGCGACACTGATCCCTCTCCACTTTCTGCTCCGTCGTGAACTGAAAGACTCTTCCGAAGACGTTCGTGCCCAGGGCTGGCCCATCCGGCTCCTCCACGTCATTTTTTCGAAATACATCGTTCAATGGATCGATGTGGAAGGCCTGGAGAATCTTCCGGACAGTTCTTATCTGGTGGCGGCGAACCACGCCTATAAATCGGGCGTCGATGGTTTCATCCTGGGTCATCTGCTTGCGCTTCGCGCGGGACGGATTCCGCGCATTCTGATGACGTCCGAGCATCGGAACTGGATGGTGCAGATGGAGCGTTGGGTGCTCCATCATTACGGTATTGCGTTGCTCGTACCGGACGAAGGCCCGGTTCGCAAGCGGGCCGGGCTTTCGGACATCATCGCGAAATACCTGCGGGAATCGAATCAACACGCTGTTCTCATCTTTCCGGCGGGCCGCGCTGTTGCCGACCCTCCGCTTCAGTTGAAGAACTGGAGCACCGGCGTCGTGATCGCGGCGGAGAAGAGTGAGTGCCCGATCGTTCCCATCGCCGTTGGCGGTCTCCGTCTCGACTGGAGCGCGGAGACGGTGATCTTTTCCGCTATGGAAGCCGCTGGCGCTGAGCCGCCGTTCCGTTTCTACGTCCGTATCGGCAAGCCGATCACGCCTACGGGCGACGCTCATGCCGACCTGGAGTTGCTGAACACCGCGGTCGCCGGTTTGATGCAGCAGATTCCCGGCTTGCGGCCTTCTGCGGGTGAATCGGACCCGGCGTTCGGCAAGATCAGCCTGCGCGATGGACGCACGCTGGCTTACATGGATCGCGGTCCACGCAACGGAACGCCGGTTTTCTATTTTCACGGATTTCAGGGATCGCGGCTCGAGTGCGTTCCAGGGCTTGACGCGATTCTCGAAAAGCTCAACGTGCGGCTGATTGCGCCCGATCGGCCGGGCATTGGACTTTCGACGCCCTCGCATGCCCGCACGATTGTCGGCTGGGCAGGCGATGTAAGGCAACTGGCCGAACAGTTACTCGGGCCGGATCAGCCGTTCTCAATTTTGGGCTTCTCGGCCGGCGCGACGTACGCGCTCGCCTGCGGCCAATTGCCTGGACTGCACGCAATCTCGCTCGTCGGCTGCATGGGCTTACCGCATCTGATTTCGAGCTGGCGGCGCTATTCGGAAGAAGCCTGGAAAGTGCTGCTTTCCGCGAAGCTCGCCGCGTTTCGCGCCGCGACGTTTTTGCTTATCGAAAAGAACCACTTCGATCAGATTCTCAAAGACTGGCCCGATTACTTCGAAGACATCAAAAAGGATTTGTCTCAGGACGACCGCCGGTTGCTTTCTATTCCGGAAGTAGAGGAACTATTCCGCGAGAATCGCCGTGAGGGATACTCGCAATGTCCGGGCTGCCTGCTGCAGGAAGTGCAGGCGCTCTACTCCGATCCCCAGATCGATCTGACGCATCTGGCCGCATGCGCCGTCCTGATGTATCACGGGACAGAGGACAAGGTGGTGCCGATTGCCGTGGCGCGCGATCTTCAGCAGCGCATTCCGGCGAGCAAGCTGACCGAACTCGAGGGCAGAGGACACTATTTCCTCTATGACGCGCCGGAGATGGAAAAGGTACTTTCTGAACTGCTGGAGGCGCATCGGAATTGCGAGTGAAACAGGCGGTTCGCAACCCGACGCCGGGTGGGGCATGAATGCCCCACACTCATTTATTTCTTCGCGGGACTGATCAGGTTCGCGAGCAACTGATAAGCGCCGTCGGTACCGGCGGGTAGCTGGCGCCACAGTCCAAGCCCGAGATAGAACCAGCGGCCCTTGCCGTATTTCGCTTCAACGAGCGAGCCCAGCTTCTCACCGGGATTGTCCTTGAATGGATCGGTCATCTCCACCAGGTCGACATATTTCGCGTCTTTCTCGCCGAGGAAGTAGAGGCCGCGCTCCTGCGTCCAGTTTGCCCAGGTTGCGGGGCCAACCTTATTCGGAAAGTTGAAAACCTGATCGTTGGGAACGAGAAGCTTGACGGGCGCTTTCTCATCCGTGATGCGATTCGAGCTGACGCGCGCGTGATACGGCCCGTATTCGGCCTGGTTGAATTCCATCTTGTTGTACTGGATAATCGCCGTACCGCCGCGCTCCACATAATCGAGCAAGCGGCGATTGTAGGCGCGGAGATCGTCGCGGCGCTCATAGGCGCGGACGCCGGTGATGATCACGTCATATTTCGAGAGATCGCCGAAGGCCATCTCTTCGGAATCGATGAAGGATACCTTCGCGCCGAGCTGCTGGAGCGCGGGCGGAACCTGATCGCCCACGCCGACGATGTAACCGACCTTCACGTTGGGCGTGACTTTCACGTCCACAACCTTGAGACTGGTTTCGGCGGGCTCGATCACCTGGCGTCGCTGAATGTGCGGGTATTCGATTTCCTTGTAGCCCGTGGTGAATTTGCGGTCAGGCGCGGAAGGCGACGTCACGACGGCTCCCAGCGTGTACTGGCCCACTTTGACGCCAACCGGCGCGGTGACTTCGAAGCGCGCGGAGAGCGCTTCATCTTCGTGAGTGAAGCTGACCGGAACGCTGGCAGGTGTAGCTTTCCAGCCTTGCGGAAGATTGAGCGCGACGTTGGCTTTCGCCTCGCCCTTGGTTCCGTTGGTCACGGTGACGTGGATTTCGCGCGTTACCTGTTTGGCTGAGGGTCCGGACGGAACTGGAATCACGGCGAGAGTGGGATCGATGCGAACGGAGAAATCGGGGACGACGTTCAGTTCCATTCGCTTGTCGCCGAAGTAAATGTCCTTGATATAGCGGAATTCGACAGGGAGATCCCTTGTGATGTCCTGGCCGCCGAAGTTGACGTGAAAAGTCACGCGGAAGGGCGAAGGCGCGAAGGGCAGACCGAAGCCGACGGAAGGATCGAAGATCTGCTCGGCGAGGTTATCGGTGTGCTTCCAGTAGTTGTCCGTGAAATACGGCGTGGTGGGTTTTGCGTTGTTGGGGATGTGCGCCTGCGAGACGCAGTTGTAAGAGGCATCCTTCTTCGTGGTGGCGGGCGCGCAGGGGGCGGGGGAGTCGAAGCCCGCGATTTCCACGCTGGTAACGGGGAGATCGGCGGTCCCGTGATTCATCGCGATGATATTCAGCTGAATTGGCTGACCGGGGATGACGAGACCGTCGTTGGCTACGGCATCGAAGGTAATGTTATTCGCGGCCAGTACGGCGTCTTCGTAATCGCGTTCCTTCAGCCGCAGCCGAAAATTGACTTCATACTGCGCATCCGCCGTCATCCCGAGCGAGGGAACCTTCGCGATCAGGTCGCGGATGCCGCGGAGCCCGGCTTCGACCGGAGCGGCGGTGGCGGCGTCGTTGCCGTCATCGAAAACTTTCTGCGCCTGTTTTGCGTTGACGAGAACCGCGTTCAGATCGGCGGTGATTGCCGCGGTGGCGGAGGCGTTGCCCGCGTAGGACGCGATGGAAGTCAGGCTGATATCGACCCCGTCATATAAAGAGGTTTCCCGTTTGCCCACCTGGCCGGGAATCGTGCTGGCTGTGAGAATGTAACCTCCGCCGCCGCCGAATCCACCCCCGCGTCCGCCGGCGACGCCGGGGAGAGGAGGCAAGCCGCCGATGCCCTGGCATTTGTGATAGCTGCGGGCGTCGGCTGCGATTTCCGAATAAGTGCGGCCGAGGAGTGAATCGTAAGCCTGAGTGTTGACGGGCGTCATCGGCGGTCCGGGAGGTCCTCCCGAAGCGCCCTGCGCGCCGCGCCCAGCGCCCCGGCCTGCCGCTACGGCCGCGCCGGAAGCACCCGCCGCCCCGCGCCCGCCACGCCCGCCGCGTCCAGTTTGGGCTGCGCCGGATGCAGCGCGTCCGCCAGCCGGGGTCGCGCCGCGTCCACCAGCCGGGATCGCGCCGCGTCCGCCGGGCAAATAAAGTTTTCGCGGCTGCCACGGCCGCAAGCCTTCTTCGCGAATTTGCTCCGGGTACTTGCTGGGATCGCCGGCTTCCTTATAGGCGTCCTGGAAAAGAACGCTGGTAGCTTCGTGGGCGCGGTCGCCGCCGCTGCCCTGGATGCCCATGGTGACGGTGACGTCCGGGCGGAGGGTACGGAGAAGACGCACGTAGTCGCCAACGATTTCATTGCGGCCCCATTTATCGATGACTTCGTTCGGATCGAAGGAATAGCCATAATCGATCGCGCGCGTGAAGTATTGTTCCGCGCCATCGACGCGGTGCGCGGCGAGGAGTTCGGAGGTGCGAAGGATGGCCATATCGCGGAAAAGCTCGGGGCCGATTTCGTTCTGGCCGCCGTCGCCGCGGTTATTCTGGAGATCGATCACGCGCAGTCCCATGCCGTAACCGAAATACGCGAACAACGCGTTGGTCTCGTCATCGGGATGTGCGGGGGCCTGCATGAAGGTCCCAGAAACGCTCAGCTTGCGAAGTGCGAGGCCGAGGGCGACGTGACCGTCCTTTGCGACAGGAGTGAACGCCATGCGGTTCTGAGCGGTCATCAGGACGGCGCCCGTGAGGGTGACGGCCGCAGCAATAGCGACGCGCAGCGTGCGCGGCGAGGGGATATCGATTCGCATTACTAAGAGATGATACCCCTTTTATTTTTCGTTGGAGTACCGATTCGCGCTACAATTTGCGGAGATGAGAACCGCCATTTTCGCCATTCTGTTTGCCGCCGCGCTGACCGCGGCTCCGCTCGATCAGAAAGGAGTGGAATTCGCCAAACCGGACGGCCACGCGCTGCTGCTCGATCTGCATGTGCCGGATGGAGCCGGGCCGTTCCCGGCCGCGATTCTGGTGCATGGCGGCGGATTCGATGGCGGGAATCGCGCGACGAACATGTCGCCCACATTCCAGCCCCTGGCCGATGCGGGATTCGTGTGGTTCAGCATCGATTACCGGATGGGGCCGGAATTCAAATTTCCGCAGGCGAAGGACGATATCGATGCCGCGATCAAGTGGGTGAAGGCGAATGCGAAGACCTATAAGGTGGACGTTTCGAAGATCGTGCTGAGCGGCGAATCGGCCGGGGGGTATCTGGTGGATTATGCGGCCACGCATGAGACACCCGCGACGAAGGTGGCGGCGGTGGTGGATATCTATGGGCCGACGGACTACGAAAAGATCGCGCGGCAGCGGGCGCAATACCCGGCGCGGTTCAATATGAAATCCATCAGCGCGCACCAGGCGAAGGGCGGGGGAATCTGGTTCTTCGGCGTGGATGGCTACGATGAGGCCAGCTACGCAAAGCTGAAAGAGCTTTCGCCCATCAACGCCGTGCATAAAGGGATGCCGCCGTTTCTGGAGATTCACGCGACGCGCGACGATCAGGTTCCGTATGAGCAATCCACGCTGATGTGCGCGGCGATGCATCAGGTGGGCGCGCCGTGCGAGATCGTCACTATCGAGGCGGGCGGGCATGGGATGGGCGGCTGGAAGGATCCCGATCAGCAGCACTATAAGCCGGAGATGATCGCCTGGCTCAAAAAGACCCTCAAGCTGAAGTAGATCGGTTTGACAACCGGTAACTGATTGGTTACCTTATTGGTAACCGTATGGTTACCGCAAGACGCAGGGCCGCGAACGCGCCGTTCCGGGCGATTGCCGATCCCACGCGCAGAGAAATTCTGGGACTGCTGCGGCGGGGACCGCGGAGCGTCGGGGATCTTGCCGGCAATTTCCGGATGAGCCGGCCCGCGATTTCGAAACATCTGCGATTGCTGCGCACGGCCGGGTTGGTGTCGGCCGAGAAGCAGGGAGCATCGCACATCTGCCGTCTGAATGCCCGGCCGCTCGCCGCCGTCAGCAATTGGCTGCGCGAGTATGAGGAACTGTGGGGCGAAAGCCTGCGTGGTCTCAGGAATTACGTGGAGGGAGAGAGCCGATGAATTCCACAGACGCAATCGTTCAGGAGATTACGATTCAGGCGACTGCGGATCGCGTGTTCGATGCGCTGGCCAATCCGGCGGAGCGAGTGAAGTGGTGGGGCGCGGAAGGCCGGTTTCAGGCGAAGGAGATGGAATCCGACCTTCAGCCTGGCGGGAAGTGGGCGATGCGCGGCAGCGGGATGGGCGGACGTCCATTCGTGATCAAAGGTGAGTACCGGAAGATCGAGCGCCCCCATCTGCTGGAATTCACATGGTTGCCGGACTGGCAGGAGGAGGCGCTGGAGACCGTGGTGCGCTTCGACCTGACAGAGAAAGACGGCGTGACCACGGTTCGGCTCACGCATTCCGGGCTGACGACGGAGAAGGCGCGCACCAGCCATCAGGGGTGGCCGCAGATTCTGGGCTGGCTGCGGGCGTATTCGGAGAAGTAGCGCAAAAGTTCTCGATTCCTTTCGGCGCCAGGCGGTAATTCTGTTCAGGAGCTTTCATGACCAGAATTTTCATCGCCGCAGCTTTGGCGGTATTCGCTTTTCATTCTCGCGGCGCCGAGCCGGCATTCGAAGTTGCGTCCATTACTCCGTGCCCGCCCGGCACGCCAGCGCCGCCCATGGAGCATACCGGTATTACGAACTGGGTTACGCCCGGGGGCCGGTTCACGGCGCGCGCGACGACGGTTGTGTTTCTGATGGAGTGGGCGTACGGGATGCAGCCGTGGCAGCATTCCGATGGGCCCGGATGGCTTTCGAGCGACCGGTTCGATGTGGTCGCAAAGGCTGATCACGATGCCACCGAAAACGAGATGAAACAAATGGCGCGGACGCTGCTCGCGGCGCGGTTCGGGCTGAAACTCCATCGCGAATCGAAGGAGATGCCGGCGTACGTGATTTCAGTGGGAAAGAATGCGCCGAAGCTGTTTTCCCCGAAGGACGGCGAAACACATGACATGCGATTCGCGATGACTCCGGGGCCGGATCAGAAGCCGGGAGTTTTCCACATCGACGCGACGCGGTATACCCTCGCGCAACTCGCGGACGTATTCGCGCGGCGGATGGACCGGGTAATCGTGAATCGCACGGGCATGGATGGAGAGTATGATTTCAAGCTCGATCTGACGCCGGATGAGAATCATCCGAGTCCGGTCGATCAGACGCTGTTGCTGGAGGCCCTCCGGCAGCAGATCGGGCTGGATGTGCGTTCGGAGAAGACGGCGGTGGATTACTACGCGATCGACAGCGTACAGAAGAGCGCGACCGCGAATTAATAACGGGCGGGACGTGCTATACGTAGTCCCTTGAGAGCGCAACCGGAGGTCGAAAACTCACCCGAACAAGAGCTTGCGGCGCGTTATCGGGAAAGAGCCTCGCGGCGCTGGACCCATCGTCTGAGGCGCCTCATTGAGCCGCCGCTGCCGCTGATCCTGAATCCGGCCGAGCCCAGGAATTTTCCTCTTGGGCGATGGAATCTCTATATCGGCGGCGCGGGGAGGCAGGTATCTGGTTATGTCAACCTCGATATCGTCGCCGTGCCTGGCGTGACAGTCGCCGGGGATGTGGAGACTTTGCCGTTTCCTTCCGATATCTTCACCTGCGTGGAGTGCGACGCAGTGCTCGAACATGTTCGCAATCCCGTCGCGGCGATGCAGGAAATAATCCGGGTTACGGCGCCCGGCGGATATATTCACCTGGTGACGCCATTTTGCCATCCATTCCACGAATATCCGAAGGATTACCGGCGGTTCACGATCGACGGGCTGAAGGAACTGGCCGGGCCGCTTGAGGTGGTGGCGCAGGGCTGGCGTACGGGTCCGACTGCGACGCTGCTTGTAGTGGGAATCGAATTCGTGAAGCTGCTGTTTCCATCGCGGATCTGGCGCGCGATCGCGCATGTTGCGCTGGGGTGGGTGTTGTTTCCACTGCGCTATCTCGATCGGTTATTGCTGCATGCTCCGGAAGCTGGACGGATCGGGAACCATTGCTACGTCTGGCTTCGAAAACCTGGCGCCGCGATCGACAGCGTACAGAAGAGCACGATAGCGAATTAACTTTCGTTAGACGTGAGTGCGCCACAACACAATCCGAATTGCCAGGAAAAATATAAAGAAGCATAATGGCAGGCAATCGCCCGAGACGGCGCACAGATGATCCTGTCAAAACCGATAATCCTGGCTTTCCTGATCGCTTCGTCCGTCTGCGCGCAGACGCGCACCGGCGAGGTAACTGTTCTCGACGTCAAAACAGACGCCCAGGCTCTCGAATTCACTCTTCCCGATCATGCTCCCGCCAACGCTACGCCTCGCGTTGGCGTGATCACGGACAAAAACAACAAACCACTCTCGCCGCAACCGGTGGTCGACGTGGAGCGGAAGGATGGCTTGTTACAGGTGAGCCTCTCCAGGGTGTTCTTCTGGGGCGACGCTCTGCTGCCGTTCACTTTCGACGCCGCCGCGGCGTCGAAGAGCCAGCCCCATCCGCAGCCATTTACTGTCACTTACCAGTTGAGACGGGGCGTCGGTCTGTATCCTTCCAAAATTGACATTCCGCGGGATCAACCGGGCGTGATCTGGATTCACAATCCCGATACGGTTCCGGTGCAGCTACGATGGCGCGTTGTATCGGCAACGGAAGCGTTGTGCGGTCTGGATCCGGAGGGCCAACTTCGAACAGACTGTGAAGACCCGGCGAAGTTGCCGGAGATTCGGATTCCCGCCACGCGAAGCGTCCCTTTGCGGATTTATATTCCGCGGTGGTGGCGTAACCCGCTTCATCTGTTCACGGGCTCCGACCCGAGGCGAGCGCAACTGCAGTTGATCTTCGGGCAGGAAGACCCGGCGCAGGAACTGGATGCGGGTCTGCAGCTCAATGTTTATTCGAACGCTCTCGACGCCGCGACGGCGTGGGTCCCGCAGGTTGTCTATAACCTCATTCGGGTTCTGATCTGGATCACGGTGGGCGCCGTGCTTCTCATGCTGGCGCAGGTGATCATCCCGAATTTCCGCCGCAGCCTTCAGATGGAGGCCAAAATCGATGATTTCCGGGAACGGCTGCGGGCTATCAACAGCGCGGTCGGCAATCGTCTCTATACCCGATGCCAGAACGAAATTGCGCGCGTCACGGAAGCGCTCGGGATTCGCGAGCCCGATTCGACTCCTTCGAGAGCGGTCCGGGTTATTGGCCGCCCCATACGCATCCCGAAGGTGAGTCAGTCGATTTCCGTATTCAATCTGGATCGGGTTGTGCTCTGCGGGAACTCCGGGGAGATTCGCCGTCTCGAGATGTTGTTGCCGAGAATCGAATCGCGCCTCGCTCTCACGGAGCGTTTTTCCGACGTGCTCACCGGGTTCCTCTCGGGTGACGCGCTGTCGCACGCGCCCACCAGCGTGTTCGACCGGGAAGATCAGTTGAGCACCCTTCGGGAGATTCTCTCGCGCCAGTTGCTGACGGACGCCGAAGAAGCGAACGCTACCGCCATCCTGCGCGATCTCGAAACCGGAGGCGATTCACCCGATGACTTTGTGAAAGGGCTGAACACGCGTCTGGATGCGCTTCGGCGGCAACTGAGTCAGGATGTCTTCCGGACGAAGGCGGCAAAATATATCGCCAGGATCAATGGCGCGGCCGAGGTTCTCGCCGAGACGCCCGCGTCCGCTCCGCAGGCCGGATGGACTGACGAAGAACTGGTCTTCCGGGACCTGATCGCGGTCAAGCTCCGGATTGTGGTGTTTGCCGTCGAAATCGAAAGTCTTCTCGCCAAAGATCCGCCACTCGACGCGTGGATTCAGGAAAAGCTGCAATCCAAAGACCCCATCGTGATTTCCAAAGTGGAGGCGGCGCTGCAATATCTCTCAGAAGGAATTTCGGAAGACGATATTCGCCGGTCGCTCGAGAACGGTTTGTGGGACACGCTGTGGGAGCCGCCGAGCGTGCGCAATCAGGACGTGCTGCAGTTCGCCTTCCTGTTCCGCGAGAAGGCATTGAATTGTTCGTGCGCCCGCGACGCATTCCGCTGTTACTGGAAGATCGTGGATAGCTACACGCATGACGAGAGCTGGGAGGAAGGGTGGAGCATGCAGTACATCCCCTCCTGGCGGCATTTCACCGTAACGCCGGCGATCTACGATTCCGCGGGCAACGAGCTTGCGATCTCCAAATCGGCCACGCCGGAAAAAGGCAGGGCCGAAATTCGGGTGACGAGCACTGCCAACGCGAGCGGCCGCGCAATCCGCGGGATTATCGACGCGGTCATTACCGCGCTGGTTCCGGTGGTGACCGTGGCTGTCACGCAGGTGCAGAATGGCGGCATGATCAGCATCGAGAAACTGGTGCTGCTAGGCTTCACGTCGCAGGCAATTCGTGCGGCTATTCTGCCGGAATCTGTTATGCCCGAGGCCGGCGCGGCGCTTTCCACCGATTTGAGGGCGGCGAAAACAGCGCCTGCTTCTGGAGCGGCGGAAACAGTACGAAGTTCCCCGCAGCCTGTTAAGGCGGCCAGCCAGGCGTAGCGCGTGCGTTTCGACCCAACAGCTACTCGTCGTTTTGCGTAGTGGCCGTCGCGCAGGAATCGCTTACAATCCCAACATTCTCATCATCCGGGAATGATCCCACAAGGAGGGATAAATGTCGGCATACTACGCGAAAAGAATGGCGACTGGAGCTGCGCTTATTTTGATGGCGGGCGGAGTGATGACTTTGGTCTCGTTGCCTGGGCGGGCGGACGGTTGGGGCGACCGCGATCGGGGAGACGATCATATCGATCGGGAGAAAGTTTTAATTGGCTTACGCATCGCGCCAGTGCCTCTGAACATGACGCGCCGGGACCGCGATCAGGTGGGCCTGGGCAGTTACCTCGTGAATACCGGCGACTGCAATGGTTGCCACTCAGCGGGTCCGCAGACGGAATTTACCGGGGATGGGAACCCTTATCTCTTCGCACCTCCGAGTCAGACCGTTCATATGCCGAAAAAAGTGAACCCGGCAACGTATCTGGGCGGCGGCCAGGACTTCGGTCCTTACCCGGCGCCTGACAGTCCGTTGCACATCTATTCGCGGAATCTGACCCCTGATATAACCGGTAAACCGGCGGGCCTTTCGCTTTACGAGTTCATCGTCATTCTCGAAACGGGTAAGGATTTCGATCACCTCCATCCAACGTGTCCGTCCGGAACGGCGCAGACCGCGAGTTGCGTGCCCTATCCGTTCGATGGGAATTTGCTGCAGGTGATGCCGTGGCCGGAATTCCAGGACAAAACGCATGAGGAAATGGCGGCGATGTACGCCTATCTCAGCGCGATTCCCTGCATCGATACCGTGGTGACGGGACAGCCGCAATTACGAAATAATTGCCCGTAAAAATAGGGCATTCTGGCAATTTAGTGGGTGGACGGCATAAGGTCGAGGCCGCCACAGTGAAAGTAGATGGCGGTTACGAAGTTGCGGGTGCTGCGGAAGCCGCGGGCGGTATATTTCACCCACTGAATCTTTGAGTTGAGGGATTC
>CAZWTH010000326.1:0-20965 GCA_964636715.1 uncultured Solibacteraceae bacterium | reverse complement strand
TCCGGGACAACACGCCCAGATCACTGCGGTCGCGTATCCCGGGCGGCGTTTCAATGCAACGGTCGAACGGATCGGCGAAAAGATTGACGCGGACAGCCGCACGATGAAGGTCCGTCTGCTGGTCCCGAATCCCAAGGGGCTGCTGAAACCGGAGATGTTCATCACCGCCGGCTTCGATCTGGGCGGTACCGCCGCCGGTCTGACGATTCCCGCGACGGCCATGCTGGTGGAGGGCACGCAGGGCTACGCGTTTCTGCAAACGGCGGATCGCACTTTCGTGAAAACCCCCATTACCGCAACGCCCGACGGACCGGGGCGGCTGCGCGTCACCGCGGGGCTGCGCGCGGGCGATCGCGTGGTGACCGACGGCGCGCTGCTGGTGAATTTCCGGCAGGCGAACCAGAAGGAAGAGGGCGATAAATGATCCGCCGGCTCGTGACGTTCGCGGTGAATCAGCCGCTGTTTGTTTTTTTGCTGACGGGTTTGTTTCTGCTCGGCGGACTGTACGCGTTTCAGAATCTTTCGATTGAAGCTTTTCCGGATGTGACGGATACGCAGGTCACCGTGATCACGCTCTATCCGGGTTATGCGGCGGAAGAAGTGGAGAAACAGGTGACCACGCCGCTCGAAATCGCCCTGAGCGGACTGCCGAATTCCGTGCGCATGTTTTCGCATACGCAGTTCGGGCTGTCGTTTCTGATCGTGACGTTCAATGACAAGGCGACCGACAATGAATCGCGCCAGCTTGTGCTCGAACGGCTGCGCGACGTGGATTTGCCGCCCGGCGCCGATACGCAGCTTGCGCCGCTCTCGACGCCGATCGGCGAGCTTTACCGTTACCGGCTGAAGGGTCCGAGTCCGGATCCGACTTATCTGCGCTCGCTGCAGGACTGGGTGGTGGCCCGCAATCTCAAAATGGTGCCGGGGGTCGCGGACGTGGTGAGCCTCGGCGGGTTCATGAAGCAGTATCAGGTGAATGTGGATGCTCTGAAGCTCCAGGCGCATCACGTCCCGATGCAGCAGGTGCTGGATGCGCTGGGGAAGGGGAACGCGAACGCCGGCGGCAGTTATCTGGAGCAGGGCGATCAGCAGTATCTGATTCGCGGGATCGGCCTGCTGCACTCGCCCGACGATATCGGGAACATCATTCTGGATGAACACGGCGGAACGCCGCTGCTCGTGCGCGATGTGGCCGATGTTTCGCTCAGCTCCGTGCCGCGCCAGGGCACGGTCGGAATGAATGAAGAGAACGAGATCACGAGCGGCATCGTGGTGATGCGCAAGGGCGAAAATCCTTCCGAAGTGCTGAAGGCTTTGAAGGACCGCATCAATGAGCTGAACACCTCGATTCTGCCGAAGGGCGTTTCGATCGAGCCGTTCTACGATCGCAGCAGCCTGATCGATACGACGCTTCACACGGTGTTCAAAAACCTGGTGGAAGGCGCGTGTCTCGTGACGATAGTGCTGTATCTGTTCCTGGGGCGCTTCAAAGCGGCGGCCATCGTGGCGGTGATCATCCCGCTGGCGCTGCTCTCGACGTTCATCGGTCTGAAGCTGCGCAATCTGCCGGCGAATCTGCTTTCGCTGGGCGCGATGGATTTCGGCATTGTAGTGGATGGCGCGGTGATTGTGCTGGAGAATATTTTCCGCGAGCTCTCAGAACGCGCCGGAAAGCTGACGGACAAGCTCAGCGTGCGCGGGGCCATCATCGAAGCCACGTCGCAGGTGGGACGGCCCACCATGTTCTCGATGATGATCATCATCATCGCCCATCTGCCGATCTTCACGCTGCAGCGGCAGGAAGGCCGCATTTTCGCGCCGATGGCGTACACGATTGTTTCGGCGCTGATCGGTTCATTGCTGTTTTCATTGACGCTGGTGCCGGTGCTCGCGTACTTCCTGCTCGGCAAAGGCGTACCGCACGGCGAGAATTTCGTGGTGAGAATGTGCAAGAAGCTCTACCGGCCGGTGCTGACGGCCGCGGTGAAACGGCCGTGGCCGATTCTGATTGTCGCGATCGTGGCGCTGGGCGGCAGTTTCGTGGTGGCCACGCGCCTCGGGAGCGAATTTCTTCCGGAGCTGAATGAAGGGTCGGTCTGGGTGAATCTGACGCTGCCGCCCGGTATTTCCGTGACGGAAGCCGTTCGCGAATGCGCGCGCGTTCGCGCCATCCTGCGGCAGTTTCCGGAAGTGAAGAACGTCGTCTCAAAAGCCGGGCGTCCGGAAGACGGCACCGATCCCAAGCAGATCAATATGGCGGAAATCTTCGTGGATCTTTATCCGCCGGATCAGTGGAAGAGGAAGATCACCAAAGACGAACTGCTCACGCAATTTCAGGACTCGCTCCAGAAGGTGCCTGGCTATGAACCAAGCTTTTCGCAGCCAATCCGCGACAATATTCTGGAAAGTATTTCGCAGATCGACGGTCAGGTGGTGGTGAAAGTCTTCGGCGACGATATCGATCAGCTCAAGACGAAGTCGCGCGAGGTGCTCGACACGGTACTGAAAGTGCCGGGGGTTGCGCGGGCCTTTATCGACCGCGACGGAGAAGTGCCGCAACTGCAGATCGCCATTGACCGGGAGCGGGCTTCACGTTACGACCTCAACGTGGCGGATGTGGAGAGCGTGATCCAAACGGCGGTTGGCGGCAAAGAAGCGACGGAGATATGGGAAGGCGAGCAGAAGTATCCGGTGGTCGTCCGGTTGCAGGAGGATGAGCGGCGCGATATCTCGACGATCGGGCGGATCCCTGTAGATACGCCGCGCGGTCAGAGGATTCCGCTGGAGGATGTGGCGACGCTGAAGATCGAGAACGGCAGTATGAATATTGCGCACGAATCCGGCAAGCGCCTGGCGTCGATTGGCGTGTTCATTCGCGGCCGGGATATGGGCAGCGTGGTGGCGGATATGCAGAAGCGCGTACGCGACAAGGTCCAGTTCCCGGCGGGCTATTACGTCCGCTGGGGCGGTGAGTTCGAGAACCAGCAGCGCGCCATGGCGCGGCTGCAGGTGATCGTGCCGATCAGCATTTTCCTGATCTTCCTGCTGCTGTTCAACGCGTTCGGTTCGGTGAAAAGCGCGATGCTGATTCTTTCGAATATTCCGTTCGCGCTGGTGGGCGGAATTGTCGCGCTGTATGTGACGCAGATCCCGCTGAGCGTTTCGGCGGCGATCGGTTTCATCGCGCTGTTCGGACAGGCGGTACTGAATGGCGTGGTCATTGTGAGCCACTTCAATGAGCTGCGCGGCGAAGGAATGAGCGGGAGCGAGGCGGCGGTGGAGGGATCGATGACGCGGCTTCGTACCGTGCTGATGACGGCCATGCTCGCGATGCTCGGCCTGACGCCGATGGCGCTTTCGCACGGGATTGGGTCTGAGGTGCAGAAACCGCTCGCGATCGTGATCATCGGGGGGCTGGTATCGGCGACGATCCTGACGCTGCTGGTTCTGCCGGCGCTCTACGCGATGGTGGAGCGCAAGCCTCCGGAGATCGCGGCGGGAATATGATCAGGGGCGGCGGGCGGCGAAGAAACGCTGGAGCATCGCTGTCGCTTCCGCGCCGCAGACGCCTTCCACAACTTCCACGCGGTGATTCAGGAGCGGCGAATCGGCGATCTGAAATTTGCTGCGCACGCCGCCGAAGCGGAGATCGCGGGCGCCGAAAACCAGCGTCTTTATGCGGGCGGCGACCAGGGCGCCGGCGCACATGGCGCACGGTTCGAGCGTGCAGTAGAGCGTGGCGTCTTCGAGCCGGTAATTCCGCGCCGCCAGCGCCGCCTGCCGCAGCGCGAGAATTTCGGCGTGGGCAGTGGGATCGAGCAGCCCGATGGGCGAGTTGCGGGCTTCCGCAATGGCTTCGCCAGCCGTCACAATCACGCAGCCGATCGGAATCTCGGCCGAAGCTTCCGCTTCGGCCGCCAGCTCAAGGGCGCGGCGCATCCAATGTTCGTGAGACTGCATCCTCTGCTTAGAATACTTCTGCCTAGAATAAGAAACCGGCACTTTTTCCGGGAGGTTCAAAACCATGGCTGAACTGGAAATCCATACCCACCATGAATCGTCGGATCCAGAAGGCAAATGGATCGGCGTGCTCGCGTCGGTGATCGCCGTGCTGCTTGCGGTCGTGACGATCGTGTCGCATCGCGCCCATACCGACGCTGTGCTGATGAAGTCCGATGCGAACGATCAGTGGTCCTACTACCAATCGAAGCGCATCAAGTTTCACAGCCTGGAGCTGGGCGAAGATCTGATTGCCGCGCTGGACGCGAAGGGTCCGGATGCGCAGAAAATGCTGGACAAATACGCGGCCCAGAAGAAGAAATACGCCGCCGATTCCGATGCCGCGCAGGCCACGGCGAAGGCGCGCGACGAGGAAGCGACGCGCGTGGAGAATCGCGCGCTGCGTTACGATTTCGGCGAAGGCTTGCTGGAGATCGGGCTGGTGCTGACGTCGCTCTACTTCATTTCGCGGTCGAAGCTTTTTCCGGCGATTGGACTGATCGGCGCCATTGCGGGAGTTGCTACCGCGCTCTCCGGGTTATTTTTGTAGCGATCACAGAGGACGCCGGCCGGGGATCAGGGAACCGGCATTGTTGTGCGCGGGCTGAGGCGCGGGACCATCGGCGTAGTGACCGGGAGCGGTGGATGTAAAGTTCACTTCGTCCGCGGCGAAAGTGAGCGGGCGGTCGAGAACCATTTCGACCGTGCTGCCCTTGCTCAATTCGGCGTCGGGTCCGCGGGTGAAAAGAACCGCGGCGAGTCCGCCCACAACGCCCGCTGCGGATCCGATTAAAGTTCCGGAACCGGCGTGACCCGCGGCCGAACCCGCGATGGCGCCGACCGAAGCGCCGCTGATGCCGCCTGTCGCCACCGTTTTCGCATCGCCGCCCTTGTTGGAATCGGCGATCACCTGGCCTTCGCGCTGATCCAGCTTTTCCCCGGAGCGCGCATCCACCGAGCCGAGCCGCGAGCGGAATTCGCGCGTCACGCCGTTCGGAAGCGTGATCGAATCGAACCGGACATAGAGCTGACCGCGGCCTTTGATTTTGCCGGGACGCTTCACTTCGGTGACGGTGCCCGTGACATAGCTGCCGGTCGGGATCACGATGTGATTGCCATTGACGATGGGGAATGCCGTCTCCAGATAAATGCGGTCGCCCGGCGAAGAGCTTTTGGTGCTCACGCTGCTGATCAGGGCGAGCGGGATGCGGGTGCCGGTCTGAATCGTGTAAGTCTGGGGAGCGGCTGTGTTGCCCGCCGCGGGCGCGGCTGCCTCCTGCCCGTAAAGGGTGGGAAGAGTGGCGAGCGCGAACAGGAAACCAGCGCGGGAAAGCATGAGAATCTCTAACTTTATTGTAAGTGAAAACACCGGATCTTCAGGTCTTGTTTACTGGACGCGCCGGGCGTTGCGTGCAGCGCCCTCAAAACGGCTGAATGGCCAGCCGGATCGACCCAGGACTGGCGTCTTCGCCAACGGTGAGCTGGATTTCCGGGTTCGGCGGCGCATCGGAAGGCACCCGCAGGTTGATCTGGTAGAGCCCGGCGAAACCCGGGGCGAGACCTGCGTACAGGATGCTGGCTGGCGGGCAGGCAACGCCATCGAACAGAACCTGGAATTGCTGGGCCAGCCGAATCGGGAAGCCCGCCACCGCCAGCTGGCCCCCCGGAACGTCCGGCATTGTGTGGCCCAGTCCGGCGGCGAACATCACGATAATCTCGCCTGGCAGAGCCGGCGACAAATCGGAAATGAGTTCTCCGCTGAGATGGACCGCTATCGGCTGGTTGTTTGCCCACAGAAACAGGCCGGGCGAAGTGTTATGGATCTGAATAGCCGCCGGAAACCCGGCATGACCGTTGTTGGCCACGATGATCGACGCGGCCCCTGCCCCAACCTGATAGGGGATCAGGAAGTTGATCTGAGAAGGCGAAATGTAGAACAAAGGGCAAGGCTGCGCGTTGAACCACACCTGAACGCCATCGAGCTCGGTGGGCATGGCCGCTCCCGCGACATCTGAGATTGCGGCGGCGCGAATCGAGAAAGCGAGATCAGTCCCGTAGATGGTGGCGATGGTGTTAGGGGCCAAAGCCATGGGCGTCTGGGTGGCGGCGTTGACGATGCTGGCGGAGGAATAGACAGGGCTGCCGGCGCCGCCGGAAATCTGGGCCAACGCCGGGAACGCAGCAAATCCGATGAGCAGGGCCAGCGCTGGAAGACAGAACCGCATCGCGGAGAAAACCCAGATTATTCCCGCCGAAGCGAAATATCTATACCTCCGATTCAGCGAAGGTGGTATTACCCGGCAATTTTGGCTGGGACTTTAGTTCTGTTCCGGGAGAGGGTCAGGGCCTTGCGGGTGACGGTCGTGAGAGGGATGGTGTCCAGGTCGGCCGTGGCGAACCATTGGCCGGCGGGAAGGGTCCTGGGCGGTGGACCTTCGAAGACAGAAATCCGGAATCGGTCGTTGACGATCTGGTGGGTGAATTCCGCCACCAGCCGGCCTCGCCAGCGCGGAAAGAGTGTTTTTGAGGGGAGTTCCCAGAATCCGGCGAGCCGCCGCTCCGCCGCCGCGCGCTGGATCAGAAAGAGCTCCGAACCATTGCGGTGGAGGGCGAGATCGAGCGGAACGTCGCGCGCGGCGTTCTTCTTCAGTTTGACCGGAAGTTCGGTTTCGCGGCCCGTGGCGCGAGCCTCACAGAATCGCGCCACCGGGCATTCGCCGCAACGGGGGGCGCGCGGAATGCAGACGGTAGCGCCGAGCTCCATCATGGCCTGATTGAAATCGCCGGGGCGGGTGGGGTCCAGCAGAAGCTGCGCGGCTTCGGTGAAGCGGGCCTTCGTGATGGGCGAGGAAATCTCGCCGGCGTCGCCCGTGATGCGGCTCACCACGCGCATCACGTTGCCGTCCACCGCCGCGTGCGGCTGGCCGAAGGCAATACTCGCGATCGCCGCCGCAGTGTAGGGTCCGATGCCCGCGAGCGCCCGCAGGTCTTCATAGCCGGTGGGGGCGTTGCCCGCCGCCACCTGTTTCGCGCCCTGATGCAGATTACGCGCGCGGCTGTAATAGCCGAGTCCGCTCCAGGCGGCAAGGACGGCTGGCTCCGGCGCGGAGGCAAGCGATTGCGCGTCGGGAAAGCGCTCGAGGAAGCGTTCGAAATAAGGAATGACGGCTTCCACGCGCGTCTGCTGCAGCATGATTTCGGAAAGCCAGACGCGGTAGAAATCGGGCGAGGCGCTGCGCCAGGGGAGGTCGCGCTTGACGCGATCGTACCAGGCAAGGAGGGCGCGCCGGAATGAAACGGGACGGATCAAATCCGGACCTTACAGCAACGCCATCTTACAAAAGCCCGATGAATTCGGCGATCACCCGGAAATCGCCGGGCGCGAGGTCGAAGGCTTCGAATTCGGGATTCAGGGGTTCGAGCCGGATGGCCGCGTGTTCCCAGGAACCGTCTTCGTTTTCGGTCTTGCGGCTGGTGTAGCGCTTGACCGTGTAGCGGCTGGCGGGATCGGCGCCCTGGCCGCCGGTCTGTTCGATCAGGAGCCGTTTTCCCTGGCGCGAACCCACTACCGGTGCGCGGAAGACGCAATAGCCACCATCCGGGATCAACGGCTCCATGGAGCGGCCGGTGACCTGGGCGATGAACATACCCTCCTGCAGGCGCAAGCCTGCCGGCGTCCGCATCCAGGAAAGCGGCTCACTCACCTGTTCGGGGTCGAACTCGTCGCCAAATTTTGTGGCGGCGGCGCGCAGAGCGTAGAGCGGCAGATGAGTGACGAACGGGCGAACGTCGCGGTCCACATGTTCATCAAAGAGCCTGCCGACCGTGTGGCGCGCATCGCCCGAATACGAGATTGCCCGGCGTTCGCCGATTCGCAGGAACCCGGAGAGAGAGTCTTCGAGCGAAGCCAGCAGCGCCTGGCCGCCCGCTTCGCGGGCTTTGGCTTCGAGGTCCGGGCCAAGCGCCGCGAGGAAATCTTCTTCCTGCTCCGGCATTTCTTCATCTGACCGGAGTTCGCGCAATCGGAGAGTCAGTTCGCCCGATTCCTCATCCACCAGCAGAATGCCGAGCGGTTCCGGTTCGCCACCCGCGCGCGCCATTTCGAGCAGCGACCATGTGGCCCGGCGCGCGGCGGCCGCGGAGCGGAAGGGAAGCAGGGCGGCGGGCATGGAATTATCTTACAGGGGAAGGGGGGAAGAGGAAATCTGCCTGGGGCGGAGGGGGTAATATTGCCGGGTTGTTCTACTGTGTGGGGACCGCGAACGGATAGTAGCCGTCGCGGGCGCGAACAATGACGTTGGGCAGCCCGACGTTGACTTTGATTTTCCGGTACTGCTTCTTCGAAGTGTCCTCGCAGATCCCCTGAGAGGGCGGACAATCGGTCTTAAAGTCCGGGTGATAGCGCAGGACGTATTGGGTGGTGATTTCGCCAAGAAGATCGGCCACGGAGCTGAAAAGCGCTTTTCCGATTTCGGCCGTGTAGCCGCCCACGCCCACCTGAATGGCGTAATTGCCGGCGTCCTGCGTATTGGAAAGGTAGCCGCTGATGTCCTTGTACATCTTTTCGCCGAGCGGCGTTTCCACCCGGCCGCCGGTCTGCGAGGTCAGCGTGAGCAAATTCTCTTCATCGTCGTTGTGCATGCCGAACGCGACCGTATCCATGGCGTAGATCGTAATCTGGTTGCGCAGCGCCAGTTCCAGCACTTCACGCAGACTCTTCTTGCTGGCGGAATCGTGGCCGTCGCCAATGATAATGACGACGCGCCGGGGCTGATACGGCTCGCCCTGCACGGTCTTGCGATTCGTGCACGCCATATAAAGGGCGTCGAAGAGCGCGGCGCCGCCCGCCGGTTTCACGCGATTCAGCTTCTGCACCATCGCCTCGGGGTCGTTGGCCGTGTCGACCGCCAATTCCGCATCGGTTCCGTAGGTGATCAGGTAGCCCGAGTAACGCGGATCGCCCGGCAGCAGGCTTCGCATCAGCTCGGAGGTGGATTCTTTGTAACGCTCCCACTGCACCTTCATGCGGTTGCTCATGTCGATCAGAAAGCCGATGACGACGGGCTGGGATTGTTCGTGGCTGAAAAAGTCGATTTTTTGCTCGCGGCCTTCGTCAAAAATGTGAAAGTCGCTCTGGACGAGGTCGGAGACGAATTTCCCCTTCGTGTCGGTGACTGTCACCGGCACAATCACTTCGTTGGTGGTCGTGCCGAAGATCAGGCCGCCCTGGGGGGCGGGGGCGCCCGGAGTCTCGCCCGCCGCCGGCTGCGCGAGGCAGGAGCCCGCGGACAGGAGAGCGATTGCGGCGGCCGCCAGGCAGAAGCGCGCCTTTCCGGGCAGGGGTGCAAATATCCGCATGAATCTGGAACCTATTGTACCTGCTGACGCGCACGGCCCCCGAACCGTTGCCGCCCTGTAGCCTTTTGACACTCGGGGCCGTCTATGACTGTAGTATCCTGAAGTGTCCGGAACGATCTCTTTACGTCGAGGTGACCCTCCCATGTCTTTACGGTTTAAGCCTTTAATGCTCGCGGCATTTTCCGCGCTGATTTGTTCACTACCCGCTTTTTCGCAGGCGGCCTTTGTTCAGGGCACAGTGAAGGGCCCTGACGGCAAGCCGATCCAGGGCGCAATCGTCCAGTTCGAAGATCCGGAAATGGCCAACAAGATCACGGCGAAAACGGATAAGAAGGGCCATTACATCTATTCGATGAAGCCCACCAACTACATCGTTACGGTGACGGTGGATGGTCAGCTTCGGGCGAAGCAAAAATATGAGGCGATCGGCGGCACCGGCGATCCGCTGGATTTCAACCTGCCCGGCCCGCAGGCGGCCGGCGCGGCTCCGGCAGCAGGGTTGTCGCCGGCTCCCGCGGCGAGCAGTGGCGGCGGTAAGGCCAGCAAGGACGACCAGGAAGCCGAGAAGAAGCGGGAAGAAGCGCTCGCCAAGAACAAGGCTCTCAACGATGCGTTCGGCGCGGGGCGGAACGCCCTTGAGGCGAAGAACTGGGACGAAGCCATCACGCAGCTGACCAAGGCGTCCGAGCTCGGGCCCACGCAGCAGGCGGTTTGGGCGAGCCTGGCCGAAGCCTACCAGAGCAAGGCGAAGAGCGGCCCTTCGGCGGAAGCGGATGCGAGCTATCAGAAGGCATTCGCGGCTTATGACAAGCTGATCGAACTCAAGCCGGAAGACGCGGGCAACTACAACAATTACGCGCTGGCTCTGGCGGCCGATAAGAAGCTGGACGACGCCAAGGTGAAGCTGGCGAAGGCCGTGGAACTCGACCCCGCGGGCGCCGGCAAGTATCATTACAACCTCGGCGCGCTGCTGATGAACAGCAGCCAGACCGATGGCGCTCTCGATGAATTCAAGAAGGCCATTGCGGCCGACCCGAACTACGCCGAAGCCTACTTCTATCTGGGATCCACCCTGATGGGCAAGGCGACCATGGATGCTTCGGGCAAAATGCAGGCTCCCGCGGGAACCGTGGAGGCCCTCCAGAAATATGTGCAGCTGAAGCCGGATGGTCCGAACGCGGACTCCGCGAAGCAGTTGATCGCGGCTCTGGGCAGCACTGTGAACGTGAATTACAAGGACCCGAACGCGCCGGCCCCGAAGTCGAACAAGAAGGGCAAGTAGAAATCAGGGTCTGATCGATCACCGGGGCGCCTCGCTTTCGAGCAGGCGCCCCTTTTTATGTTTTTATGTTCAGCTTTCTTTACAGGCTGATTCTGTTTTTCGTGGCGATCTCGGTCCTTCAGTCCGTGATTCAGGCCGTGGTGCGCGCATTCCGGGGCCAGGGACCGCGTAACGCTCCGGCTGCTCCCTCCACGCGGAGCGCCGCTTCTTCCGGCGAACCTTCGGAATCCACCCTGCTTCATCAGGATCCGGTGTGCGGAACTTACGTGGCGGCTGCGAGCTCGCTTCGCAAGATTTCGGGCGGCAAGGTCTATCACTTCTGTTCGGAAGAGTGCCGCAACCGGTTCAACGCCTGAATGCGAAATCCACGTATCGAAGAATTGTTCGCCGGTCTGGCGCGCAGCGCTGGATTGCAGGGGCTCATTCGAAGCCTGGAGCAGACAGCCGCGGTGGGAAAACCGGCGCGAAGGCTTTCCGGTCTTACGCTCACCGCGAAGGCCGCCTACGCGGCGCTGCTTTACCGGGCCACGGGGCGTCCGCTGATTCTGGTGGTGGATGGCAGCAAACAGGCGGAGGCGCTTTTTCCCGCTATCGCCACTTTCTGCGGTTTGCTCGAAGTGGCGCAGCCCCCACTGCTCGTACCGGCGCTCGATGTGCTGCCCGGCCAGGCGATGTCGCCGCACGCCGATATTCTGGCGGCGCGCGCCGAAGCGTTCGACCGTCTTTCGAACGGCAAAGCCGGAATCGTGGTGATGCCGGTGGCGGCCGCGCTCACGCGCGTGAATCCCCCGGAATACTATCGGCAACTTACCCTCACGCTGAGGCTGCATGAGGAAATTCCGCTCGACGATCTCTCTTCGCATCTCGAAAGCATCGGGTACGAACGGCACGATCCGGTAGAGATGGCGGGCGAGTATTCGATCCGCGGCGGCATTCTCGATGTGTTCCCCCCCGGGCAGGACGAACCGCTGCGCATTGAATTCTTCGGCGATGAGATCGAATCAATTCGCCGCTTCGATCCTTCGAGCCAGCGTTCCACTCACAAGCTGACCGAATGCGTGCTGCAGCCGCTGACCGAATTTCAGAAATCGCGGGCCATGCTGGCGGAGCTTTCGGAGCATTTGCGCGAAGCGGGGCTGCGGGGCGTCGATCTGCCGGCGAGCGGTGAGGCGTTCGCGGGCTGGGAGACCCTCGCGCCGGCTCTCCAGCCACGCGAGGCGACGATCTTCGATTTCTTTTCGAACGCAATTGTTGTGCTGGACGAGCCCGAACTGACGCAGGCCGCGGCGGAACGGCTCTGGACACGGCTCGAAGGCATGCCCGGTTACGCGAAAGCGGAAGCGGGAATGCTCGAGTGGGAGCCGTTTCTCTCGCTCGCGCATGCGCGGGACACGGTGGAGCTGCGGCTGATCGAAATCGCGGCGGAAGATGAGAACAGCTTCCACATCGCGACGCGGCCGGCGCTTGCGTTCCACGGCAATCTGCAGTTCGCCATCAAAGAAGCGAAAACCCTGATTGAATCGGGCGCGCATCTCGCCTTCTTTGCGCCGACCGCGGGCGAGCTCGAGCGCATCGCCGATGTGTTCACCGAATACGGGATTCCGTACCAGATCGATCTGGGCGGCAGCGTCATTCCGGAACACCTGCGCGAGCGCGCCCAGCCCGCGAGCGCCGCCGCCGCGCTGATTCGCGGCGATATTGCGCGGGGGACGGTCTTCACCGAAGCCGGGCTCACGCTGTTCGGCGCGGAAGATCTTTTCGATTCGCCGGAGACCGCGGCCAAACCGGTGCGCCTGAGCGCCGGCGCATTTTCGGCCGATCAGTTCGATCTCAAGCCCGGCGATTACGTGGTGCATTCGGAGCACGGCATCGGGCAGTTTCTGGGGATTCGTGAGATCGCCCAGGGCGATACCAAAGGCGACTACATGCTGCTCGAATATGCGGGCGGCAACAAGCTCTACGTACCGCTCGCGCGGATGGATCTGATCCAGCGCTTTCGGGGCGAAGGCGAAACGAAGCCGCAACTCGACCGCATGGGCGGCGCCACGTGGACGCGCACAAAGACGCGCATTCGCGCCCGCATGCGCGATATGGCGGAGGAGTTGCTGAAGATCTACGCGCACCGCCGCCTGGCGAAGGGATTCTCGTTCTCGCCGGACAGTAACTGGCAACGCGAGTTTGAGGACGCCTTCGAGTTCACCGAGACGCGGGATCAGAAGACGGCTATCAACGACATCAAGCGCGACATGGAGAGTCCGCAGCCGATGGACCGCCTGCTGTGCGGGGACGTGGGCTATGGCAAGACGGAAGTCGTGATGCGCGCGGCGTTCAAGGCGCTCGGGGATGGCAAGCAGGTAGCGGTTCTTGCGCCGACCACGGTGCTTTGCTTCCAGCATTTCGAGACCTTCAAGAAACGCTTCCAGTCGTTCCCGGTACGGATGGAAATGTTCAGCCGGTTCCGCAATGCGAAGGAGGTCAAGACGGGTCTCGAAGACCTGGCCGAGGGCAAGATCGACGTGGCGCTCGGTACGCACCGGCTGTTTTCGAAGGACGTGGAGTGGAAGGACCTGGGCCTCGTCATTATCGACGAAGAGCAGCGTTTCGGCGTGAAGCACAAGGAGCGGCTGAAGGAGTTGTGCGCGAACGTCGATGTCATTACGATGAGCGCCACGCCCATTCCCCGTACGCTGCACATGTCGCTGCTGGGTATCCGCGATATGTCGGTGATCGAGACGCCGCCGCGCGACCGTCTCGCGATTCACACCACGGTGGCGCCGCTGACGCCGGAGCTCATGCGTTCGGCGATCGAACTGGAACTGGCGCGCGGGGGGCAGGTTTACTTCGTGCACAATCGCATCGATTCCATCTGGCAGCGCGCGGCGTCCATCCAGGAGCTCTTCCCGCAGATCCGGATCGGCGTGGGTCATGGGCAGATGGCGGAGGCAGAGCTTGAAAAAGTGATGCTCGGCTTCATGCGTCACGAATACGACGTTTTCGTTTCGACCACCATTGTGGAGAACGGGCTCGATATTCCGCTCGCGAATACGATGATCATCGAGCACGCCGAGCGCTATGGGCTCTCCGAGCTCTATCAGCTTCGCGGCCGCGTGGGGCGTTCGAACCGCCGCGCCTACTGCTATCTGCTCATTGAACCCGATACTGAGTTGACGGAAGTCGCGCGGAAGCGGCTGGCGGCGCTCAAGGAATTTTCGGACCTCGGCGCCGGCTTCCGTATCGCCGCGCTCGATCTCGAACTGCGCGGCGCGGGCAATCTGCTGGGGGGCGAGCAGCACGGCCACATCAACGCGATCGGCTTCGATATGTATATCCGGATGCTCGAAGATGCGGTGCGCGAGCTGCGCGGTGAGGAAGTGGCGCCCGAAATTCATTCGGCGCTGAACCTGGGGCTCGATCTGCGCATTCCCGCCGGCTACATTCCGGATGAAAACCAGCGGCTGCGCGCGTACAAGCGCATCGCGCAAACCGCGACCGATGCGGATCGCATGGCGCTCGAGCAGGAGCTGGCGGATCGCTATGGTCCCGTGCCGGACGATATCCGCTATCTGATCCGGTATTCGGCAATCAAGGCGATGGCGGAGCGTATCGGCATTGAAGCGATCGATCGGCGGGGTGGAACGCTGAGCGTGAAGTTCCATGAAAAAACGTCTGTGAATGGCGAGAAGCTGATGTCGCTGGTGGCGGCCACGCGGGGCGCGCAGTTCACTCCCGCGGGCGTCCTGCGCCTGACGATGGATGGCGCGGCAACGCCCGCCGCGGTGCTCGAATTCATTGAGGCGGGTTTGGTGAAAGCCCTCGATTAGGCCTGGCATGGCGCCCCGGCATGTTCCGGCGCCCCGCGTCGAGCAGAAGCTCGACGGCAGAGCCGAAGCTCCGCCCCACGAGTCACAACGGTGTTAACATCGCCGGTAATGATCCGATCCCTCGTCTGCGCGTTGCTCGCGGCAACCTGCCTTTGCGCCGCCGGTCCGAATATCGAGCGCTGGGACCGCTTCGAAATCACTCTGAAAGCCCCGGTTATGGGCAATCCGTACATGGGGCCAGGGCTGCGAGCCGATTTCACGATGGAGCACCGTACCGTCACGGTGGATGGATTCTATGACGGCGACGGGACATGGCGGATCCGGTTCATGCCGGACACGGTGGGCGACTGGAGCTACGTTACACACAGCCAGATTTCCGCGCTGAACGGCAAGAGCGGCGTGTTCACCTGCGTGAAGCCGTCAGCCGCGAATCATGGACCAGTTTCGGTGAGTCACGTTTACCACTTCGCGTACGGCGATGGAACACCGTATGACGAGATCGGCACCACGAGCTACGCGTGGGTCCACCAGGGCGATGCGCTCGAGGAACAAACGCTCGCCACGCTGAAGAGCGCGCCTTTCAATAAGATGCGCATGTGCATCTTTCCCAAGAATTACGACTACAACAAAAACGAGCCGCAGTACTATCCCTTCCCGCGCGACGCCGCAGGCAACAACGATCTCACTCGCTTCAATCCGGAGTTCTTCGCGCATCTGGAAAAGCGGATCGATCAGCTGGGCGCGCTCGGCATCCAGGCCGACCTGATTCTGTTTCATCCGTACGACCGCTGGGGCTATTCCAAAATGCCGCCGGAAGCGGATGACCGCTATCTGCGATATGTGGTGGCGCGTCTCTCGTCCTTTCGAAATGTCTGGTGGTCGATGGCGAATGAATACGACCTGATGAAGTCGAAGACCATGGCGGACTGGGACCGATTTTTCCGAATCGTGCAGGAAAGCGACCCCTACAGTCATCTGCGTTCGATTCACAACAGCGGGCCGATGTATGACCACAGCAAGCCGTGGGTCACGCACGTGAGCGCGCAGAGCTCCGATCTCGATAAGACCGCGCAGTGGCTGAGTGAATACAAAAAGCCGGTGGTCTTCGACGAAATGAAGTACGAAGGCAACATCCCGAAGCGCTGGGGCAATATTTCCGCGCAGGAAATGGTGCGTCGCTTCTGGGTGGTAACGGTCTCCGGGGCGTATGCGGGGCACGGCGAGACGTATCTCGATCCGAACGATGTGCTGTGGTGGTCGAAGGGCGGAACGCTGCACGGCGAGAGTCCCGCGCGTCTCGCGTTCCTGCGAAAGATCATGGAAGAGGGGCCTGGCGGGCTGAATCCCAGCGCCGATCGTTACTATCTGAACGCCGGGATCGAGGGCGAATATTACCTGTACTATTTCGACGTCAATCAGCCCGCGCAATACGAACTCAAGCTACCCCCGGGCGGCAATTATCACGCCGACATCATTGATCCCTGGGCGATGACGATCACGCCCGCGCCCGGAACCTACGCGGATAAGTCGACGATCAAACTGCCGGGCAAGCCCTATATGGCGCTCCGGCTGCGCCGCATTCACTGATTCAGATTTCCTTTTCTCGCTCCAATCCGATTGCGGGGCGTTCCCGTAATACCGGGTGAACCCCGTTCAAGAGGGGAAAGGAAAATTCAATGAACAAACGCATCGCATTGGTCTTTGCAGGCGCGGCTCTGCTCGCGTCCGCTGTTTATGCCGCGAAAAATCCCGTGGTCGGCGGTCAGGAGATGTTCCCGGCGAAAAACATCATCCAGAACGCCGTCAACTCGGCGGATCACACCACGCTGGTTGCCGCCGTGAAGGCCGCCGGCCTGGTCGACACGCTTTCGGGAGCTGGACCGTTTACCGTATTTGCGCCGACGAATACCGCCTTCGGGAAACTTCCCGAGGGAACCGTGGACAATCTGCTGAAGCCGGAGAGCAAAGACACGCTGGTGAAAGTTCTCACGTATCACGTGGTGGCAGGCCGTCTTTCCGCCGACGATCTGGCGAAACAGATCAGGGCCGGTAACGGAACCGCAACGCTGAAGACGGTTTCGGGCGGCACGCTGTGGGCTATGATGCGCGGCAAGTCCATCATGCTGAAGGATGAGAAGGGCGGCATGTCGATGATCACGCAGTCCAACGTGTTTCAGTCGAACGGCGTGATTCATGTGGTGGACACGGTTCTGATGCCGAACTGAGTATTGATTTTTGTGCCGCGGGCGGCGGCCACGGAGTCTTAGAAGATTCATGTTGTTCTTCTGGCTCCTGACCGCCGCCGCGATTCCACTGGCGATCACCCCCGGTCTTTTCTTTCATTTCGATCTCGCCCCCAAAATCATCCTGCTGGCGCTCGCCGCAGCTGTGAGTCTCACGCGTATCCGTGGCTTTCCGCGGGAAATCACCGAGCTGTGCCGAAGGCGTGAGGGCAAATGGCTGGTTCTTCTCGCCGGCGCCCAACTCGTGTGGTTCGGAGTGACCGCGCTGACTTCATCGCGGCCGTGGTTTTCCATTTACGGTTCCGGATGGCGCCGGCTCGGCTTTGTCGAGATAGCCAGCATCCTGGTGATCGCGGTGCTCGCGGCCGCCAGTCTGAGCGCGCGTCCCGAAGGCCTCCGCACTGTGCTGCGGATTGCGGTGGCAGCGGGCTTCGTGGCGTCGATCTACGGAATCTGCGAATACTTCGGTTTCGATCCCCTGCAGCCGGTCGCCGCGTATCAGGCGCACGCGGGCGATTCCGTCATCGTCCGGCCGCCGGGAACGATGGGGCATGCGGACTATTTCGGCTGGTGGCTCGCGATTGAATTCTTCTGTGGGATCGCGCTCCGCCGGATCGAAAGCGGCGTCTGGAAAGCGTTCGCGACCGGTGCGGCGGTGACGATTGCGAGCGCGATCGTCCTCAGCGGAACGCGGGCGGCGATTCTCGGGGTGGTGTGCGGTCTGGCCTCCCTGATTGCGACCGAGCGTTCGGGCTTTCGTGTCCGCCCTGGACATCTGGTCGCGGCCACAGCCGCGTGCCTGCTTTGCGCCGCGTTCTATTTTTCGCCCGCGGGCACACTGCTGCGCGCGCGCGTGGTGTGGTCCGGCGATGAACCACTCGGCGGAGCGCGTCCTCTGCTGTGGCGCGACAGCCTGCATATGGCGTCCGCCCGGCCGCTGACCGGCTTCGGTCCCGAGACGTATCTGACGGCCTTCGCACCCTGGCAATCGGAAGATCTCTCGCGGCTCTTTCCCGATCGTCACCACGAATCGCCGCACAATCTCGCGCTCGATGCGCTCACCTCGCTGGGAATTCCGGGACTGCTCCTGCTGATGGGGTGGGGAGTACTCGCGTGGCGCGCTTACGCAACCGCCCGGCGCAACGGTTCGGTGAAGGCTGTCCCGCTCGCCGCTGCCTGTATCGCTTCCGCGGTTGCGTCGATGTTCAGCGCGGCATCCTCAGGACCCGTACTGCTGAGCTTTCTCGCGCTAGCGATGCTGGTAGCGGAGTGTCCGGCGACGGAAGCGGCGGGAACACGCCGGGCGCCGCTGGCCGCATTGTGGGCGCCGCCTCTTGCCGCGGGATTTCTGATCTTCGCGGGCTTTTTCGGCGTTTATGAATTTCGCCTGCAGCAATTCAGCGGGCAGCCGAGTGAAGCTTCCTATCGCGCTGTGCAGGGCGCCTCTCTTCCCGGCGCCGCGGACGATCTCTATGCTTCCCGCTTGCTTCAGCTCGCATGCCAGAAACGCACGGATGTCGCGAGTTACGTGGGGTGCATCCAGCAAACCCTGCAGGCAGCCGCTCGCGCGCTGAAAACCGATGACGACGCGGCCAACGCCTGGTACAACATCGCGATGCTCAGCGCCGTACAGCGCAATCTGGCGGGGACGAGGCAGGGCCTTCTGGAGGCGAGCAAGGCATCGCCCAACTGGTTCAAACCGCACTGGACGCTGGCGAATCTTCTCGCGCAATCGGGCGAGAAGATGCAGGCGAAGTCGCAGGCGCAGCGCGCGGCCTTTCTCGATTCCAATCGCGATCCCGAAGTGGTGGAGACTCTGGCAAAGCTCGCGCGCGAGTGATCAGTTTACAACTCTTTTACAACTCCACCATCATTTCCGTTTTTTTCTGCCGGATACTGAGGATGAGATGAAACGACTAACCGGACTTTTTTGGGGCGGTCTGATCGCGGCGGGAGCATTGTTTGGCCAGGCGCCGGTCATCAACGAGGGCGGCATCATCGACGCGGCCGACTTCAGCGTAGGGCGTCCTGTTTCCGCCGGCAATATCGTCGCGATATTCGGCAACAATCTGGCGACGCAACTCACCGTGACCGATACGGTCACGCTCTCCACCACGCTCGGCAATGTTTCGGTGACGTTTAACGGCGTCAATGCGGCGCTGCAATTCGTTTCGCCGGGGCAGATCAACGCGCAAATTCCCTGGGACGTGTTGCCTGCCGGACAGAATGGGACAGTGAACGCGGTGGTGACATCCGCGGGCCAGTCCTCCGCGCCCATGGCCGTCACGATCAATCAGTTCGGCCCCGGCGTGTATCAGGCCAACGGCCATGCCTTCGCGATTAACGCGCAGGACCCGAACAGCGTGCGGTATGCCTCCTTCGCGGCTCCGGTAAATACGTTCGGCACGGGATGCGACCAGACGCCGCTGCCCGCGAGCTGCACGTACAAGGCATTCCCCGCCCAGACCGGCGATGTTCTTTTGGTCTACGTCGGCGGTTTGGGACCGCTGGATAACCCGGTACAAACGGGGCAGCTTCCCTCGACGGGTGTGATCGCGAGGACGACCACAACGCCGACCGTGCTCGTGAATAACGCACCGGCGGAAGTCCTTTACTCCGGTATGTCGAGCTTCGTGGGCGTCTATCAGATCAACATGAAGGTGCCTCCGGGAGTTACGGGCGGCGCGCTGCCCTTCCAGGTGCAGATTGGCGGCCTGACGACGAAGGGCAGCACGACCATCGCTGTCCAGTAAGGGCTGTGTTCCGCGCGGGCTCCGGTCCGGGTCCAATTCGATGGGCCCGATCGGAGCCCGTTTGCATGAACAGGCCATTTGACGCGGTTGATTTTGCTCTTTACCTCCGCTCGCGATGGCGCGTCGCAGCGATTGCGTGCGTCACAGCGCTCGTGATCGCGGGCGCGGCGGCGGCGCTGTTGCCCAGGCGCTATACGGCGACGGCAACCCTCATCATTCAGCCCCCGGCCAGCGCCGACCCCCGCGCCGCGCTGGCGGTGAGTCCGGTCTATCTGGAATCCCTGAAAACTTATCTGAACTTCGCGACGAGCGACACGCTCTTCCTGCGCGCCTTCGACGAGCTCGGTCTGCGCCGCCGCTATCCGGAGACGAGTGTGGAATCGCTTAAGCGACGCGTCCTGTCTGTCACTAAGCCGGCGGCCACGCGGCTGATCGAGATACAGGCCACGCTCAATGAACCCCGCGAGGCCGAGCGGCTGGCCCGGTTTATCGCCGAACAGACTGTGGCGATGAACCGCGCACTCGACGAGCATTCCGGCGACGCCGCCGTGAAGCAGGCGGAAGAGAATGTCGCCCATGCGGAGGCGCGGCTGCAGGTCGCTCGGAAAGCGGCCGCTTCGAATGACACAGTTTCCATTGATGCCCTGACCGCGGACGTGAAGAACACATCTGAACTCAAGTACGATGCGGAACGGCAGCTCGCGCAGGCCCGCACCGATCTGGCGGATCTCAAGGCGCAGGCCGGCTCGTTTCCGGCGGGCGACGAAAAGGCGGCGTGGAACGCGCGCGAGACGGCGGCGACGCTGGCGCGGGTTCAGGACCTCGACATACAGGCGAAACATTTCGACGCCATGGTTGCCGAAAAGGCCGCCGCACTGGAGCGCGCGAGGCCGATCCGGGATTCGCTCGAAGCGGAACAGGACCTCGCGAGAACAGATCTGGAGGCATCGCGCACGCAGCTCACGGAAGCTCGCGCCTCGATGGCATACCGCGGGGAACGGATGGAAGTGCTCGATCCGGGAATTGTGCCGGAGCGGCCGTCGTCGCCGAATGTGCCATTGATTCTGATTTCGGCGCTGGGCCTGGCGATCGTCGCGTCGGTCGCCTGGCTGGCGGCCGCGTTCGGATATGGCCGCGCGGTCGCGGCCCGCGCCGAACACGTGTATCACATGCGATGAATGCAGCCGCACTACCCGCCGGAAAACGGCTGCGAACGGATTTCATTCTGCCGGCCGCGCTGGGCATCTGGAGCGCCACGGTCGCGCTCGCCCCGGGACCATGGTTCAAGCTTGCGCTGGCGGCGCCTCCCGTGGCGGCGGCCGCAATCTGGTGGACGCTGCTTCGTCCGCACCGCTGGCTGGCGGCGTTCTTTGCCATTCTGCTTCTGACGCCGCCGCTCCCCATCCCGCTGGGCGATTCCGGTGTCCACGCCGCGCCTCTGCTCGCCGCTGTGGGATTGCTCGCGGGTCTGATCCGCATGAAGGAATGGCGAACCGCCGTACCGCCGAT
>CAZWTH010000325.1:0-49505 GCA_964636715.1 uncultured Solibacteraceae bacterium | reverse complement strand
CATGATCAATTATAACCTGGAGTTAATATTATCTGGAGCTAATAGAAGCGAGAGGCATGTATCGAGCGCCAACTGAGACGGCGCCGCTATATCGATGACGGAGATCCCGCCCGTTCCAGTTCACGCGGCGCGTTCAGAAGACCTTCGCCCTCTGCCCGAACCAGCAGGGCGTTCATTCCCGCCGCGCGTGCCCCCTCTATATCCGCGACCGGGTTATCGCCGAGCATCCAGATCGACGTATAGGGTTTCAACGATTCCATCACGTGCTGAAAGGCGCGCGGGTGGGGCTTTTCATAGCCCGTTTCCGCCGAGTTGAATATGCGATCGATATACGGCGCGAGACCGAGGCAGTCAACAATCCGGGGGAGTTCGGGCACGTGGTTGGACAGGATCACGTGCCGCCAGCCCTCATTGCACAGCTCGTCCAGGCACTGGATCGTGTCGCCGTAAACTCTCCACGCGCCAGCATCGATATATGCCGGCCTCACTAAGGAGGAGAGTGACTCCGCTTCTTCCGCGCTGCACTCGAGCACCGCCCGAAATGCATTCACGAAGACTGGCATCATCCTGCTCCACCAGCCCTCGGCATCGGTGATATCCGTATGCGCCGTTGCCGGCTGATGCCAGGGAAATCCAGCGCCGAGATGCGGGTAGAAAGACTCCACCGCAACCCCGCAATCGGGCCGCGCGTTTCGAAGCACGTCCATCAGACAGTTCGACCACGTTCCGCTGCGAAACGCCAGCGTCCCGTCAAAATCCCAGCAGAGATATTTCCGGGCGCCTACTTCTGTTCCGACCACCCGCCCCACCGCCCCGCCAGATCCAGGTGGATCCCAAACTGATCCAGAATCCGCATCACCATGTGATCCACCATTTCTTCGATCGATTTCGGATGGTTGTAGAAACCCGGCATTGGCGGCAGGATTGTCACGCCCATGCGGGCCAGCTTCAGCATGTTCTCGAGGTGAATCTCATTGAGCGGCGATTCCCTCACCACCAGCACCAGCCGCCGCCGCTCTTTCAGCACTACGTCAGCCGCGCGATGCACCAGATGCTCGCCCTGCCCGGTCGCGATCGCGGCCAGCGTCCGCATGCTGCAGGGCGCAATCACCATCCCGTCCGTTAAAAACGATCCGCTCGATATCGCCGCGCCCTGGTCGTTCGGATTGTAGCTGTGCGCCGCAAGCGCGTTCACCTCTTCGACCGACCGCCCCGTCTCGTGCACCATGGTGCGCGCGCCCCACTTGCTCAGGATGAGATGCGTTTCCACACCGGCCTCGCGCATCGCCTCCAGCAGCCGGACGCCGATGATGGACCCGGTGGCGCCGGTGATCCCGAGGACGATTTTCAATGCGCCGCCTTCGCGGGCGCAATCGCATCCGCCGTCACGAACTTCGTCCGGATATCGACCGGCAGGCTATCCATCTTCTTCACCGTGGCCGCCACGTCCGGCCGCATCACTGCAAGCTTCTGGAACAGCGCCTTCGCGCCGTTGTAATCGCCTGTCGCTTCGATCATCAGAAGATCATGCGCCAGATCCCGCACCGCGCCTTTGATCTTCGTCTGATCCACTTCCCACGTTCCGCCGCGATACGCGAACGCGCCCTTGTCCGTCAGGTAATTGAACTTCACCGCCATTCCCTTCCCGTGCGCTTCGAGCAGCCCGAAACGGAGCGTGCGGAATGATGACGCGAGGAACGTCGTATACAGCTTCTTCTCATCCTGCTGGATGTAATGTTTGTCGATCAGATACTGCAGCATGTAGAGCCCCAGTACGTCGGCCTTCGCCTCCTCAATCGCGCTGTACATGTCCCTGAGTTCCTGGCGCGGCGAGGACGGTTTCCCATTCACCGTAATCTGATGGGGTCCAATCCCATGGCTCATCTCATGCGCCAGAATATGCGTGAAGAACGAATTGAAATCGAGCAGCGGTTGCCCCGCGGGCGACAGCGCCAGCTTCGCGATCGGCTTCAGCGTCGCCTCGAACTTCGCCTCCTGCACGTTCTTCAGCATCACTTTCTTACTGCCCTTCTGACTCACCACGCGCTCGTCATTCGGCAGATTGTAAGCCGCGGTCTTCACCCCGTGATCGCCATCGCCCGACGCGATCACCTCATTCACCACGCGAATCGGCGAAAGCGCCCCGAGCTTCGGATTCCGGTACTTCGCATCGATCGGCAGGTTATTCTCCACCTCCTGCATGTGATCGCCGAAAAACTTCACCTTCGCCGTCTCGGCATCGTCGCGGATATTCACGTAGGACTCGAACGCGGCCTTGTAACCGAAGAGCTCGTCGTTATACGTCTCATAGGGACCGAAAGTAATATCGATGGGCGCATCCAGATCCATCCATGCAATATCGCTCGCATAGTAATCATTGGACAGAAACGCCTGCGCGCGCGATTGCAGAAACGTCTTGAGAGTCAGATTCCCGGTGAGCGTCGCCGCCTCGCGAAACAGGCGCGCGCACTCTTCCAGATCCTTTTTATACGCGTCGGAATATTTCACGGCCTTGAGCATGTTGCCCGGCCCGCGCTGAATGATGGTGAAGAACCCCTCGGCCTCCGCCTTCGCGGCAGGCGAGAGCGTGGCGGCCCATGTCTCAAACTGCTTCTGATTGAAATCGTCCGGATAGAACGCGGCGCCCAGGGGCTTCCGCGCCGGCGCGCCCGGCAGAAACGCTTTGTGGTCATCGAGGTCCGAGAACGGCCCCTTGTACAGCCAGAACGCCTCCAGCCGAGCCTTGCCCAACGGCGTCTGGTCTTTTTTCAGACGCTCGTACATGGCGTGGTTTCCGGACCAGATCTGTCCCAGAAAAATCTCGTCGAGCACGCGCGAGGCCTCTATCAGCTTCGCGAGCGCCTTCACATCGCCAGGCGAAAGCCGGCTCGTATCGGCTTTTATATCGACCGGCGCGAATTTCGCGATCATCTGCTGAAGCTGTGGAAGGGTTGCGTCCGCTGCGGATAAAGTCATGACGGTGAGGAAAAATAGTGCGATCTTCTTCATAGGAAGCGCCATTCGCATTGTATTACCTGCGGAGCAAGCCGATACCATGTATATATGGCCCATCGCGTCGTAATCATCGGTGGTGGATTCGCGGGCCTCTATGCCGCCAGGTCGCTCCGTGGCGAGCCGGTCGAAGTTACGCTGATCGACCGCCGCAACTTTCACGTCTTCCAGCCTCTGCTCTATCAGGTGGCGACCGGAGGTCTTTCTCCGGGCGAAATCTGTGCCCCGCTGCGCGTTGTTCTGAACCGGCAGAAGAATGCCAGCGTCGTTCTGGGCGAGGTAACCGGCATCGACGTCGCAGCCCGGGAAGTCTCTCTTGCGAGTGGCGCCCGTTACGCATGGGACACGCTCATCGTCGCCGCCGGCGCCACCCATCACTATTTCGGACATCCCGAATGGGAGCGCGTCGCTCCCGGCCTCAAGACCGTGGAAGACGCAACCGAAATGCGCACCCGTATTCTGCTCGCGTTCGAGCGCGCCGAGGAATCCAGCAATCCCGAGGAGCGCACCGCGCTTCTCACCTTTGTCGTTGTGGGCGGAGGACCCACCGGGGTCGAACTCGCGGGCGCTCTCGGCGAAATTTCGCGCGACACGCTGCGCGCCGATTTTCGCCACATCAATCCCGCCGAGTCGCGCATCTTTCTGATCGAAGGAAACGATCGCCTTCTTCCCACTTACCCGAAAGATCTCTCCGCGCGCGCCGAACGATCTCTCATCGAATTGGGCGTCCGTTCACGCCTGAATGCCCGCGTGACCGCGATTGACGCAAACGGCGTCACCATGAAAACAGCCGGCGGCGATATACGCATCGACGCCAAAACGGTGCTCTGGGCGGCCGGCGTCCAGGCGTCTCCTTTGGGCAAACTGCTGGCGCAATCGACTGGCGTTACGCTCGATAACTCCGGCCGCGTCGAAGTGAGCCCTGATCTTTCCATTCCCGGTCATCCGGAAATCCTCGTCATCGGCGATCTGGCGCGCATCGAATCGGACGGAAAACAGGTGCCCGGCGTGGCGCCCGCCGCCATGCAGCAGGGACGCTACGCGGCGCGCCTCATCGCCACCCGATTGAGCGGCAAAAAGCCGAAGCCGTTTCACTACTTCGATAAGGGGAATCTTGCCACCATTGGACGCAAGCGCGCTGTCGCGGAGATCGGAAAGCTGCATTTCAGCGGTTTGCTGGCGTGGCTGCTCTGGTTGTTCGTCCACCTGCTCTATATCGTGGAGTTTGAGAGCCGGATTCTGATCGCGATTCAGTGGGCCGTCTCGTATTTCACGTTCAACCGCGGCGCGCGGCTGATCACGGGTGCCGACGCCCGCCTCAGCGACGGAAAACAATGATGTGCTGCTGGGGCAGTTTTTCGATTGCCTGATCGAAGCGGAACCCCTCGGGTTCCACTTCGTCGCGAACCATCCTGACCGTCATCTTGTGTTCCGGCCGTATGGGCACTGCCGGATCTTCGGCCCGATACTCCAGCAGCACCAAACGTCCGCCCGGCCTGAGCGATTCGCGAATCCGGTCCAGCATCTTCTCGGGTTCCGAGAATTCGTGATACACATCGACCAGCAGCACGAGATCGAGTGAGTCCTTCGGCAGTTTCGGATCGTCGATCGTTCCCAGCACCGCGCGCACATTCGTGATCTTCCGGTCGCGCATATTCCCATTCAGCAATTCGATCATCCGCGGCTGAATGTCTTCTCCGTAGACCACTCCGGACGGCCCGACACGGTCCGCCAGCCGCCACGTGAAGTAGCCGACGCCGGCGCCGATATCTGCAACCGTCGCGCCTTTCGGAATCTTCAGCAGGTCGAGCGCTTCGTCCGGATGCTCCTCCGCCTCGCGCTCCGGACGCACCAGCCAGTCGGCGCCGCCGGCTCCCATCACCTGCGCGATGCGCCGGTGCGTGATCGGATGAACGTCTTCCGCCTGGCAGAGAAACGGCAGAATCCAGAGGACGGCAATGGCGCGTAATTTCATCGCCATCAGTCTACAGGAAGTTTTTTCCTTGACACAGCCGCCGCACCTGCTACATGATGTAGCAGTACATGCCGCTCAAACCGCTCAGCGCTCTGGAACATCAGCTCATGGAGATTCTCTGGAGCCGCGGCTCCGGGACAGCCGAGCAGATTCGTGAAGCGCTGGCGCCGCGGCATGTGTTGAAAGATTCCACGGTCCGCACTGTGCTGAAGCGTCTTCAGGAAAAGGGATACGTTCGCCACAAAGTGGAAGGCAAGGCATTCGTCTACAGCGGCGTGGAGAAACCTCGCAATGTCGCGGTGAGAGCGGTGCGGCAGATACTGGACCGGTTTTGCGATGGGTCGCTCGAACAATTGCTGGTCGGAATGGTGGAGAACGAGGTGGTGGATCGGGCCGAACTGCGGGAACTCGCGAAGAAACTCGCGCAATCGCCGCGGAAGGAAAAATGAAAATGCTGAATCATCTGCTCGATGTTTCGATCCGCTCCGTCGTTCTCGCGGCGCTGGCGGCGATGGCGCTATTCATCGCTCGGCGCATGAGGATAGCGGCCCTACAACACGCGATATGGACCACGGTCGTCTGCGCCATGCTGGCGTTATTCGCATTTGGCGGGCTTCTGCCCCGCGTGCCGTTGCGGATACTGACCCCAAAGACGGCCGTTCCCGCATATGCGATCGTTGCGCCGCCCGATCCGTCGGCGCCGGCAATCGAATTCGCCAGCGCCCCGGCGCCTCTCGACACACCCGCGTCTCAGGCAACGGACTGGAGCGAGTGGACGCTCGCTGCCTGGGCTGTCATCGCACTGGCATTCCTGTTCCGCTTCGCGATCGGATCTCTACTGGCAGGCAGATTGGTTGCGCGAAGCAGATCCCACGGTGAGTTCCACGAATCCGATCTCATTTCGACGCCGGCGACGGTCGGTTGCTTCAGGCCCCGCATCGTATTGCCGCCGGAATGGCGCGAGTGGAGCAGCGAGAAACTCCGCGTGGTGCTGACTCACGAACGCGCGCACGTTCACCGGCGTGACGGGCTCACAGCTGCGCTCGCCCATCTGAATCGCTGCGTTTTCTGGTTCCATCCGCTGGCCTGGGTGCTGGAACGCAGGCTGGCGCTGTTAGCGGAGCAGGCTTGCGATGAATCCTGCGTCGCGATCTTGGGCGATCTCCGGCAATATACGCGGGTCCTGCTCGAGATCGCGGGCGCGGTAGATGGCGCGCGGGGCCGGCTGCGATATCACGCGCTGACGATGGCGGCGAGTTCGCATATCGGACGCCGAATCCAGGCGCTCATGATCGATGGGCGTACGTTCTCTCGCGGGCTTACCCGATCCGCTTCGGCGGCCGTGGTGCTTTGCGGCGTTTTCCTGGTGCTCGGCGCGGGCTCAGTAGCGCTGGAGAGACCGGCTTCGGCTCAGGAACAAACCACGTCGCGGCTCACCTTCGAGGTTGCCTCGATACGCCCTTCCGCAATTCCGCCGCCGTCGGCAGGCGGCGCCGGACGCAGCGGCGGTTCCGGGGGCGGGCGCAGTTGCGGTCCCCAGCGACTGACGATGGATGCGAATCTGCTCCACTTTCGATGTTTCCCCGTGAAGGGACTGATCGAGTTCGCGTTCGGTATTCCCCAGCGGCCGGGATTGATTACGGGACCGCAATGGATGATGGATACAAGTCCTGGCCAGCGATTCGATATTGAGGCGAAGCTGCCGGAAGGGGCAACCAGGACCCAGGTTCCGGAAATGCTGCGCGCTCTTCTCAAAGATCGATTTAACCTCGTTGTGCATTCAGGAACCGCGGAGCAACCCATCAACGCACTTGTAGTCGACAAGGGAGGACTGAAACTCAAAGAGGCGTCGCCAAACCTTGTTGAACCAACACCCGATCCGAATACGCCCTCGTGTGGGACGGACCCACTCTGCGCACCACTCGTCAGAAACAGTCATGGAGAACAAGTCGTGGGTGGGCGGATCGCCCGAGGGATTGAGAAGTTCACCAGTCCGAGCATTGGAACTGCCCTCGTTACGAACTCCCCGCAGGGAACACGAATCGAGGCCCCGAATTCAACACTGGCCGGCCTTGCCATTCTGCTGGATGGGCGGATCCGTTGGGGGGTGGTCGACATGAGTGGCATGACGAGCCACTATCAAATCGATCTCGGGACCTCGCTCGACCGGGAGTCGCTGATGCGTCCACTCCTCACGGCATCCGAGGCGGCCCAGGCAGCCGGCCCGAATAGTCAGGCGGCCATTGCGGAACTCGTCGCCGCTGACCAGAAAGTCCAGGACGATTTAGCTGCGGCGGAATTAAATGCCTGGCAGGCCGCGCTACAGAAAGTCGGCTTGCGCCTGGAACAGCGCAAGGTCGCGGCGGAGACTCTCGTCGTGGATCATGTGGAGCGAATGCCGACGGAGAACTAATTCTCGCTCGGCTTTTCCGCCTTATCGACAACCAGCGCATTCACCGGCCCTCGCGTCGCTTCCAGCTTCAATCCCAGCTGCTCCTCCACCGCCGCAAACAGGCCCGGCACGGGATGATCGGAATTGGCTTTCCACTCCGCGAGTCCAAACTGCCCTTCCTCCGGCAGAAACTCCAGATCGAAATCAAACCGCCCGGTGATTCCGGTCTGATCGATCACCGGACGCGGGAGCGCCGCCCGCTGCAGCACGGAAGCGAACTCTCCAACGGTCGCGTTCCGCGCCGGTAATTTCGCTTCCACACCCGGATAGATAACAAACGCCAGCGCAGGCGGTCCCTGCGGCGTGGCATCGGCAGGCGCCGCCGGCTCGCGCAGCTTCGAACCGCCTTTCGCCACCGTCAGCGAATAGATGGACATTTCTTTCGGCTCGCGGTGATAGACCAGATGGAATCGTTCGTCGAGTAACCGCCGCAGCATCGCCATCTGCTGATCGAGCGTGGGACGCGCCTCGCCCGGCGTCTTCGCCACAATGTCGTAGTGGTCGGCTTCGCTCCAGTCCGGCACGCCGGAAATCGCCTGCGGACTCAAATCGTAAGCCGCCGCGAGCAGCGTCTTCAGCGCATGGTTCCGCGCCTCCAGCTCATGCGCGGTCTTCATCCGGATAAACCGGCCACCCGTCCAATCCGGCGCCGTCCGCTTGATCGTGGCCACCTCAAACGCAGGACCACCGGACGGCGTCTGCGCGAAAAGTGAAGCCGCAACAAACATGCCCGCCAGCGCTTTCCTCATTCCCGCATTATCCTCCAGATTCCGCCACCCGCAGGCTCCGAAACAATCGGGGTGCGAGCAAAAAAAAGGCGGCGATCCCATGAGGTCGCCGCCTTTTTTCCTGATTCAACGCGCCTCAGGGTTTGATCGTCAGTGAATCAGACTGCGTCAGTCCACCGAACGAAGCGCCAATGTTCACGCTGGTGGAAGCATTGACCGTTTTCGTGAGGATAATAAACACCGCCGTGGTGTCTCCGGCGGCAATTTTCACCGAGGGCGGTATCACAATCGCGGAGGCACTCGAGCTGGAGAGCGTAACCACAACGCCTCCCGCCGGCGCCTCGTCAGTCAGTTTGACGGTCCCCAGCGCGATGAGCCCGCCCTTCACGCTATCCGGCGAAACCGCGACGGCCTTCAGCCCAATGATCCGGAGCGTGTCCGAGATCGTCACGCCCTGGAAGACGCCGCTGATACTGACCGTAGTCGTTACGTTCGCCGCCCTTGTGGCGATCGGGAATGTGGCGGACGAACTGCCTGCGGGAACCGTCACGCTGGCGGGCACAGTAGCGAACGGACTATTGGAGGACAGCGCGATCGCAAGTCCGCCCGCCGGCGCCACGCCGAAGAACGAAACCGTTCCAGTCGCCGGGCTGCCACCCGCCACCGTGTCGGTATTAATTGTCAGACCGCTGTAGCCGGGCGGATTCACCACGAGCGTGAGCGTCTTTTGGACTCCACCCGCGGACGCCGTCAGAACCGCAGTGGTCTGCGTGGTTACCGGTTTGGTTGTGATCGTGAAATTGACGGTTGTGCTCCCAGCCGCCACTTTTACGCTCGCCGGTACCGTTGCGGCTGGAGAATTGCTCGACAACGTAACCGTGATCCCGCCGCTCGGCGCCGCGGAGGCCAGCGTGACTGTGCCCGTCGAATTGGCGCCGCCGTAGATCTTTTTCGGATCTGCCGTCAGATCGGATAAAGCGCCGGCCGGCGTGATCGTCAGGGACGCGTCCTTTTTCACGCCGATGTAGACCGCGCTGATAGTGGCGGTCGCGGTGGCGGTTACCCCCGCGGTGGTAACCGGGAACGTAGCGGAGGTCCGACCAACCGGCACGCTGACGCTGCCCGGTACGGTGGCAGACGAACTATTACTGGAGAGCGCCACGGTGACGCCGCCTAATGGAGCAGGTCCGCTGAGCGTGACAGTGCCTGTAGATCCGGCTCCTCCCGCGACCGTGGTGGGGCTCAGCGAAATACCGGACAGCGACGGGCCAGTCGTGATGGTCAGAGCAGCGGTCTTTGTCACACCGTTCAGCGAGGCGCTGATCGTGGCGTTTACGCTGGTAGGGTCATTGATGATGCTGTTTACGATGTTGATGATCGTATTGATCAGGTCGTAGACCGTACCAGGTAATGTAGCGGGGGTAATGATCCGAGTCGTAACCGCGAACGTCGCGGAAGTCTGACCCGCCGCCACGGTGACGCTGGCGGGCACAGTAGCGTTCGCGTTATTGCTCGAGAGCGCAACCGCGATTCCGCCCGCGGGGGCCGGTCCCGTGAGCGTGACAGTGCCCGTGGACCCGGATCCGATAACCACCGCGGTCGGATTCAATGAAACACTCACTGGCGCGAGGACCGGAACGACCGTCAGGACCGCGGTTTTCGTGACGCCGTTCTGAGTAGCAGTAATCGTGGCGGCCGTCGTCGACGTAACAGACTTCGTCGTAATCGTAAAATTGGCGGTCGTATTCCCGGCGGCAACCGTTACGCTCGCAGTCGGCGAGGCAGCGGCGCTGTCGCTGGCGAGCGTCACGACTATCCCGCCCGCGGGCGCTGGCCCGCTGAGGGTCACGGTTCCCGTAGATGACGCTCCGCCGGTCACCTGAGCCGGATTCACCGAAACATCGGTCAGCGTGATTGGGCTCCCCACTGTCACTGTCAGAGGAGCTGTTCGGATAACAAAGTTGTAGATCGCAACGATGTTTCCGACCGTTGCCCCGGTAACAACGGATGTACTTACGCTGAACGTCGCGCTCGAACTCCCCGCGGGGACTGTTACGGAGGGCGGCACAGTGGCGGCGTTGTTGTTGCTGACGAGCGAGATCACGATCCCGCCCGTTGGCGCCGCCGATGTCAGCGTTACCGTTCCCTGCGATGCGCCCCCGCCGCCCACGGTACCCGGCGAGAGAGTAACGCTCGATAACGCGATGGCTGGATTGACGGCGACCGTGGTCGATTGCGACACGCCGTTCAGCGTGGCGGTGATCAGAACCGATTTGGGAGTCGAGACGTTGGCGGCGGTGATCGGGAACGTCGCGCCCAGATCTCCCGCTGCGATCGTCACGCTTGGCGGAACCACGGCCGCGGAACTGTTACTCGTCAAATTGACGAGAACGCTGCTCGTGGCAACCCCATTTAACGTCACGAGACCCTGTGACTGGCTGAGCGACCCGAGAGTCGCCGGCTGGGCAGAAACGGCGGAGAGCCCCGCGCCTGTACCGGCGGATGTTGACAAAGTGAAAGTTGAGCCGGCGGGCATATACACGTGATCCTGTATCTGTCCGCCGTAACGCGGGCATACCGCCTGCCTGCACGCGCCGGTGACAGGAATCGTCGCCGCATTTACTGTAGTCAGAACAACGCCCAGCCCGGGCGTATAGACGCCGGTTACGCCGGATGCGTTATAGGACTCGCGCTCCTTGAGCACGGGTGCGATATCCCTCATCGCCTGCAGTGTAGTGACCGGCAGGTTGTAAAGATTTTCGTATTTCTGAATGGTGGCGTCGAATAAGTCAGTCATCAGCGAGTGGACGCCGTCATAAGTCACGGAATCGGACGTATGGAAGCCAATCGGGAAGGGTTCATACGTCAGCAGGCGCATCAGCAGCAGGTCCCTGCTCTCGTTGTCCAGGATCTGGCTGTAAGTCTGGTCCACCGTAAAGAATGGCGTGGTTCCGTTTGGACCGTAAAGACTGTTGTATTGATCCGGCCACGATCCGTAGACGCCGGTCAGCGGACTACTCACATTCCAGGTCAGATTGGTAATGCGCCGGGGAATGAGATAGACGGAGGGGACAAGCGTACTGTAGCTGCCAGCGTTGGGAGAAGGCGGATTGAGAGGCGAGATGGTGGAGGTAATTCCCAGCCATGCAGCCGCCTGCAGATACGCCTGATTTCCCAGGCCATTATTGAAAGGCGTCACAAATCCGGTGTAGTCGGCGTTGGTCAGCCCGAGGCCCACGGCAAATGCGTTGTTTTTCTGGAGTTCCTCGAGCGATTGCTGCAGATTGGCTGGTACGCACGCGCCGCCCGACATCGTAAAGCAGTCGGGGTCGCCGTGGATATAGCCGTGGCTGATCCAGCCGTAATCGAGCGTTTCAGCCGTCATGGTCTGAGCTTCCTGCACATATTGCGGGCCGAATGTGTAGCCGAGTCCCACGTAAGCGAACGTGGTGCGCAGAAACGGAAACTGCGGATCCATATGACGGCTGTTTTGCCAGGACCTGAGCGCCTGCAGATCCGCCGAAGTCATTTCGACGTCCGGGCAGGATGGATCGTTGGGACACAGCGGCAGCGTCGGCGCATAGAGCCGGTCGCCGAGAAGAATATCGTCATCCTGAGGATTCAGGTAGATCTGGCGCGCGCCCAGAAAAACGCCCTTTGTGACCCAGTTGATGACGCCGTAGCTGAATGCCAGAGAATGCAGCAGGGTCGGGTAATTGTCAAAAGTGAGCGAGAGGCTCTCGCGGCCGTCCGCGGTAGTATGTGTGACGCCGACCGTAGAAGAGCCGGCGCTCAGAATCGGAGTGGTGGTTTCGCCCGCTCCCGCCACAGCGCTGGCCTCATAAGCCCATACCTGTCCGGAGCCGGATCCCGCCACCGGTATCGCGTTCGCCGCGTTGATGTAGCTGAAGACCGAGGCGCCCGCCGGGGTTACCGTCACATTGAGCGGACTCGAAGCAGGATGCCCGGCGCCCCCGTCGTTCGGGCTAAGTCCCCACTTCGCTTCCGGGTAGGTGTAGTAACTGACTACGCGCACGCCGAACTGAGAGGCGTAGTTATCGAGAGTGGAAAAATCCGCCGCGGAAAGGAATATCCTGCACGCCGGATCGCAAACCGAGAAATTGCTGTTGGTTTCGATAATCCCCTGATAGAGCCCCTGTCCCGTCGCCGTGTCGACGAGCGGAAAACTCGATAACAGGTTTCCCTGCGCATCCGGAGTCAGCGTGCTGACGGCAACGCCCGTGTAGGGCACGCCGATCTGGGTCAGAAATGTGGTGATGGCTTGATAGCTGAACTCGTCGGGAGCGCCGGCAAGTACCAGAATTTTCATCCGCACCGAAGGAATAGCGGCCGCCCCGAAAGTCAGCATTTTGGTGGCGATGGAGCTGACTGGCGATGTTATTGCCGCCAGTGGTTTCGATGACCCGGGCATCGTCAGGATCGGCGGCGGCGGCAAAGGCTCCGCGGCCTGCGCCCTGAATGACAGCGCCATCAGAAGAGAAACGGCAAGTCGATAACGATTCATTGGTTTTCTCCAAATCGAAAGCCGTCGCCTGGCGGCAACGGGAAGGGTTAGTGGAGCAGCGCGAGGCAATCCGGCGCCATATCCGGATGCGAATACTGAGGTGAATGAAGTCTGCGGTCAGTTCGCGGCGATGAGAACCCGCGAGGCCTCGCGCGTTGCAGGGCCGAAATACTTGTGGAAGTGCTCGCAGGAGTTGCCGCCGCCGTTGTCATGCCGTAGCTCCGCCCCTTTCAGGCATCTATCGCCTTCGTTCCGGTCAACAGCCGGCTGCACAGGAAGCTCCGGAGCGCAGGATTACCGCACGACAACGCACCCGCGTGTTAAAGCAGCCGAATTTTCTATTTCTTGAGGGTACTGGCGAGACTGCCGGGCGACAAGCTGTGAAACATCCCGTACCCCAGTACGAAGAATTCACCAGTGACGGCTCGACGACCTATCGTCTCCGGCAGCGGCTAATTGGGCGAAGGCATTTCAATATGATCGATAACCAGAACGGGGACAGGCCCCTTTCCCGGCTCCAGCTTCAGCCCAAGCTGCTCCGAAAAGGCGGTGAAGATCGAAGGCGCGGAACTGTCAGTAGCATTGGCCCCGGCCGCAAGAGGATCCGGGCCCCAGCTCAACTCGAAATCGTATCGGCCGGTGAGACCCGTGTTATCGACAACAACGCGGCCCATTCCTTGTCGCGAGAGGTTGCTGGCCAACCCGGCCATGGTCACTCCGGTCGCGGTCAGTTGACTGGTAAGTCCATCCCCATTCGAGAGGCGGCGCATTCCAAAGACGCCTGTCCGTGCGTTGGGGTCCTCGTCGCTCATAGTGGAGGGCTTCAGTTTGGAACCACCCTTTGCGACGGTCAACGTGTAAACCGGAAGAACCTTTGTCTCCATGTGGTACGCAAACCGGAAGCGCTCAACAAGAATCTGCTGCCCCATCGGCCGAATCTGATCGAGAGTCAGTTTTCGAAACGCCGCAACATCGTCGCTCGCCACCTTTGCCTCGATATCGAAGCGCTCGGAATTGGCCCACGACGGAATGCCCACGACCTGATCACTTAAGACCAGGCCGTACGCTTCGCGGATGAAGTCCGGTAACGGGACGTTCGAGAGCCGGATGCCGTCTGGCGTCAATTGCATGCGGCCGTCGTGATTCTCCGGTTCATGCGTTTTCACTGAAACAACATCAAACTTCACGGCGCCAGTTTGTCCGTAGCAGGCCGGGATCACAAGCATCCCGAGGGTCATTGCAACGCAAGGCCTTCTATTCCGCATCGTACTGCTCCTTATTGAGAGAACTTCCCTACACGTCGCGAGTGCGTATCATCATGCCCGCGGCGATCAGCAGAATGATGGAGACGAGCAGACAAACCGTTATGCCCGGCCAGGGCGCCGGTCCGTTCAGCAGGCGGGTCGTCGGATTTACGTATAACGTACCGCTCATAACGTCGAACACGTTCCAGCCATGAAGCGTCTCCGCCTTGTAACTGAGAAAGATTGTCGTGAGCGCACAAAGTCCTGTCGCAGCGGCGGTGAACTCTCCCTCGAACATCTCCGAAAGCAGCAGGCCGATCGCAACGATCACGAGGCCGGCCGCGCTCATCAGCGCGCCGAATGCCAGCGCCTGACCGAATGGATAAGACTCCCCCACGAACGGCGAAACGACCGGAATGAGCAGCGCGGAAATGAGCCCGAGCGCAAACGCTTCCGCGCAGGCAACCGTCGCGCGAATGACGAACAGACGCAGGCGCGTCACCGGCAACCCCAGAGAAAACAAAACGGCGCCCGTCGCTTTCTCACGGCGCAATCCGCCGAGCGCGATGACGAACGCCCCCAGCACCCAGAGACCCTGAAGCGAATAGTGAAAGAGGCCGCCCCAAATGTAAGTCGAATAGAAATACGGAGTGCCCGGATTGCGATAATGCTGGCCCATGATATTTTCGGGACCCTTGCTGACCGCGTAAATGACGAGCGATGCCAGCAGCGCCAGCGCGGAAAAGAACCGGCCGCGAGATTCCTGCCACGCCTTCCAGAAGACGGCCGCGTCAGTGGATCGAAACCCTCCGCGCGGATTGGCTGGATCAGTAGTCAACGCGATCACCATAGACCGTTGTTACGGCCAACACAAGCACAGTAAGCGTCCATATCGCCAGCAGGGCAACCCAGGGAGTAGTCGCCAGGTTCAGCTTCCAGGGGCCGGCCATCGTATGGGCTAAGTCAAAATATCCCCACCACGGCAGGCGCATATGCATAAGGTCCAACGGGGCGCGAAGCTGCCCAGGAAAATCCGTCACACGTATGCGCGGCGCATGGCGTTGAATCCACAGGTACGGAACTCCGAGCGCGAAGAGCGTGACGAGCAGACTGAAATACCTGCCCGGAAAAAGCGTATAGCAAAGATCGGCGATCGCTATGATGCAGACCCCGGCGGCGACCATCAGCGCAGCATGGAGAAACATCTGGCTGAGGGAGAAGGTTTGGTGAATGACCGCTGAGCCAACGATGACAACGAGCACCGCAGACAGGCTCAACGCAGCGCTCTCCAGCAAAACCACGGCCAATCGGGTGAACAGCCAGCGCTTGCGGCTGACCGGAAGACCCAGGCTAAATGAGACGGTTCCGCTGGCCTTCTCGCGAATCAAACCGTCAAAGGCAAGCAGAACGGCAAACAAAGCCCAGACCTGCTGCAGAAAGTACACGTAAAGGTAGTCCCAGAGATACCAGCCGTATTCGGGAACCCCCAACACTGCCCAGATCGAGCGGGAAACATTGTGAGTCTGGAAGTCCTGCGTCGCCCCCCGGACGAATCCGGCGTGCTGTTGGATCTGGTAGACGCAGACAATAGCCACGGCGACTAGCCCTGCGAGAAAGCGTACCCTGGTTTCCAGCCACGCCTTGTAGAAGAGCGCGCTCATGATCGGGCCTTTACTTTTTCGAGAAATATTTCTTTGAGTGAAAGAGGAACCACGTCAACGTTTGCGGCCCGCAGCATGTGAACGTGTTCGAGAATGGAGTCCACGTTGTGGCTGGCGACCAGCGATACCGCGCATCCCTTCGCCTGAATCGTCTCAATGCCCGCTACTCGAAAATCGCGCTCGTCGACAGGTTCGGGAAAAACGGCCTGGATGTGCCGGTATTGCTCCTTCATCTGGTCCATGGGCGCGTCCAGCACCAGTTGGCCGCGGTCAATCATGAGCACGTGATCCGCGATCTGTTCCACTTCCACGATCTGATGCGAAGAAAAAAATATAGTGGTTCCTTCCGCGGCCATGGAAACCAGAATCTGCAGAACCTCCTCGATCGCAACCGGATCCAGACCTTCGGTCGGCTCATCGAGAATCAACAGTTCGCAACTGCGCGCGAAGCCCAGCAGCAACGCGAGCTTCGTTCGCATTCCTTTCGATAGCTGGCGAATTTTGCGCTTTGGCGGCAGACCGAACTGTTCCATCAGCCGGCGTTCCAGGGTCTGATTCCACCGCGGGAAGAATGTCTTCGTAAAACGGACAATCTGTTCCACCGTCATGTAGTCGTAGAGCCGCTTATCCTCCGCCACAAAGGCGACCTTTTGCCGGATCAGCAGGCTGTCATTTTCCTGGTCAATCCGGTGGCCCAGGATGCGGCCGGTTCCCGAGGTCGGATGAACCATGCCCAGAAGCATCTTGATGGTCGAGGTTTTTCCGGCGCCATTCTGGCCCAGGAATGCGCACACCGAACCCGCGTGCACGGAGAGATTCAGTCCCCGCACGGCCTCGTGCTTCCCGTAGTTCTTCGTCAGGTCAACCGTTTCGATCACTGCTGCCACAGAGTTACCTCCGCTGAAAAACTCCGGCGAGTTCGGCTTCCACCAGGCGACGAATCTCGCCCGCATCGAGGCCCTGCTCCTTCAATCTGTCTACGAATTCCCGGGCCAATCGCTGTCCATCCCGAAACTCTTCGGTCCGCGATTGCCTCCGTCGGCGCGGGGCAATGAACGCACCCAGGCCGTGCCGGATTTCGAGCACGCCTTCCTGCTCCAGTTCGCGATAGACCTTGATGACGGTGTTCGGATTGACGACAAGCGTTTCCGCCATTCCGCGGATACCTGGAAGCTGATCGCCCACCGACAGCGCGCCGGTTTCGACGGCGTGGCGAATCTGTTCCTTCAACTGAACGTAGATCGGAACGCCGGATGACGGATTGGGCTTCCGGAACACTGTACTACAGAGATATCACAGTAAAGCAGAGTAATCAAGAGGCGATTACGATACCCCATCTGGGTCCCAGACCGCGATATCAAGCATTGACAATCTTCGTTATTGGCGATAATTTGAAATCGTGAACGTTTCACTGACTCCCGAACTGGAGAACTTCGTTGAAACGAAGGTCAATTCTGGCCGCTACACATCCGCAAGCGAGGTTGTGAGAGAAGCTCTGCGGCTCCTCGAAGAACATGACTCCGCTCGGGCGGCCCAGTTAATACAATTCAACGAGGAACTCGCGCGCCGCCTGGCATCTCTGGATCGGGGCGAATTCGCCGATCCAGCCGAAGTTCGCGCCAGGCTGCAGAGCAAATCGAAAGAGCGCCGGCGCCGATCGTGAACGGCTATATTCTCGGGGCGTCGGTCCAGTTTGACCTGGACGATATTTGGGAGTTTATCGCCGCCGACAGCATCGATGCCGCCGATCGCTGGATCGACAAGCTGTTCGATGCTTTCGAAGCATTGGCCAGAATGCCGGGAATGGGGCACAAGCGCGAAGACCTCACATCGCATGCGGTATTGTTCTGGCCGGTTGGCCGGTATCTCATCATCTACCGGGCGCAATCCACTACAATCCAGATTGTTGCGGTCACGCAGGGTTCGCGGGATATTCCCGCCCTCCTGAGGCGCAGGCTTTAAACGCTTCGCCCCACCCTGTGCTAAACTGAAGTCTTCCCGGAATAGGTAAGCCATGCCCAAGCTAAAGACCCACAAAGGTGCGTCCAAACGGTTCAAAAAAACCGGGACGGGAAAGGTTGTCCGCCAGCACGCATTCGCGCGGCACATCCTCACGTCCAAGTCGCGCAAACGTAAGAACAAACTGCACAATTCGGTGGTCGCGGATGAATCGGACCAGGCGAAACTGCAGCGAATGATCCCCTACTAAACGGCTTCGCAGCCGCAGGGAGATCAGCGAGCGAACGGAGCCACCGCACGTGCCCGCCAGCCGCATTCATTGAAACACCAACAGGAGATGAAACGTGCCAAGAGTTAAACGTGGTACCAAGCGGACTGACCACCGCAAAAAGACGCTTGCCCTCGCGAAGGGCTACTTCCTCACCAAGAGCAAACTGCACCGTTCCGCGCAGGAAGCGGTAGAGCGCGCGCTCAAGTTCGCCTACATCGGCCGGAAACAGAAGAAGCGCGAATACCGCTCGCTCTGGATCGTCCGCATCGGCGCCGCCGCCCGCGAAGCCGGTCTCACCTACAGCACCCTGATGCACGGCCTCAAGCTCGCCGGCGTCAACCTCGACCGCAAGGTTCTCGCGGAAACCGCCACGGCCGATGCCGCCCAGTTCAACCTGATCATCGAACAGGCCAAAGCCGCTCTCGCCTCCGCCGCAAAGAAGTAAAGATTCGAACAGAAATACGCACCAATGGCTACTACAGCAAAGGAAATCGACCCCCTCGATCACCTCGAGGAGCGCATTCAGAAAGCCGTCGCGCTCGTTCACCGTCTGCGCGATGACAACGAAGCGGCCCAGAAATCCGCCGCCGAAGACCGCGAGCTCTTCGCCATGGAAAAGGCCGACGCCGCCAAGGTCGCCGATGCCCTCCGTGTCGATCTCGAAGAGGCCAAAAACACTAACGTCCGCCTGAACGCCGAAATCGCCTCGCTTCGCGAGGAACGGCAGCAGGTGCGCGCCCGCCTCGAAAAACTGCTCGGCCACATCGACCAGTTGGGCGCGGCGTAAGCCTACTCCTTCCCATCGTGGCGCGCAAGCGTAGACCGGCCACGCGGCCCAAGCGTAGAATAGTGTAGAGCCCGCGATGAAGCAGTCTGTTCGCGTTCAGATCTTCAACCAGTCCTACACCCTGCTCGCCGACGGCGACCCCGCCGAAGTGGCCACCGTCGCGCAGGAAATCGACGAGCTGATGGCCAGCATCGCCAACCGCGCCGGCACGGGCGATACCACGCGCGTCGCTGTCCTCGCCTGCCTGCATCTCGCCGATAAGCTCCGCTCCACGGAAGCGCAGTTGCGCTCCATCGAATCGAAGTCGTCGCGCATCGCCCAGTTGCTTGAGCGCGCTCTCGATGACGCCCAACTCGAAAACGTCTGATGCCGGCTGACTACGACGCGTTTGTCCTCGTTTCCTTCGGCGGTCCGGAAAAGCGCGAAGACGTGATCCCGTTCCTCGAAAATGTCCTTCGCGGCCGCAATGTGCCGCGCGAACGCCTGCTCGAAGTCGCCGAACACTACTATCACTTCGATGGCGTCAGCCCGATCAACCGCCATTGCCGCGAATTGATTGCCGCTCTCCAATCCGAATTCGAATCCGCCGGTCTGAACCTCCCCATCTACTGGGGCAACCGCAACTGGCATCCCCTGCTTGCGGACACCGTCACGCAAATGCGCGCCGATGGCATTCACCGCGCTCTCGCGCTCGCCACCTCCGCCTACGGGTCTTACTCCGGCTGCCGCCAATATCGCGAAGACATCGAACGCGCCCGCGCCGCCGTTCCCGGCGCGCCCACCGACGCGCCAAAAATCGATAAGCTCCCGCCCTTCGCCGATCATCCCGGCTTCCTGTCCGCCGCCGCCGCGCGTCTGCGCGCTGCTCTGGAAAAGCTCCCCGGCGCGGATGTCGTCTACACGGCCCACAGCATCCCCGTCTCCATGGCGCAATCGAGCCCCTACGAACAACAGCTCCGCGCCGCCGCCGAAAAAGTTCACCAGCTCGCCGGCGCGCCCGGCCCGGCAACGCTCGTCTACCAAAGCCGCAGCGGACCGCCCACTCAGCCCTGGCTCGGACCCGATATCGGCGATTACATTCGCCGAACCGATTCCAGCCGCCTGATCGTCAATCCTGTTGGATTCCTCTCGGACCACATGGAAGTCCTCTACGATCTCGATTTCGAAGCCGCCGCCCTCGCGCGCGACCGCGGGATCGAATTCCTGCGCGCCGCCACTGTCGGCACGCATCCCGATTTCGTCCGCGCCATTCGCGAAATGGTCCAGGCCGCGATGAACAACGGCGTCATCGCCTGCTCACCGGATTGTTGTCCGCCGCCGCAAAGACCCGCCGCACGACCATAATGAAACCTCTCCTCCTCTCCGTCGCCCCGCTCGCTATCGGCTGCGCTATCCTCTTCGCCCAATCCGCCATTCGAAAAGCGGCCCCTGCGGCAGTCCCCAATTACACCTACCAGGTCGTCCACACCTACCCGCATGACCGCAACGCCTTCACCGAAGGCCTTGAATACCACGACGGATTTCTCTACGAGAGCACCGGCCTCAACGGCCACTCCACGCTCCGCAAAGTCAAACTCGAAACCGGAGAAATCGTCCGCAGCATCGCTCTTCCGCGGCAGTATTTCGGAGAAGGCATCGCCATCCTCGGCGATCGCATCGCCCAGCTCACTTACCAGACCCAGATCGGCTTCGTCTATTCCCTGAAAGATTTCGTCCAGCGCAGCACCTTCCAATACAAAGGCGAGGGCTGGTCCTTTACCCACAACGCCAACACGCTCTACATGGATGACGGCACCGACGAAATTCGCCTCTGGGACCCGAAGACTTTCGCCGAACGCCGCCGCATCAAAGTCCACGAAGGCTCGCGCTCCATCAACACCGTGAACGAGCTCGAATACGTGGAAGGCGAGCTCTACGCCAACATCTGACAGACCGACCGAATTGCCCGCATCTCGCCCGCCACTGGCGCCATCCTCGGCTGGATCGATATGACCGGCATTCTCAGCCCCATGTATCGCAACGGCTCCGAAGACGTCCTGAACGGCATCGCATACGATGCGGCGCGCAAACGCCTCTTCGTCACCGGCAAGCTCTGGCCGAATCTTTTCGAAATTAAAATCGTCCCGAAGAAATAACTCACTGCGAATCGGCGGCTGCCGGAGCAGGCTCCCGCACCGGCAGCAGCCCCATCTCCTGATAGATCGGCCGCATCACCGCGCGCATCTTTGGCAACTCCAGCGTGAACCAAAGCGCGCCCGCCAGGCAGCACGCCCCCGCCATCATCAGAGTATGGAGAGGCCCGAAACGATCGGCGAGCGTCCCCGCCAGCAGACTCCCGAACGGCGTCATGCCGAAAAACGCCGCCGTATAGTAGCTCATCACGCGCACGCGCTTGTCTTCCGTCGTCAGCGTCTGAATAATTGTGTTGCTGATGGACGGCCCCTGCATCATTCCGAATCCAACCACCAGCAGCACCGCCAGAGAAATCCAAAGCGTGTGTGAGAGACCGAGCAGCACCAGCCCCACGCCGAGCAGCGTCGCGGCAATCTGCAGCATCCGCGTCAACCCCACCACGGTCTTGCGCAGCGTCAGGGAAAGCCCCGACGCCAGCGCGCCGATTCCCGAGGCCGCCGTCAGCCATCCGAGCGTAGCCGCGCCGCCATGCAGCACCTGCGCGGCGATGAGCGGCAGCAGCACCGTATACGGAAATCCAACAAACGCCATCAGCGCAAACAGCAGCAGCACCGAACGCACCGGACGAAACGTGCTGACATAATTCCATCCTTCGCTCAATCCCTCCCACAGCCCAACGGACCGCCGCGCCGTCTTCTCCGCCGTAATCCGCATCGCCAGCAGCGACGCAATCACCGGGATATAACTCAGCCCGTCGATCAGAAAACACATCCCCTCGCCGACGACGGCAATCACGATCCCCGCGATCGCCGGCCCAATCAGCCTGCCGCCATTCGCCATCGACGAATTGATCGCAATCGCATTCCCCAGGTCGCTTTTGTCCTCCACCATCTGGATGAGGAACGATTGCCGCCCCGGCATATCGAATGCGTTGATCAGCCCCTGCAGCGCCGCCAGCCCCAAAATCTCCGGCAGAGTAATCACGCGCGCGAGCGTCAACACCGCCAGCGCGAGCGACTGAATCGCGGCCGCTACCTGCGTCCAGACCAGGAGCCGCCGCCGGTCTACGCGTTCAATGAGAACGCCCGCGAACGGAGCCACCAGAAACGTTACGATCTGCCCGGCGAACCCGACCACGCCCAGCCACATCGCCGAATGCGTCAGCCGGTAGACCAGCCACGTCGTCGCGAGCCGCGTCATCCAGCTCCCGATCAGCGAAATGCTTTGTCCGAAGAAAAAAAGACGGAAATTCCGGTGACGCAGCGCTCTCCACGCGTGCGATACGCCACCCAACCATGCCACGTCTTCAGCCTGGCATAAAGATAACCAAAGCCGCGAGCCTCAGACGTTAAATTGTATGGAAGTACACTCGAAGCGCCGGTCAGTTTCCAGTGGGACGTTCCACATGATCGATCATCAGGAACTCACTCGGTCCCTTTTTGGAATCGAGCTTCAGCCCCAGTTGTTCCCTCACCGCCTGCGAAAATGTCGGCCCATTCGGATCTGGCTGGAAGTCCGCGCCTACCGGCAGCCGCGAGTCGTTCTCAGGAACGAATTCCAGAAAGAAATCGAAGTTGCCAGTCAATCCTGTCTGATCCACCGCCGGACGCCCCAGATTTCCCAGCGCCGTCAGTTGATTCGCAATGAACGCCATCGTCACATTGCGCGCCCCCACTTTCAACCTCCCGGGCGCGGTCGGCGGCATTGCCAGCAATCCGCCGCATTGCTTCGGATACCCGCCGTCAACTGTGGGGCCACCGACCTGCGTCGTTCCCGGCGATAGCACATTATTGCAGGGCGAATCCCCTTCGGAATGCTGCTGAATCTGCGGTCCCAGCTTCCCTGCCTTCGCAGGTTCCAGCGCGAAGATCGAAACCTCTCGCGTCTGGTAGTGACTCTTCAGCCCAAAACGCTCCGCCAGCAGCGACCGCATCATCAGCCGCATCTGGTCCTTTGTGTCTTTCGCGGGATCACCATCCGTGCGCGCTTCAATGGTGAACGGATCGCTCATCGCCCACCCGGGGAGCTGCGCTGAAACCGCGGTCATTTCATTCCCGAGCACCTTGAACGCAAAATAGAGGTACGTCGCGAACGGATATCCTTCCGCGGAAAAACGCCCGCCGCTCTTCACATAGACATCGCCCGGTCCCAGAGGGAAAATCGACCTGGTCTGCCCTTCAGGCCCGCCCGGCTTCAACGAAATCACGTCAAACGACGGCGGCTTCTCCGGAGTCGCCTGACCGCGAATGAGCTTCCCCGCGCCCACCAGCAGCAGGACAGCAATCACAACTTTTAACGTCGTTCGCAGCATCGCTATCGCCTGTTAGACGACCGGTATCCGGCAATGTTATCTCATTTTCCGCGCTAAAATCAGACAGCATAACCGCAATGAAGACTCTCATCCCCCTCGCGCTCCTCTTCATGCTGACCACCACATCCCACGCCGATGAACCAGCTTCTTTTCAGGAAGTTACACAACAAACCGTAAGCCACGGCTTTCGCGCCGCGGCGGTGTATCTCGATGATTCCGGACACCCCTTCGGCGCCCGCTTCATCCACCAGAAGACCGGTTTCACTCTCGATCTGATTCAGGTCCAGTCCGTTCCCCAGGCCTTTACCTGGGTCAACAGCTTTCCCGTTTCCGACAAAGGCGAGCCGCACACCCAGGAGCATCTCCTCGTCGGCAAAGGCAATGTGGGGCGCGCGTTGGCCGCGCGCGAAAGCATGACCCTCTCGCTTTCGAGCGCCTTCACCATGCAGTGGCGCACCTGCTATCACTTCAATACGAACGCCGGACTTCAGGTCTTCTACGCCGGCCTGCAGACCCAGCTCAACGCTCTTCTTCGTCCCGATTATTCCGACGACGAAATCGCCCGCGAAGTCCGCAACTTCGGCGTCTCCGAAGATCCCGCCACCCACAACCTTCGTCTCGACGAAAAAGGCACAGTCTATAACGAAATGGTCAGCTCGATGGCCAAGCCCGACTGGATTCTCTACCAGCAGTCCCTCGTCGATCTCTACGGCACGCACCATCCGCTTTCCTGGAGTTCCGGCGGCTTGCCCGAGGCCATTCGCGAGATGAAGCCCGCCGATATCCGCGCTTTCCACGATCGCCATTACTTCCTGGCCAACATGGGCAGCGTCGTTTCCCTGCCCTCCGGCGATACCGTCGCCGCGCAACTCACGCGTTTCGATGCAATTCTCAACGCGGTGCAGCCCAACCCCGTCTCGCTGAAACCGCAGAGCGAAGCCGATCTCCCCGCCCCGCAGCCCGCCGCAGCCGGCAACGTCGCCGTCGTCGACTTCCCCTACGAAAACGATCACCAGCCCAGCTACATCGGCCTGGCGTGGCCCGCCGTGCGCAAGCTGAACAACCGCGATTCCCTGCTCTTCGAACTCTTCGCCAACGCGTTCGGCGGCGACTCCACCACCAACCTCTACAAGCTCTTCGTCAACAGCCGCACGCGCAAAATGGAAACCGGAGCCACCGGCGTCAACGCCTGGGTCTCCGAAGATCAGGGCTTCCCGATGTTCGTCACTTTCGATGAAGTCGCCGCCGCCAATCTCACCGAGGACAAAGTTAAACAGATACGCGGCCTCGTGATGGACGAGCTCAACCGCATCGCAGCCCTCCCTGACGGCTCGCAGGAGCTCAAAGATTTCAACGCCCAGGTCCGCAGCCGCCTCGTCGAACAGCGCCGCTCTCTCTCGAAGTTCATCAACACCCCGCCCGGCTTCGGCGCGCGCAGCACCGGCTCCAACTGGATGGACCAGCTCTATCGCCTCAACCGTGAAAACGGTTTCCGCAAATATGTCACAGAGAAGCCCGATATCGAAGCCATCGATCGCCTGCTCTCCGAGCCGCACAACCTCTGGCATGACCTCTTACCCGCATGGCGCGTCACCGGCGCGGAGCCATTCGGCGTCGCCGTCAAACCCAGCCCCGCGCTTCTTGCCAAGGATCAGCAGGACCGCCTCGATCGCGCCTCCGCCGAAGTCAAACGCCTCGGCGCGCTCTACAAGCTGACGGACGAACAGGCGATCGTGAAGCGTTATCAATCCGAATACGACGCCACCAGCAAAAAGCTCGATGAACTCGCCCGTACCGCCGCCGACCGCAAATTCCTCGACAACCCGCCCCTCACTCTCGACGATCAGCTCAGCTACGTCGAATCGAAAATCGGCCGCGGCGTCCCGCTCGTCACCTCATATTTCGACAACATGACGAGCTCCACCACTGCGATCGCCCTCAACCTCGCCTCCACTCCGGAAGCCGACCTGCCGCTGCTCTCCGTTCTTCCCGAACTGCTCTCCACCGCGGGCGTCATCGATAACGGCAAGCCCGTCTCTTACGAAGAAATGCAGGACCGCCTGCGCCGCGAAATCCTCAGCCTCGACGCCCACTTCATCTCCAACACGAAATCGCATCGCGTCGAGCTCGCCATCTCCGGCGCCGGTAACGATCTCGCCGAAAGCCGCCGCGCCATCGACTGGATGAACCTCATCCTCTTCCATCCCGACTGGCGTCCCGAAAACCTCCCGCGCCTCCGCGACCTCGTCGAACAATACGTCGGCCGCGTCCGCACCACCATGCAGGGACCCGAAGAATATTGGGTCATGAATCCGGTCTACGGCTACTGGATGCAGCAGAACCCGCTCTACCTCACCACCACGTCGTTCCTCACGCGCGAATGGAACGCCGACCGCCTGCGCTGGATGCTGGCCGATATCCCCGGCCGCGCCGCCGTCGCCGCGGAACTCCAGGCTCTCGCCCAAAATCCTGGCGACAACCGCGACGCCATCAAAAAGAACGTTGCCGCGCTCCAATACAAGCCGCTCGCCGACGACATCACACAGCTCGTCGCCGACCTGCCGGATACATCGCTCACCCGCGACGCCGCCTACATCTGCCGCCAGCTCCGCGCCGATATCCTGCTCACGCCGGAAGCCGCCCTCACGCGCCTCAACTCGCTGCGCGAAAATCTCCTCGCCACCGGCAACGCCCGCATGTGGACCGTCGGCTCGCACGCATCGCTCCAGCAGCTCCAGCAGCCCATCGCCTCTCTCGCCGGCAGCCTCCGCGACGCGCAACCCGCCCGCGCCTCTTACTCCGCCGCGCGCCGCATCGATGAGCGCCTCCGCCAGCATCAGCAAATCCCGTCGCAAAACACGCCCCGCTACGTCGGCCTCTACGATCCCAACCTGACCGGCGGCGTCATGGCCTCCATCATCCCGTTCACCTCCTACTCGGACACCGGCCGCGACGCCCAGCTCGATTACCTGGCCTCCCGCCTCTTCGCCGGCTACGGCGAACACGGCGTCTTCACGAAAACCATCAGTGCCGGTCTCGCCTACAGCAACGGTATCCGCGGCACGCTGCATGATGGCTGGGCCGGTTACTACGCCGAGCGCATGCCGGAAATTCCGCAGACGCTCCACTTCGCGATCGACGTCATCAAAAACGGCTCGCGCGATCCTCATCTCGCCGAATACGCCATCGCGCTCGCCTTCCAGCCCACCTACGCGCCCGATAGCTACGAGAGCCGCGCCGCCGCCATCGCCGCCGATCTCGCCGACGGCCTCACTCCCGCGGCCGTAAAGAAATTCCGCGAAAACCTGCTCACCCTCCGCAAAGATCCCGCGCTTCCCGCCGAGCTCTTCCGCCGCATGGACGCCGTCTACGCCAAAATCCTCCCCGGCTACGGCAAAACCGGCCCCAACGGCGTCTACTTCATCATCGGCAGCGAAAAGCAATTCAAAGCCATGGATACGGACGTCCAGACCCGCGAAGACGAACACGTCTACAAACTATTCCCGCGCGATTTCTGGCTTGTACCCGCACAGACTCCGTAACCGTCCTGTATCATGACGAATTCAGCCTGACGCTTTGTCCTCCGCCAACCTCAGTCCTCTGAATCTGCAGCCTCTGGAATCGACCGAGGAAAACCTGCTCTGCGGACGCGAGGCGGAAATCCGCACAATCCTCGAATATCTCGAGGCCGGGCGCTTCACCGTTCTCCTGTCTCCTCCCGGCTTCGGCGCATCTTCGCTGCTGCGCGCCGGTGTTCAGCCGGTCCTGCGCCGCGCCGGAACCATCGTGGCCATCGCGTCGGATTGGGATGGTCGCGCCTTCGCCGAAGGGCTACGTGAGAGTGTGGCCGCCGCGGTGCACGATCAGGCCCGTCTTCCCTTCGCGACGAAAGACCGCGAACCGCTCATCGAACTCCTCGAACGCGCCCGCGCGGCAACCGGGAAGCCGATCGCCATCCTTCTCGATCAGTTCGAGGAATACCTGCGCTGCCATGCGGGAACTGACCTTTCCGACGCCTTCGACGCGGAGCTCTCTCACGCCATCAGCTCGCGCGCCGCGCAGTTCGTCATCGCCATGCACCCGTCGGCCGTCGGTGAATTCGGGCGCTTCGGCCAGTTCATCCCGAACCTTCTCGGTTACACCCTGATCCTCGCCCCGCTGAACCGGGAAGGCGCCGCCGAACTCGTTCGACGCCGCGGAATCGCCCCCGCGGCGGTCGATCAGATCGTTTCCGCTCGCGTGGCCGCCGTCGATGGCGGCGTCAATCCTTTCCTCATCGCTATTGCCGCGCAAAGCCGCGCCAGTGGCGGCGCGGACGAAGTCATTCTCACCAGCCTCGACCCGGTCTTCGCTGGCCTGCGCTCCCCGGAGCGCCATCTGCTGTTGCAGTGGATTCCGATCCTGGTCACTCAGGACGGCCATCGTATCGCCGTTTCACTCAAAGGTCTGACCGAACGCTCATCCGCCGGCGGCGCCGCCGTCGAGTCGGCGCTCGCGACGCTCATTCGCGCGGGCCTGCTCCGGCACGTCAGCACCCGCTTTGGCGTGCGGTATCTGCTCACTCGCGATACCATCGCGCCGATCGTACGCGACTGGGGCGAGAGAATGCAGAGAATCCGCGCTCAACGGCGGCAGGCGCTTTTCCGCGTCATCTCCGCGCTCGTCATCGCGATCACTCTGATTGCGGCCTATGTTGTCTACAAAAGCGGGAAGTAAAGCGCGCTACATCTTGTAGCGGCCCAGATCCTCTTCGTTCAGATTCTCCAGCCAGCGCTTCAGCTCCTGATTCGCGTTCACCTTGTCGGCGACCGAACCCGTAGCCTTCGATGACTTCAGCACCGAATCGTCCACGAAAATCGGGCAGTCATGGCGCAGCGCCAGAGCCAGCGCGTCCGATGGACGCGAATCCACCGAAATCAGTTCGCCGTTGCGCTCCACCCAGATGATGGCGTAGAACGTCTCCTCGCGCAGTTCGCTCACCACGACTTTGCGAATGCCCGCATCCAGCCCCGTCAGAAGCGTCTTGATCAGATCGTGCGTCATCGGCCGGGGAGTCGAAACCTTCTCGATCTCGAGCGCGATGGCGTTCGCTTCGTAGATGCCAACCCAGATGGGCAGCACGCTGCTGCTGCCGGAATCTTTCAGGATGACGATCGGCATGTTTGTGATCGGGTCCATCATCAACCCGCGGATCTTCATCTCGACTTCCATGACTTTATTACAGCACAAACGGGCGGAGCCTCTTGACAGGCAATCGATTACTTGCCTATAATCAGGCAAGTAATTACTTGCGTATCTGACTATGCCCGAGCGACCCGATACGGACGTCCTTTTTAAAGCCCTGGCCGATCCCAGCCGCCGTAAGCTGCTGGATCTGTTGCATGCCCACGATGGCCGCACTCTCAATGAGCTCTGCGAACACCTGGATATGACGCGCCAGGGCGTCACCCAGCACCTGGATCTTCTCGAAGCGGCGAACCTCGTCGCCACCATGCGGCGCGGCCGCGAGAAACTGCATTTCCTCAATCCCGTACCGCTGCAGGAGATCTATGACCGCTGGATTGCCAAATTCGAAAAACCGCGCCTCAAAGCGCTCGCCGATCTGAAAAAACGAATGGAGAAAGCCAATGGCTAAATCAAGCTTTGTTTACGTAACATACATCCGCACCACGCCGGAAAAGCTGTGGTCCGCCCTGACGGAGGATTCCGAGTTCATGAAGCAATACTGGTTCGGCGTCCACTGCGAAAGCCAATGGACGCCGGGCTCTCCCTGGAAAATGCTGGGGCCGGAAGGCCAGCTCTACGACAATGGCGAAATCCTGGAAGCGGAGCCCGCGAAGCGGCTGGTGATTCGCTGGCGGAACCAGAAGAATCCCGAGCTCACCGCCGAAGGAGATTCGCGCTGCACAATCGAACTCGAAGCGACCGGACCCGTGGTCAAGCTTTCCATCACCCACACGATCGATCGCGAATCCTCGAAGCTGATCGAAGCCGTCTCGGGAGGCTGGCCGAAGATCATGTCCAACCTGAAGTCTCTGATCGAAACCGGCTCAGTCATCCTCGACCAACCCTACCCCACCAAACCATAAAGGGGACAGCCCCGTGGTGGGGCAGGGCTTCCGCCCTGTCCGGATGGCGCTTCGCGCCACAAGCAACCATGAAAGCCCGCCAATAGCGCTTCTATTGTTATCAATAATTTGCGGCGGGCTTTCAATGGTGCGCGCCGAGCTTCTGCTCGGCGCCGTTGAACCATAAAGGGGACAGAGCCTTTTCACGCAAATGTATAATGCCCTGAAGCAGTATCGACGGCTCGTCAACGAGACCGCCTATGGATATTCGAATCCAGTGTCGCTACCGCGGTATGCCGCCGCCGGATTTTACGTGGCCGAAGCAATGCATCTGCTGCGGAGACCCCGCCACAACAAATATCTCTATACGGTCGAAGCGGGCCTATTTCACAGACCTGACCTGGTTCACTTTCCTGTTGAACAGCAGGAGAGTGGAATCGCTCTACGATGTCGTGAAGGCGCCTGTCTGCGGCGGCTGCCGCCGGCATCTGAGCGTCAGCCTCGGCCTTCTGATCAGATTGGCCTTAATTCTCAGTTTTGTTATCCTGCCATGGGCCGTTCGCTCTTTCATTGATCTTCGGAGCCATTCTGTTTGGGTGGAGTTGGCTCTCTTCAGTCTGCCGGTGTGGTTAGCGCTCGCTTATGGTTTACATCACGGGCGTCCAAAGAGTCCGTCCTGCGCCGGCAGAACGGCCTTCGTCTTTTCATCATCGAACGAAGAAATACGCCTCAGTTTCAGAAATGCGCGCTACGGCGAACTGTTCGCGGCGGCCAACGAAGAATGGATTCGGAATAGCGGCGCCGTTTCAGGCAGCGCGCCCGAAGCGCAGCGTTCGAATTCGGTTAGCGCGGGCTGACGCCTCGATCACGCCGAACGCCCGGCAGCCAACTGACGTTGCTCCCATCGCTGCCGCAACGTCGCCAGCGCCAGCAGCGGAAAGTAATCTTTATAGAGTCCGAAGCTGATATAGAACACCTCGGGAAACCCTGTTCCGGTCGTCAACTCCTCCACCCACCGCCCGTCCGCCTGCTGCGTACCGGTCAGAAAGTCCACTCCCGCGTGAACACAGCCGGATGACGCATCGCCCGCCGCAACAAGCCCCAGCAGCGCCCACGCAGTCTGCGACGGCGTACTCGCCATCGGCTCAAAACACCGGCTCCGATAGCTCGCGCAACTCTCGCCCCATCCTCCATCGCCATTCTGCGCGCCGCGCAAAAACTGAGCCGCCCGTTCGAGCGACGGACGCGCCTCATAAGGCGCCGCGGCCGCCAGCGCTCGCAACGCGAGAAACGTCCCGTAGATGTAGTTGACGCCCCACCGCCCAAACCAGCTCCCATCGCGTTCCTGCGTGCTCAGCAGATAACGGACGCCCTTCTGAATCGCCGCATGATCGCGCGGCAATCCGCACCGCAGCAACGCATCGATCACGCGTCCCGTAATATCCGGACACGAAGGATCGAGCATCGCATTATGATCCGCGAACGGAACTTTGTTCAGCAGTTGCCAGTTGTTGTCCACATCGAACGCCGCCCATCCTCCATCGGACGACTGCATGCCGAGAAGCCACGTCACCGCCCTCGCCTCGGCCGCCTTCTGCTTCTCCGGATTCGTCGCCCTCGCGTGCCGCAGCGCGATCAGCACCATCGCCGTATCGTCTATATCCGGATAAAACTCGTTCGCGAATTCGAACGCCCACCCCGAAGGCGTCAGCCCCGGACGCTTCACCGTCCAGTCGCCCTTCCGGCGAATCTCCTTGCTCAGCAGCCAATCGGCGGCTTTCGTCAGCGCTTCGGCTGAAGGCGCCATGCTGGTCTCGCCCAGCGCATAAGCGCAAATCGCCGTATCCCAGATCGGCGAGACAGCAGGCTGGAACTGAAACCGCGTCTCCGTTTCGAGAATCAGATTTTCGAAATGCCGCTGCGCCTCGATCAGATCCGGCTGATCGTCCGCGTATCCGAGCGACTGCATCGCCATGATGGTGTACATCATCGACGGATAAATAGCGCCCAGCCCGTCCGTATAGCGAGTGCGCTCCAGCATCCATCGCTCAGCTTCCCGGATGGCGCGCGCGCGGACATTCTTCAGCCCGCGCTTTTCCCATAGCTTGATCGCCTTATCCACGTGCCGGAACACCAGCGCCGCCGCATCCAGTTTCGGCATCGCGAACCGCTTTTGCGGCGCGAGGAGTTCCTCCACACGCATGCCATGCGGAGTGGCTTTGACCTGGCCCAACGCCTGCACAATCGAAAGAGGAATGATGATGGTGCGCGTCCAGGACGACATCTCATACAGCACATCGCCCGGCGCAATCGCGATCTCCGGCGGTACGCTCGGCACATAGCGCTTCGGAAAAAGATCGAAGAAGCTGAAGTTGATCTTGGTATAGCTGTTGCAAGCCTGCAATCCCCCGAGCGCCAGCGCGCGTTCCCGCGCCCTGCTCATCTCCGGCGAATCGATATTGAATCCGCAAAGCTTCAGCGCCGTATAGGCGCGAACCGTGGCATTCAACTCCGAAGGTCCAGGCTTGTAGATGTTCCACCCGCCATCGGACAACTGGTTCTTCAAAATCTGCCGGCAGGCTTTTTGTAACCGTCCCGCCGTCGGCGGATTCCAGGCGCCATCGGCATCCGGCGGATACAGCCACAACTGCAGCAGCACATAGTCCGATTCAAGCGTCGAGTCGCCGGTCAGTTCCCCGCACCAGTAACCATCCGCGTGCTGCAGCGGAAGCAAAGCTTCCGTCGCGCGCGCAACGGCCTGCCCCACCTCTTCATACCGCTGTTGAGACGTCCGCCGCGCCGCCGCAAGCACGTCACGAATCGACCGCCGCGAATCCGGTTCCATGAACTCTATGGACATAATTCCTCCACCTTAACAAAACCCACGTGGGGCGGGGCTTCTGCCCTGTCCGGATGGCGCTTCGCGCCACAAGCAACCATGAAAGCCCGCCAATAGCGCTTCTATTGTTATCAATAATTTGCGGCGGGCTTTCAATGGTGCGCGCCGAGCTTCTGCTCGGCGCCGCTCTTCCTCTCGACCGTTCTATGATGATCCAGGGCCGGAAAGCCCCGAAAATCATGAACTGCCAGATCGAAACCAAAACGCCGCACGCCGCTGGCCTAACCCTCATCTCGCCCGCCGATCCGGAATTTGACTCGCGCATGTCCGCGGCGCTGCCGGAAGGCGCGCGCATCGCGTTGGAGCTCAAGCCCTGGATCGTCATCGTAGCCAACGAGTCTTCTCGCGTTGTAGTCGCCTGGTCAGTCACATTCTGGTCGAAGTTCAGGTCCGGTGAATCGCAGCGCAATTCCGTCCACTTCAAATATCCCGATGCGGTCGCGAACGCAGCGGATTCAGACGTAACGCTTCGAGCGCGATTGCGAGGACGTGAAATCCGTCCCGGTGAGCAACGGATTATCGGCGCAGGTTTTGAACTCTGGCCTGACGCCGACGTTGTGACATATCGCGATTCCTGGCTTGAGTCGAAGCCCCCGGAAGACCTCGCCTCTCTGCAAATCGAGCTCGACGCCGTCATCTTCGACGATGGGCTGCTTCTGGGACCGGACCACGCGGGATTAGCCGCGCAGTTCGCGGAATACGTAGCGGCAAAGCAGGACGTGTACCGCGGCATGATCGAAAGGATCGACAGCAGCGGCGTGTCGGACGACGTTTTCGCTCCTCTGCGGGAAGCCGTCGCCAGACGCTCCGGGTATTCCGTCGCACGCGAAGCAGCGGCCGAAGCTCTGGGCTTGCAGCACAACATTATGCGCGACGTCTTTCAGCAGGTACTGCGTCCCGAGCCCTTCATCATCCGCCGCTGAAGTGGGGCAGGATGGCATCCGGTCTGGCAGCACAAACATTGTTATCCTGAAATGACAATGTCTCGCATCCGCTACAGCATCGCTTTCGCTCTCCTCTTCCTGACCGCCACCATTCCCTCCGCCGCCCAGTCCGGTCACGCCGAACTCTTCGGCACAATCGAAGACCCCTCCAGCCTCCCCGTCCCGCAAGCCAAAATCACAGCCACCGAACAATCCACCGGCATCAAAACCGAAATCGCTTCAGACAACCGCGGCGAATACCACCTCATCGGCCTCGCCGCCGGCGCCTACACCCTCGCCGCGGAAAAAACCGGTTTCCGCCCCTACGAACAAACCGGCATCACCCTCCGCATCGGCGATCAGGTCCGTCAGGACATCAAACTCGAAATCGGCCAGGGCGCCCAATCCGTCACCGTGAACGCCGCGGCATCGCTCCTCGAAACCGCCAGCGGTTCCGTCAGCTATCACGTCAACCGCACTCAGATCGAAACTCTCCCGCTCGATGGCCGCAACTTCATCCCGCTCGTCGCGCTCTCTCCTGGAGTCGCGCTTCCGGGTGGCGGCTCGCTGCTCCCGCGCATCAACGGCAGCCGCCCGCGCACTAACGAGTACCTCTTTGACGGCATCAGCGTCCTGCAGCCCGAACCTGGCCAGGTTCCCTATTACCCGATCGTTGACGCCATGGAAGAATTCCGCCTCAACGTCAACGCTTACTCGCCCGAATACGGGCGCTCCAACGGCGGCACGGTCATGGTCATCGGTAAATCCGGCGGCAACGAAATCCACGGCACGCTCTTCGAATTCCTCCGCAATGAAGACCTCAACGCCCGCAACTATTTCGCGCGCCCCGGACGCAAGCCCGAATTCCGCCGCAACCAGTACGGCGGCACGGTCGGCGGCCCTATCCGGAAAAACAAGACGTTCTACTTCGGCGCCTGGCAGGGCACGCGCCTCCATACCGGCGTCACGCGACAGAGCGTCGTTCCCACCGACGCGCAGCGCAACGGCATTTTCACCACCACGATTTACGACCCGCTCACCTCGCCGCGTACGCCTTTCGCGAACAACACCATCCCCGGCAGCCGCCTCGATCCCATCGCCGCGCAGGTCATCCAGCACTACCCGCTCGCGAACGCTTCCGGCGCAAATAACTTCGCCCGCACCGCGGTCGAGCCCGATAGCCAGGATCAGTTCGAAGGCCGCATCGATCACGTCTTCAACGAACGCCACCGCGTCTTCGGCCGTTATTCCTATCTCCGCGACAACGACGACCCCGTCACTCCCCTGCCCGATGGCAGCGGCAGCCTGACCTCCGGCGTCATCGGCCATGCCATCACGCGCGGCGACGGCATCGTCTCCGAATACGACTGGTCGCTCTCCCCGTCCGTCCTGAATCAGGCGCGCTTCGGCTACAGCCGCCGGGACGTCAATCAGTCATCGCTGCAAAACGGCGGCATCTCCATCCCCGGCGCCCCAGTGAACTCGTTCCCCAACACGCTCCCCATCTTCACCGTTACCGGCTTCCAGCAGGTCGGCCCCACCACTGCCGCCAATTCCGCATTTACCACTTCCATCACGGAATTCGTCGACACATTCTCCGTCGTGCGCCGTAATCACACGTTCAAGTTCGGAACGGACCTCCGCCGCGAAGCGCTCGACATCGTGAATCCTGCCAATCCCACTGGCTCCTACGCCTTCACGACAACCGGCACGGACTCCTCCACCGGCACCGGCGGCAACGCGCTCGCGTCCCTGCTCCTCGGCCAGGTGAATTCATTCAGCATCGATATTCAGAACAAGCTCCTCCAGGCCCGCGCTCACATCGCCGAGTTCTTCGCAGGCGACGACTGGAAAGTTTCCAATCGCCTCACCTTCAACATCGGCACGCGCTACACCCTGAACTTCCCTTCCACCGAAGTCAACAATCAGACCGCGATCTTCAACCTCAACACGCAGGTGCTCGATTTTCCTCACACCGGCCGCAATCTCGAATGGGGCGACTTCGGCCCGCGCCTCGGTCTGTCATACCGCGTGAACGATTCGCTCGTCATCCGCTCCGGCTACGGCATGGTCTGGTTCGAACAAACCGGCATCACCACGCCATTCACGCTGCCGCAGTTCCCCTTCGTCCAGACCGTCGGCCAGCAGTCGCAGGACAACATCAATCCCGCATTTCTTCTTTCGAGTGGACCCACCGTGCAGGTGAGTTCTCCCAACCCGAACTCGGGTCTCGGACAAGGCGTCTTCGGCACAGACCGCAACGTCGGCTCCGGCAATTCGCAGCAGTGGAATCTCACCCTCCAGAAGACATTCGGACAGGACTGGAACCTCGAAGCCGGTTATCTCGGCTCGAAGAACACGCACCTCGGCCTGCCGGAATCGAACCTGAATCAGGTGCCCTCGCAGTATCTCTCGATGGGAACGGCGCTCACCACGAAAGTTCCGAATCCGTATTACGGCGAGATCCCGGCGTCCTCATCGCTCGGCCAGCCCACTATCGCGCGCCAGCAGTTGCTCCGGGCCTACCCACGCTTCACCAATGTCGCGCTCTTCCGTGACAACGTCGCCGATTCCGAATACGAAGCCGCGCAGTTCAAGCTCGAAAAGCGCATCTCCCACGGACTCACTCTGTCCTTCGCCTATACATTCTCGAAGCTGATTGACGATGCGTCCACCTATTTCTCGCAGACCATCTTCACCGGGCCCACCCTGACCACCATCGGCGCAGCCGACGCCTTCAATCGCAGCCTGGAACGCGACGTCTCCACCGGCGACATCCCCCATGTCTTCTCCGCCGGCTGGATGTATCAGATCCCGCGCTGGAAGAAAATCTCCGGCTGGCAGATCGGCGGCCTGGTCCGCCTGCAGTCGGGCGACGCCGTCCCGGTCACGCAGGCAACGAACACTCTCTCTGCCTTCGGTTACGCCGTACAGCGTCCCAACCGCATCGGCAACCCGAACGATTTCTCGAGCCGCAGCGCGTCGCAGTGGTTCGATAAATCCGCCTTCGTAGCGGCAGGCCAGTTCCAGATCGGCAACAGCTCCCGCAACCCGATCCGCGGACCCGGCCTCCAGAACGCCGACCTCATGCTCGGCAACACCTTCCGTCTTTCGGAAAGAACGAGTCTCGAATTCCGCGCCGAAGTCTTCAACGTCAGTAACACGCCGCCACTGAACGACCCGAGCGGCTCCTTCGGCGCCGCCGCTTTCGGCACGATCACCAGCGCAGGCAACCCCCGCGACTTCGAATTCGCCGCCAAACTGCATTTTTAGTGCTCTGTACTACCTGACCCTGAGTGTGAATCGGCTTGGCCGATTGCAACACCAGGCTAGCGCGATTCACAATCCAGCCACACCCCTTGCACTTCTACACGTAATTATGATATGTAGAAGTACAAGGCATGGCGAATTCATCCAGATCTGACCTCCCGCAAGGTACCCTCGACCTCCTGATCCTTAAGACGGTCGCCCTCGGCTCTGTCCATGGCTACGCCATCGCCCAGCGGCTCCAGCAGGTCTCCAGGGACGTCGTCCAGGTCCCGCAAGGATCTCTCTACCCGGCGCTCCACCGGCTCGAAAACCGGGGTCTCCTCGCCGCCGATTGGAAACAAACCGATACCGGCCGCGAAGCGAAGTTCTACCGCCTGACCCGCAAAGGCCGCGCGCAACTCGAAGCTGAAACCGCAAGCTGGCAGCGCTTGGCGGAGGCCGTCGGTCTCGTCCTCGGTATGTCCGAAGAAGGCGCCCAATGAACTGGTTCGGCCGTCTCCTGCGCCGCTCGCGAATGGAAGATCAGCTCGAACGCGAGCTCAGCTTCCATCTCGAATTCCAGATCGCGGACCTGATCGAGCATGGCCACACGCCGGAAGAAGCGCGGCGTCTGGCGCGGCTCGCCCTCGGTGGCCCCGAACAGGTGAAGGAAAATTGCCGCGACGCCCGCGGAACGCGATGGCTGGAAGACTTTTTCCAGGACGTGCGATACGCCCTCCGCTCCATGCGCCAAAATCCCGGCTTCGCAGCCGTCGCGCTCCTCACCCTCTCGCTCGGAGCCGGCGCGGCGACGGTGATGTTCAGCGTCATCGACGGAGTTCTGCTGAAGCCGTTTCCCTACCGGGACCCGGCGCGGCTCCTGTGCCTCAGCGAGCAGACCGATTGGAGCACCGCCACAGGCAACATCTGGGGATTCTCCTACCCAAACTATCTCGATTGCAAACGTGATGTTCCTTCACTCGATTTCGCCGTCTCGAACACCGTGCGCGGAACCCTCAGCAAGCCCGGGCAGGCTGCATACCTGGTGGGAGCTCAAATATCATCCGGTCTGTTTCAGCTCCTGGGAATTGGCGTCGCGCAGGGGCGAGGATTCACGGCTCAGGATGACGCGCCCGGCGCCCCGCCCGTCGCCATCATCAGCCAGGCAGTGTGGGAACGCCGTTTTAATGCGAGCGCCGGCGCAATCGGATCGCAGCTGATTTTCGACGGGACATCCTGGACGATCATCGGCGTCATGCCCCCGGGCTTCCGGCTCGACGACAACGACCTCGACCTCTACACGCCAATCGGCCACAACACATCGAGCCGCATGCGGAATCGCGGCGCTCACGGCCTTCAGGTTTGGGCCCGTCTCCGCCCCGGCGCCACCGTCGAACAGGCGCGCGCTGCGCTCGCAGTCGTCGGCCGCAGACTCGCGGCGCAATATCCGGACACCAACAAAGGCCGCGCATTCATCGCGGACCCACTCCGTCCGATTGTCGGCAATGCGCGCTCCACGCTCTGGCTTCTCTTCGGCGCCGTTGCAGCGGTACTGCTGATTGCATGTGTGAATATCGCCAGCCTCCTGCTCGCGCGCGCCGCTTCCCGCGAACGCGAACTCGCCATGCGCGCCGCCCTCGGCGCAAGGCGCGGACGCCTGGTGCGCCAGTGCCTCACCGAAAGCGCCGTTCTCGCGCTGACTGGCGGCGCCGTCGGAATCGCGCTCGCTTCTCTCGGATTGAAACCCTTCATCGCCCTCTGGCCAGGCGGCTTGCCGCGCGCCTGGGAAGTCGGTCTCGATTGGCGCGTGCTCCTTTTCTCGCTGGGCGTTTCGCTCCTCAGCGGTCTTCTCTTCGGCGTCGCGCCCGCGTTGCGTTCTCCGCGCAACCTGGCGCGGAATTCGCGCCCCCTGCATGGAACATTTGCTATCTGCGAAGTGGCGCTCGCCCTGATACTGCTGGTATGCGCGGGAACGCTCATTCGTACGCTCCTGAATCTCTCCGCCCTGGACCCGGGCATGAACATCCACAACGTCCTCACCGCCCGATTCGCGCTCGCCCCCACCACGCTGACCAATCCCGGCCGCACGCGCGCCGCCTGGCAGGACCTCCTCGATCGCGCGCGGCAAGTGCCGGCATAGAATCCATCGCGATGATCGACACCGTCCCCATGCGCAACGGCAGCAATCCCATCAACTACCGCACCTCGGCCGCCGCGGTTCCCGATAGCCAGCAGCCCGTCGTGCTCGCCAACTGCACAACGCCGGATTATCTGAAAGTGATGGGTATTCCCCTGCGGCGCGGCAGGTTCCTCAGCGATCGCGACCGCGCGGGCTCCCCATCCGTCGCCGTGATTGACGACGTCATGGCGCGCCAGGCCTTCGGAACCGATGACCCCATCGGCAAACAGCTCTGGATTGGTATCGGCCCCGATCCAGTCACCGTAGTCGGCGTCGTCGGACACGTGCGCCAGTGGGGCCTCGCCGGAGACGATCAATCCGCAATTCGCGCGCAACTCTACTATCCGTTCGTGCAGGTTCCCGACGCCCTCGTGAGGCGATGGTCTGACCTGATGTCCATCGCGGTCCGAACCAGAGTCGATCCGATAGCTGTTCTCCAGCCGCTCCGCTCCGGAATTCGCGGTTCGCTGAACGATCAGGTTCTCTACGAAGTCAACACGATGGAAGACCTCAACGCCGCCTCGCTGGGCCGGCAGCGCTTTCTGATGATGCTGTTCGGGACCTTCGCCGCGCTCTCGCTCCTGCTGGCTTCGATCGGCATTTACGGAGTTCTCGCCTGGGTCACGCATCAGCGCATTCCCGAAATCGGCATGCGCATGGCGCTCGGCGCCACGGCCGGCAAGGTCATGTGGATGATTCTGCGCCACACCTTCGCCATGGTGCTCACCGGCGTGATAGCCGGTACTCTTGCCGCAATCGCCGCTGCGCGCTTACTGAGCCAGCTTGTGGAAGGCGTCCATGGCGTCGATCCGGCGGCTTTTACGCTGCCGATACTGGTTCTGATTGCCGCGGCCGCAATCGCCGCCTTCCTCCCGGCGCAGCATGCCAGCCGCATAGACCCCATGCAGGCCCTTCGGCAGGATTGAAGGTCAGGTGATCGGCCCCAGCTTCGATCGGATCAGCAACTCCACCCGATCCCACACCCCCGGATCGGCCTCAATCTGAATGTGCGGCCCCATAAACAGCCGCGCATACCACGGATAGCTATCCGTATTGATCTTCTTCGCCTTATAACTCGACTGAAAATTTCCCAGGATATGCGTGCGCCCCGGATCGGACGCCAGAATCTGCCGCCGCCCGTGCAGCAACCCATCCACCTGAAAGAAATTGATCGCCTCCGCCACATTCGCCGGAATCAGCGAGTCATTCTCACCCGGCTTCCGCACGCTGTCCACCTGAACGGTAAGCAGCACCGGAATCCGGTCCTTCTCGAGCGCCCGCGCCGTCGCCACCACCTCGGACGCGCCCCAGCTATGCCCGTACAGCACGATGCGAGCCCGCGACTTTTCGGCGCCCGAAAGTTTCCCGTCGCCGTCCGCGTCGAGCAGGCTCAAAATCCGGCTGTGCGCCTGCGCCGCGTGATTCGCGAACACTTCCACATCCACGCCCGACCGGTAGTCTTTACGCAACTCATCGGCAAGCTGCACCTCCCGATGCGCCTCGTCATTGTGGCGAACGAACCCGCCAACAAATCCTACGACAATCGCCGCGGGTGGAGGCGGAGCCGCCGGGACTCCGGCGGAAGCTAAGAGGGGGAGAAGCGCGGCGACACACCAACGCGCCTGAAATACAGACTTCATGAGAGAAACGACTTGAATAGTAGTTTACCAGAAAATTATGTGCGAACTCGAACGTTGGTGGTTTACAACCATCTGGGTTATTTCCGGGTAAACCCAAACAGACTCTCATCCATCCATTTACACGATTTAGCGGTTGGCAAATTATTTGCTTCATCACAACCGGCTGTTATGCGCGGGTTGGTTTTAACTCAATGGATCGGATTGATGCTGCTGGGAGCGACCGCGGCATCGGCCAACGTTACCCTGTTCCTCGAGGAGCCCTACGGTACTTTCGGCGGCATGAACCCGACCGGCCACGCCGCCATTTATTTTTCCAACATCTGCGCCGCCACCCCTGCAAAGCTTCGCCCCTGCAATGAAGGTGAACGCGGCGTCGTCATCAGCCGCTACCACCGCGTTGCTGGTTACGACTGGCTTGCCATCCCGCTGATTCCCTATCTCTACGCGGTCGATAATTCCGATCAGGTTCCGCTTTCCGTCACCCCACGCGACGTCGCCGCTCTCCGCGACCAGTGGCGCCGGCATCACCTGATCGATATCATTCCCAACGCCGACGATGGCGCTCCGCCGCAAGGCGACTGGACTCAGCTTGTCGGCTCCGCTTATGACCGGACTCTATATGCGTTCGAAATGCCCTCCACGCCGGAGCAGGACGAGCAGTTCATCGAAATGCTGAACGGGAAACCGAATACCGTCCGCTTCAATCTTCTCTTCCAGAACTGCGCGGATTTCGCCCGGCAGACGATCAATTTCTTTTATCCCCGCGCCGTTCACCGCAGCCTTCTGGCGGATGTCGGTATCATGACTCCCAAGCAGGCTGCGAAAAGCCTGGTGAGCTACAGCCGGAAGCACGATATTCCGCTGGAAACGCTGACCATCCCGCAGGTCGCCGGCGCCGTGCCGCGCAGTACGGCCGTGCGCGGCGTTCTGCAATCGCTTGTCAAATCCAAGCGCTATGCGATTCCGCTCGCCGGCCTTGCCGTATTCCATCCATTCTTCGGCGGAGGCATGGTGGCCGCCTGGGTCCAGGGCAAGAGCTTCGACCCGAAGAAAATCGCCGGCAAGGCCGACCCCGATAGCGACCCTCAGGCCATCGCCATGGAACTCCAGACAAGCGACGACTGGACCGGCGGCCAGTAACCAACCTCCTCAGGGATTCGGAGTGACATCAGCGGCCCCGGCGGTGTCCGCCGATTGCTGCCACGGCACCGCCAGCGCCGAACCCGCCGCCTCCACCGCTTCCACGATCTTCAGCAGGAGCGCCTGCTGGATCTTGAGGAACTCGTCTCCATCCGCCGTGGTGATGTACGCGAAAATCTCGACATCGAACGAATACGCGCCCGGCCCGACGAATCGCACCGGGATCGACCCCAGTTCCGCCTTCGGCTCGCTCTTCAGAATCTCCAGGCAATCCGCCAGAATCTTCTGAAGCTGCGCCGTCGTCGTATCCTTCCGCAAATTGAGTATGGGATGAAACCAGATCTTGTCGCGCGAGGAAAAATTCTCGAGTTGCATGGAGGAAAACGTCCCATTCGGGATGCTGACCACCGTGCGATCCAGCGTCCGGATTCGCGTGGACCGCAACCCGATATCGATCACCGTACCCACCTGATTGTTCCAGCGGCAGAAATCGCCCACCAGCACCGGCCGGTCGCCGATCACCGAAATGCCGCCAAACAAATTCTCGATCGTCTTCTGCGCCGCCAGCGCCACCGCGATGCCGCCCACCCCGATTCCGGCCAGCACCGTCGAAATACTGACCCCCCAGGCATTCAGCACGCTGAGCAGAACGATCAGGTAAATCGCGCCCTTCAGGATCTGGCGCCCCAGCGGCAAAATCGAGTAGCTGATCGCCTGCACCCGCGGATCCAGATGCGAATGCCACCGCTCCGCGAGAATATCCACCAGCAGACCCACCGCCCAGGCAATCGCCACCGAGAAAGCAACCCCGACGAAACGCTCGAGGAACAGGCGCGGAATCGAGGAAGGCGGCGCCAGCTCGATCGCGAGACGGAACCCCGCCGATGCAAGCAGCAGCCGCAGCGGCCCCCGCAACAGCGGAGTGAACATCCGCGAATGAAGGATGGATGTCAGCGCGAGTGAAAGCGCCGACACCAGCAGCCACAACAAAATCGCCGCGCCGAAAAGCGCGATCCAGCGCCAGATCGGCGTCTGGAAAATCTGGATCGTGACCAGTTGCTGCGGGAGCTGCTTCTCAAACCAGTTCTCCGTCAGCATTTTGTGCGCGTCGGGAATGAGCTTCAGACTGTCGGCTGAGACCACCCACACCCGCAGGCCATTGCGCAGGACGATCTTCTCCATTTGCAGATCGACGGTTCGTTGTCCCACATGGAAGGTCGCAAGGTGTTCGATCTGCGGCGGGAGATTGTCCGACCGGTAGCCATCGGAATCCCGGCTCAGCGTCGCAATGTCGAAGCCCGTATCGTCCAGCAGGTCTTCCAGTTGTTTCGCCAGATCCGGTCCCTGCTTCGCGCGGTCGGTGGTAGACATGGACCGCAGGTCCAGGTAGCGCTGCGCCCGGAAATAATCGTGTGAGTGCGCGGCCTCCAGGAACTCGTAAATCGAGCTTTGAGGACTGGTACGGCCCAGCGGATCGTTCTGGGCCGGAGCAGGCGAGGGCGCGGGAGCAGCGGCGGGCGGCGTCTGGCCGGACAACGCCCAAACAGCCGCCAGGGCGGCGACAAGAATTTTCCTGATCACGGGTGCAATTTAGCACGTCTCATGCCGAACGCGCTCAATCCCGTTTTATGACCCGCCCCATATCCAGCTTGAAAGACGGCTGTCCACGCGTCCCGCTGATCGTGATCGGAAGAACCGTGCCGGCGCCATCGCGACTGAACCAGGGGTCAGCCAGCTTCAGCAACTTGCTCTTGAAACCGGTGGTCGTCTGTGAGATTTTTGCGTCCAGCCTCGCCGTTCCCTTGAAGTCGATTTCCCCGGTGCGCAATTGATACCCGCCAGCCATGTCCACATTCGCCCCCGGCACCGTGAATTTCAGGTCGGGCAACTGGAGATGTTCGTGGGCCAGACGGAACGTTCCGTGAAAATCCGACGCGACATTCGGATCGTGATTCTGCGGTTCGCCCTGCGCGCGATGGCTCAGCGAGGCAATCTTGTCCTGCACGTCGGCGCTCGAAAACTTCACGCCATCGAGCCCGAATTTGCCATCGAGCTGAATCCGCGTGATGACTTCGCTCTCTCCCGGTGGAATCTTCACCTTGGTATCGAAGTGAATTCGCCCTCGCATCGGAGGCGTGGCGCTCTTGACCGCCAGCTTCAGAAAATCCTGAAGATCGGCATGCTGTTTGGGCGTGACGGTGGCCGTCAGCAGGATGGTCTTGTGAGTTTCGAGCGAACCGCGGTCAATCGCGCCAGACACATCGAACTGTGTGTCGTCGAGCGTGGCGTGAACCGGATGCAGAACCGTATTGCCATTCGTCCCATCGACCGTGGCTTCGAATTGCGTGTGCAGCGGCATCGGATGGCCGCCGATCGTGAGAGCAAAATCGGGCGTCTCTGTAGTCCCCTTCACTTCAATACTGTCCAACTCGCCTTTGAAGCTGCCTTTGGAAGACAGGATTCCCGAGATGCCCTTGAACACCGAAAGATCGGCGTCCCTGAAGGTGTAGTCGCCCGAAAGCGGCGTGTTATCCGGCTCGTCGGGGTCCCATGGGCCGAACTTGCCGTCGGCATGAATCAGTCCTGGCGGCCTGGGATTCGTGAGTTGCGCGTGATAAGTCATCGGTTGCCGGCGTCCGATGGAGTGAAGCGTCAGATCCCGGATATCGAAAATCAGTGGATCTTTAGTTGGGTCCTTCGGGGTGATCTCCAGCGTAGTGCCGTCCGCCACAACCTCATCCAGAATGAACGCCTCCGTCACCGGCTTCTTCGATTTGGGCTGATTGTTCTGCGCGCCATCGCGCCGCGGCGGCCGGATATAGAGTCCGTGCAGGATCAGCCGCCCCAGATGTTTTGGCGACCGGAAGAAGCCGGCCAGGTTGGCGTCGAACCGGAAATGCTTCAACTGGATCATGGGCGGTTTGCTGTGGTCGCCGTGAAACCAGAGCGTCAGGTTGTCGCCCGAAGCGTGCACCTGCGGGAACAACGCAATCTCAAGATTGCCGAGTTCGACGTCGCTGTTGTACCGCTGCTGAAGACGCGAGATAAAGTAGCTGCGCGCCATCGGCTCAAAACGGTGGATCAGGATCGCCGCGGCGATCGTCAGCGCGATGATGATTCCCGCCAGCGAAAAGAGGACGATCCGCACCCACCGCCGCCCGCGTTTGCTTTCGCCCGGTGCCCCCACAATTGCTTAATGCTGCAATTATCTGTCCTTTACAATCGGCGTAATTCAGGGAGATCGTTTGCGATGTATGAAATCAGCCGCTCCCTTGCGCAATCCCCACAGACTCGCCGCTGGTACGCGACAATCTGAGCGCATCGCCTGAGCGCCTGGCCTCGCCAGTTTCTCGGCGCAGGGGGCGGACTTGCGGGCCCTGTGAGCGCCTCAATCCGCGCGAAGACATCCCCCGTCGAATCCTTCAGAATGCCCCCGATCTCTTTCCATGTCTCAGCCTCGGCGACAGCGCCCAGCCAAAGATGGCTCGTCTCCGAACCGGCGAATTCGCCACTGCCGAAAAGCGCCGCGCCGATTGCAAGGCTGACCGACACAACCGGGTCATTGGACCGTATTCGCGCGTCGGAGATGGATTCAGTGGCGCCCGGCGGGATGTTTTTGGACCAATGGCAGCCGCTGCCATCCATCGCGCCGCCCGACGCGGTTGTCCGGCTCCAGACCAGTTCCAGCGCGGTGATTGTTCTGCCCGAGTGATTGTGAAGAATTGCGGACGACTGATCAGCCGGTACGAGGATCAGCCCATGTTCGCGCAGGTCCTCGCACCGGATGGTCATGCCGTGATCCTGCCTGCCATGGGGCTGGAGGGGGTTGCGTACTGCTTCTTCTCCATGCGGCCCGCTTCGAAGGCCAGGCGTCCGGCTTCGATACCGAGCTTCATCGCGACCGCCATCTTCTCCGCGTCATCCGCCGCGGCGATGGCGGTGTTCATCAGGACGCCGTCCGCGCCAAGTTCCATCGCGAGAGCCGCGTCCGAGGCTGTCCCGACTCCCGCGTCGACGATCAGCGGCACCTTGGTAATCCGCTCGCGCATGATCTTAAGATTTGTGGTGTTCTGGATACCCAGCCCGGAACCGATCGGCGCGGCCAGCGGCATGACGGCCGCGGCGCCGGCGTCGATGAGGCGGAGGGCGTTCACCAGATCGTCATTCGTGTAGGGCAGGACGACGAAGCCTTCTTTCGAGAGCACGCGCGTGGCTTCGACGAGCCCGGCGTTATCCGGAAAGAGCGTCTGTTCGTCGCCGATGACTTCGAGCTTGACCCAATTCGAGAGCCCGACTTCACGACCGAGGCGCGCCGTCCGGATCGCGTCATCGGCGGTGTAGCAGCCGGCGGTATTGGGGAGGATGAACATTTTCTCTCTATCGATGTAGTCCAGCAGAGATTCTTTGGATCGGTCTGTAAGGTTCACGCGCCGCACCGCGACGGTCACGACTTCGGCGCCCGAAGCCGCATGGCAGCGCGCCATTTCCTGGAAGCTGCGGTACTTCCCGGTGCCGATCAGGAGACGGGAGCGGAAGGTCCGGCCAGCAACTATAAGAGCCATATTTTCATTCTAGAAGGCCTCTGTACTGTACAATAGATTTGAGGTAGGCGTTATGCAGATTGCACATCACTTCCTGGTCGCCAACATCTTCTCCGGCCCCGATATCCTGGTGGTTCTGGGCATCGCCGTGTTGCTGTTCGGCGGCAAGAAGCTTCCCGAACTGGCGAAGGGTCTGGGCGAAGGCATCAAGAGCTTCAAAGAGGCCGTGAAGGAAGAAGAAAATAAACCGTCCACGCCGCCACCGGCAGCGACGACGGCAGAGCCCCCGAAGCAGTAACAACGCTTCCCCAGTCCCGCCGGCAATACAGGCGGAGCGGCTCCACCAATTTCGGCTCATCAGCCAAAAACAAACCCCGTAAGCGCTTTCGACGCTTACGGGGTTTCGAGTTTCAGATCCCGAAAAACTACTTCTTCGCCTTGGGCGGAACGATCGCGTCCTTAGCCGACTTGGCGACGCGGAACTTCACGACCTTCTTGGCTGCAATCTTGATGGTTTCACCGGTCGCCGGGTTGCGGCCCATGCGAGCCTTGCGGTCCACGCGCACCAGGCGGCCGATGCCGGGCAGCACGAAGAGACCGTTCTTCTTCACTTCACTGATCGCCATGCTCGACAGACCGTCGAGGATCGCGCGAGCCTGCTTGTTCGTTACTTCGCCCTGTTCGGCCAGCGACCGGACGAGCTGAGTCTGCGTCATTCTTTTTGTTGTTGCCATTGAACCTCCCGTTGTGTTAGTACGGAACACCAAAATACGTCCGGAGCCCTTATTTTACAGGCCTCCGAAGCACTTCATGTCCGCGCGTCGATTATCATCATAAGGGACGCGCGGTGCGAAGGCAAGCAGAAATATGCGGAAAATGGCCGTTTTCCGCATGTTTTTTGCGGCGAGGCGCGTTTGAGCGGTACTACGCCGCGTTTCCGGGGCTCTCGTTCAAAACAAAAGCGGCGCCTGCGCGCCGCTTTTGCTATTGCACCAGTTGTATTACCGTGTGACTACGCGGTGCGCGACATTTCACCTTTATCGCCGGAAATCGCGCCCTGCGCCGCCGCCAGACGCGCGATCGGCACGCGATAAGGCGAGCAGGAAACGTAGTTCATACCGACCTTCTGGCAGAACTGCACCGAGCTCGGCTCGCCGCCGTGCTCGCCGCAGATGCCCACTTCGAGATCGGGACGACCCTTGCGGCCCGCGTCCACAGCCAGTTTGACGAGCTTGCCGACGCCTTCCTGGTCGAGCACCGCGAACGGATCGGCCTTGAAGATTTTGGCGTTCTCGTAGTCCTTCTGGAACTTCGTGTAGTCGTCGCGCGAAAGCCCCATCGTGGTCTGGGTGAGATCGTTCGTACCGAACGAGAAGAACTCCGCCTCGCCCGCCACGCGGTCCGCGGTCAGCGCGGCGCGCGGGATTTCGATCATCGTCCCCACCATGTAGTGGACCTTCTGGCCGGCTTTCCTGAAAACTTCTTCAGCAACGCGGACCACAATGTCCTTCTGGTTCTTCAGCTCTTCCACCGAACCGATCAGCGGAATCATGACTTCCGGAATGACCTTCACGCCCTTCTTCGCCACCTGTACGGCGGCTTCGAAGATGGCGCGGGCCTGCATTTCCGTGATCTCCGGATAGGTGACGCCGAGGCGGCAGCCGCGGTGGCCGAGCATCGGGTTGAACTCGTGGAGCTCTTCCACGCGATGCAGGAGCTCCGGCAACTGCTTCTTCAGATCCTTCACCGGGATCGTGTACCGCTCGGACATTTCCTTCTTCGTTTTCGCGTCGGCGTAAGGAAGAAGAGCGACGTCCACCATGAGGTTCTCGCGCTTGGGCAGGAACTCGTGGAGCGGCGGATCGAGCGTACGGATGACGACCGGGAATCCGTCCATCGCCTTGAACAGGCCGGCGAAGTCGGAACGCTGGTAGGGCAGGAGTTTCGCGAGAGCGGCCTTGCGGCTCTTTTCGTCGCGCGCCAGAATCATCTGCTGCACGAACGGCAGGCGGTCTTCCGCGAAGAACATATGCTCGGTGCGGCAGAGGCCGATGCCTTCAGCGCCGAACTCGCGGGCTACCTTCGCGTCACGCGGAATGTCGGCATTCGCACGAACACCAAACTTGCCGCGGAACTCGTCGGTCCAGGCCATGAACTTGCCGACCGACGAGTGGCGCAGGTTGGGCTCCATCGTTTTCGCCTGGCCGAGGAACACGTCGCCGGTGGTGCCGTCGATCGAGATGAACTGGCCTTCCTTCACCGTGATACTCTTGCCACCGACCGAAGCCGTGAACGTCTTCGCCTTTTCGTCAATGCGGATGGAGCTCGCGCCCACCACGCAGGGACGGCCCATGCCGCGGGCCACAACGGCCGCGTGGCTGGACTTGCCGCCGATCGCCGTCAGAATGCCGCGCGAAACGTCCATACCGTGGATGTCATCGGGCGTGGTTTCCTTGCGGACCAGCAGGACGGGGCCGCCCGCCGCCATTTCGACCGCATCTTCCGCCGAGAACGCCACACGGCCGACCGCCGCGCCGGGCGATGCCGAGATGCCCTGGGTGAGCTTCGTGAGCTCCTTCAGGGTCTTCGTGTCAAACACCGGGTGCAGAAGCTGATCGAGCTGCGAGGGGGCCACGCGCATGATGGCTTCCTGCTTCGTGATCATGCCCTCTTCCACCATGTCCACCGCGACGCGAACGGCGGCGGGACCGGTGCGCTTACCATTGCGGGTCTGAAGCATGTAGAGCTTGTTTTCCTGAATGGTGAACTCGAAATCCTGCATGTCCTTGTAATGCTTTTCGAGGTTCGTCGTGATTTCGACGAGCTGCCGGTAGGCTTCGGGCATCACCTTTTCGAGATCGGAGATCGGCTCCGGGGTGCGGATACCGGCCACCACGTCTTCGCCCTGCGCATTGAGCAGGAATTCGCCGTAGAAAACCTTTTCGCCGCTGCCGGGGTCGCGGGTGAAGCCGACGCCGGTGGCGCAATTATCGCCCATGTTGCCGAACACCCTCGCCTGCACGTTGGCCGCGGTGCCGATGTCGTCCGGAATCTTTTCCATCTTGCGGTAGTAGATGGCCTTGTCATTCCACCAGGAGCCGAACACGGCGCCGACGGCGAGCGTGAGCTGTTCGCGCGGATCTGTGGGGAAGGGCTTCTTCGTTTCTTTCTGGACGAGCTTCTTATAGTCCGCGATGATGGCCTGGAGATCTTCGGCGGTCAGTTCGGTATCGCTCTTGATCTTCTTCTTCGCCTTGCGGGCGTCGAAAATGGCGTCGAACTTTTCCATGTGCATGTTCAGCGCGACTTCACCGAACATCTGGATGAAACGGCGGTAGCAGTCGTAGGCAAAGCGCGCGTTGTTTGACTTGGCGGCGAGGCCGGCGGTGGTTTCGTCGTTCAGGCCCAGGTTGAGAATGGTGTTCATCATGCCGGGCATGGAGAACTTGGCGCCGGAGCGGACGCTGAGGAGCAGCGGATTGGAAGGGTCGCCGAGTTTGACGCCCATGGTCTTTTCGAGTTTCGCGAGCGCGCTGCTGATCTCGTTCTGAATGCTTTCGGGAATCTGCTTGTTGTTGTCGAAATAAATATTGCAGACGTTGGTGGCGATGGTGAAGCCGCCGGGCACGGGCAGGCCCGCGCTGCTCATTTCCGCAAGGCCGGCGCCTTTGCCGCCGAGGACGTCTTTCATCTTGCCGTTGCCGTCGGCGGCGCCGCCGCCGAAGGAATATACGTTCTTACTCATTTGTTCTCCTGAGAGGTAGTGACGATTTCTGAAAAATCCGCGATGGTGGAAAATTCGGTCAGT
>CAZWTH010000324.1:0-14757 GCA_964636715.1 uncultured Solibacteraceae bacterium | reverse complement strand
GGCGGCGGCGCGTCCGGCGTCGCGCCCGGGATGTCTTTTGTGAACTCCAGCGTAAAGCTGTATTTTCCGGTCAATCCGGTGCGGTCGGCGACCGGCGTATTCAGATCCGCCAGCAATTGCAGGATCTCCGATATCGGTTCCCGCTGCGCCACCAGATGAGTGAGGTAATAGCCGCCGCTGATCGAGTTTTTCGCCGCGAATGTGCTCACATTCGGGTGAAACTGAAAGTCCGGATCCCCATCGCCGGGGATTTTGTTCGGTTCGCCATCCTTCAGCCGGAATCCGCTCCTCGCTACCACCAGGTCATAGCCGGTAATCATCCTCTGTTCGATGTGAAAACGGAGCCCGAGCCGTTCCTGCAATAAATGCTGCAGCATGACGCGGAACTCTTCCTTCGTCGCTCCCGCCGGCACGTTCGCGATGACGTCGTAGAGGTCTTTGTCGAGCGGAACAGCGCCCGAAATCTGATAAGCCTTCGCATCCCATGCCATCATGACCAGCAGATACACCGAGCACGATCCGCACGAAAACCGCGTCGCGTCCCGATGCCCCGGTCCTCCGTCCGACCCATGCGGACTATCGGGTCCCGAAACCCGCACCGACGCCACATCAAACTTCTGCGCCGGAGCCAGTGCCGCCACAGCCAGAAACAAACCGATGGCACGCTTCATATTGCGGTCAGTCTAACGCAAATTGGCAATCTTCCGCCGCTCCCACTAAACTAAACGACAGGTGTCCAACTCCGCCTACGTTGCCCGCCTGCTCGTCCTGGGCCTCATCCTCGCAATCAACGCCTTTTTCGCCGGCGCCGAAGTTTCGCTGCTTTCCGTCCGCGATTCACGCCTCCGCCGTCTCGCCGAAGAAGGACACACGGGCGCCAAAATCGCGCTCTCTCTCCTCTCGCAGCCGGAAAAGCTTCTCTCCGTCACCCAGATCGGGGTCACGCTCGCCAGTCTCGGACTCGGCTGGGCGGGTGAAGACACTCTCTACGAACTGGTCCTGCGACTCTTCACCCCGCTGATCACTCCGCAGTTCGCCGCCTTCGCGCACGGCGCGTGCTTCGTCCTGGCGTTTCTCGTGATGACTTATTGCCACGTCGTCATCGGCGAAGTCGTCCCCAAAAATCTCTCCATCGCGCGCGCCGACCGCATCGCCATCATGGTCGCTCCCGTTCTGATGGTTTTCTACCGGATCGCCGCCCCGTTCGTCGCCGTGATCGAGCGCTCCGTTGCTTTTGTCACCCGCCTCGCCGGCGCAAAATCCAGCCATCATGGCGGCGGACATTCCGCCGAAGAGCTCAAGCTCATCGTCAGTTCCAGCCGCTTCTCCGGCGTGCTCCACGAGCGGCAGGAGGAAATGATCCACCGCGTGCTCGATCTCGAAGAAACCTCGGTTCGCGAAATCATGCGCCCGCGTCACGAAATTGTTTCCGTCCCCGTCGCCGCCACGCTCGATGAAGTGCTCGCCACCATGGTCGAAAGCCAGCACTCGCGTCTGCCGGTCTGGGAAGGCAAGCCCGAACACATGGCCGGCATCGTCTACTTCAAGGACATGACGCGCCTCTGGCACGACCGCCGCCGCGCCATTCGCGACGGACGTCCGGTCGCGCCTTTCTATCTCCGCCGCCTGATGCGCAAGCCCATGATCGTGCCGGAAACGAAGTCCGTCCACGAGATGCTTTCCGAATTCCAGGCGCGCCACGCCCACATGGCATTCGTGGTTGACGAGTTCGGCACCGTCGCCGGTCTCATCACAGTCGAAGACGTCGTCGAACAGATCGTCGGCGAAATCACCGACGAATTCGATGTCCCCGAAGACTCCCCCCGCGCTCCGGCAGCCGACGTCGCTGAGCTGGATCTCGAAGGCGCCACCACCATCCGCGATCTGTCTTCTATATATGGGATCGAACTCCCCGCCAACGCCGGCTTCGAAACCCTCGCCGGTTACCTGCTGTTCCGCCTCGGCCACATCCCGGCCGCGGGGGAAACCGTCGATTTCGAACACCGCCGCTTCGAAGTCCTCCAGCTCGACCGGAACCGCATCTCGCAGGTACGCATTACGCAGATCCCGCAGCCCGAACCCGCACCGGCTCAGTAGCGTATGGCACACACCCGTCACGCTGCGACGAGTGGCCGGACGTCACTTTCGATCTGCTTACCGGCCTGTTCGAAGGCCGCACTGATCTCGTAGTTTTTCTGAAGGTTCATCCAAAACTGGGCGGAATTGCCAAAGTAGCGGCCAAGGCGGAGTGCCGTGTCTCCAGTGATTCCCCGCGTTTCATTGACGATGGCGCCGATCCGCGTCACGGGCACGCGGAGATCGCGCGCGAGCCGGGAAGCGCTGATCCCGTGTGGAGTCATAAACTCTTCACGAAGAATCTCTCCGGGGTGAACAGGGGCCATCGGTCGCTTAAGCATGGTAGTCAACGATCTCCACTTCGGATGCATCTCCATTTTGCCACCGAAAGCAGAGTCGGTAACGATCGTTCACCCGAACCGAGTATTGTCCGGCCCGGTCCGCTTTCAACGCTTCCAGCGAATTTCCACTCCCCGCCATTTCGGAGAGTTGCGATGCGGCGTTCAGCATTGCAAGTTTCCGAAGCGCTGCGCGGGCGATATTCCCGAGCTTGCGCGAATGCTCTCCATAGAAAATTTTCTCTGTTTCACCACAGCGAAAGGAAACAATCACAAATGAATTTTGTATAACGATCTTTACTCAAATGGCAAATGCTGCACCAAATTGGTACGGTCCCCTAACCGTGTCACCGCCGTTCTGTCCTCCAACCCGATATAGTGATGCCAGCACATTGGATCACGAACTGCTCTCCCGACACTAACCCATGCAACCCCTCCGCCTTCGCGTAAACGGCCAGACGCGTCAGGTGACCGTCGATCCCGAAACTCCGCTCCTCTACATCCTGAACGACAATCTCAATCTCACCGGCCCCCGCTTCGGCTGCGGCCTGGCGCAATGCGGCGCCTGCACCGTTCTGATCGCCGGTAAACCAGTCCGTTCCTGCCGCAAGCCAGCCGGCTCCGTCGGCGCTGACGAGATCGTCACCCTCGAAGGGCTTGGCTCGCCCGAAAAGCCTCACCCCATCCAGCAGGCCTTCATCGACGAAGGAGCCGCCCAGTGCGGCTACTGCCTCAGCGGCGTCATCCTCACCGCGAAATCCGTCCTCGACGCTAACCCGCGCGCCTCGGACCAGCAGATCTGCACCGCCCTCAGCGGCGTGCTTTGCCGCTGCTACGCCAACAACCGCATGATGCGCGCCATACGGAGGTATGCCCATGGTCTCCCGGCGTGAATTCCTCACCACCGGCGGCGCCCTTATCGTCGGCTTCAGCAGCTTCCGCCCCGCGAACGCGCAGGGCCCCTTCGATACCCACGAATCCCACGTCGACCCGAAGCAGCTCGACTCCTGGCTCGCCGTAGCGGCGGACGGCTCCGTCACCGCGCACACCGGCAAGGTCGATCTCGGCCAGGGTATGTTCACCGCCCAGACCCAGCTTGTCGCCGAAGAACTCTGCGTCCCCGTCGCTCGCGTCAAACTGATCCAGGGCGATACCGACGTCACGCCCGACCAGGGCACCACATCCGGCAGCCAATCCTCGCCCACAAACTTCCGCGACGAAAACCTCGCCCTCGCCGCCGCCACCGCGCGCGAAGCGTTGCTCAGCATGGCCGCCGCGCAATGGAAGCTTGCCGCGCAACAGCTCTCCGTCACGGACGGCGTGATCTCCGCGGCCGGCGACCGCCGCATCGCCTACGCGCAACTTATCGGCGGCAAGCAGTTCCATCTCACCCTGAACGCCAACGCCAAACGCCGCCCGCGCGATCAGTGGAAGGTTCTCGGAAAACCCGTCCCGTCGCTCGACCGCGCGGCCCTCATGACCGGCCATTTCGAATTCGTCCAGTACGTGAAGGTGCCCGGCATGCTCCACGGACGCGTTGTTCGCCCGCCGCAAATGGGCGGAAGCGTCGTCTCCGTCGATCGCGATTCCGTCCGCGATATTCCGGGCGTGCAGGTGGTCGTCCGCAAAGACTTCGTCGGGGTCGTTGCTCCCCTTCAGTACGATGCCATGCGCGCGGCCAAACAGCTCAAGGTTTCCTGGAAGCCCGGCCCCGCGCTTCCCGCTCAAAACGCTTTCTACGATTACCTTCAGAAACAGCCCTCGCAGGATCAAATGCTCATCGATTCCGGCAGCGTCGAGCCCTCGCTCGCTTCCGGGGGAAACGTGATTCGCGCGAAGTATCTCTGGCCGTATCAAATGCACGGCTCTCTCGGCGCCTCCTGCGCGGTCGCCGATGTGCGCGGCTCCAAAGTCACCGTCTGGTCGCCGACGCAATCCGCCTATCCCACCCGCAGCTGCATCGCGAAGATCCTCAACGCGCCGCTCGAAAATGTTCGCGTGATCTTCACCAGAGGCTCCGGGTGCTATGGACTCAATGGAGCCGACGCCGTCTCGTTCGACGCGGCTGTGCTCTCCCAGGCAGTCGGCAAACCCGTGCGGTTGCAGTTCTCCCGCGAAGACGAAATGCGTTGGGAAAACCTCGGCGCCGCTGTCGTCGTGGAACAGCGCGCGGCGCTCGGTCCCGATGGCGCGATCCTCGCCTGGGACCGCGAAAACTGGGAATCCTCTCTCGGCAGCCGCCCGGGCTATGACGCGCCAGGGAACGTCATCAGCGGCATGCTGCTGGGCTACGAAGCGCGAAAGCCGCAACCTGCGCGAGCCAGGCCCCCGCAGGGCAGACTGCGGAACGGCAGCAACACCGTGCCCGGATACATGGCGGGCTGCATCGGTGGCGTTTGCGACGGCGATGGCACAATTCGCCATGAGCGCGTCCTCACCCACCAGATCGTCTCGCCGTTCTTCACCGGCCCTCTTCGTTCGCCTCTCCGCATCCAGAACACATTCGCGAACGAGTGCTTCATGGATGAGCTCGCCGCCGCGGCGAAAGCCGACCCTGTCGAATTTCGCCTGAAGCATCTCAAAGACCCGCGCCTCATCGCCGTCCTCCAGGCCGCCGTGAAAGCTGCGGGTCCGAAGCAGCGAAAAGGCCGTGGCGTCGCCTGCGTGAATTACGAAGGCGGCAATGGCTACGCGGCCATCGTGGCCGACGTCGATGTGAACACCCAAACCGGCGAGATCCGGCCCAAACGCTTCGTCGTCGCGATCGACGCCGGCGCCGTCTCCAACCCCGACGGCCTTCGCAACCAGGCCGAAGGCGGCGTCCTCCAGGGCATGAGCCGCGCACTCGTCGAAGAGGTGAAGTGGGATTCGAACCACATCACTTCCACTGATTGGGTCAGTTATCCCGTCCTCTATCTCGGCTACGAAATGCCGGAAGTCGAAGTGGTCATCGTCGAACCCCCGGAAGCCCCTGCCACCGGCGCCGGGGAAACCGCCATCACAATCGCCGCGCCTGCCATCGCCAACGCCGTCTTCGACGCCACCGGAGCGAGATTGCGACAGGTCCCCTTCACCCCCGACCGCGTGAAAGCAGCTCTCGCTTAATCTGGTATCTCTATGCCAGTGCCGTAATACCGGCAAACCGCCGTGCTATTTACAGCCCGCGAGTTCTGTCGATACCATGGATCCTTGTCCCCACACCTGATTTGCAGGTCGAGTCTGGCCTTGCTGTGCATCGCCACCATCGCTTTCCCACCCAGCGTCTTCGCCAGCGACATCACCTATGACTGGAATGGGAATTCCAGCTCCACTTATTCGGATTCCGCCAATTGGAACTGCACTCCAGGCTGCGCTTCGGGTTCGTATCCCAACAACGCAGCGCCCAACGCGCTGGTCGAAGCCATCATCAACTCAAGCCATAACGATGTTGTCGACCTCGCAACTCCCGCCTTCATCACCAGTCTTCATCTCGGCGGCAGCGATGAGCATTCGTCCGTCCTCCAGATGAATTCCACTTCCCTGACTCTGGGCACGGCCACCGTTTTCCGCGATAACGTTCTCTCCATCGGAAATGGCGGTGAGCTCGATGTCTTCGGGAGTCACTCCAACCTCACCCTGGATCTGACCGGCGGTTCCGGCGCGTCCGTCGGCGCCGGCGGTTCGTTGTTCGTCTCCACCGGAAACACTGTCACGCTGCGGGATACGGCGAACGAATCGACGACGCTGACGAATGACGGATTCATCGGCATCTCAGGAGCCCTCGCTTTGTCCGACGGGCGAACCGGATCCACTTTCCAGTTCGCCGGCTCTGGCTCAATGAGAGTCGCTGGATCGATTGAAGGCTCGGATGGAGACGAAAGTCTGATCAATGGCGCCAATCACACTCTGATCGCCAGCGGCGATATTACGCTCGGACAATTTACGAATCTCGGCGTTCTGGATGCCCATAGCGCCCTTCAGTCTCGAACCTGACCAACCTGAGTGGAAACACCCTCACCGGCGGTTCCTATATCCTCGACGACGGAGCGGTGATGACGCTCTCTCCACTCGGAAAGGGCGCGATCCATTCGATCCAGGGAAACGCCAGCGTCACCATTCACGGAGATGGAAAAATCACGAATGGTTCGAGCGGCGGAGATGCGCTCGTCAGTCTCTCCCAGGTATCCGGCAGTCTCAACCTGGAGGACGGCGCATCGCTGGCGGTCAATCCCGGAAAGACCAATCCGTTCCAGTCTTTCGCCGATCCGAATAGCGGCAACGCTGTAAGAGTGCTCTCCGGCTCTTCGCTCGATCTTTCCCGCGCGGTCTTCGCCAATGTCGCCACCGGCAGTCTGACCGGCGCCTATGAGATTGGGGAAAATTCCACCATTACTTACTCCGGGCCCGACATCAACGCCATCGATCGAACCGGCAGCCTCACGCTCGATGGAACCTCTGAACCCGGATCGACGGGCCATTTTGTGAACACCGCCTCACAGGCAAACGCGAATGGGCTGGAGGGAACCCTCAGTACCGTAAACGGCCAACTGACGCTCAATGGAGCGATCTTTACCAGCAAGGCGGCCAGTTTCAGAGGGGATACCCCGGCCAACGGGAACTCTCCGGCGGTGACCGGGAATATTGACGTGCTGAACGGCTCAACGCTGGATTTGTCGGGCACGAACTGGCGGGATGTGTCGAGCGGCGTCCTCAGGAGCGGCAATTTCCTGGTGGCGGATTCCCTTATCAAATATTCGGGTGACGATATCACCCAAATCGGGGCCGCGGCGAACCTGACCCTCGATAGCGGCGGGGGTGTTGTGAACGTAGGGAACCAGCATGAGCTGAGAAACACCCTGACCGATGTCGAGGGCTCACTCACCCTGCAAAATGGCACTGATTTCGTGAGCGCCGCCAGTTCCTTCGAAGTGGGCTCCGCGCCCGGCAGTTCCGGACGCGTTTCGGTGCAGAATAGTTCACTGCTCGATCTTTCGAATACGTCCTGGGGGAACCTGACCGGAAGTACGCTCGATCGCGGCGCGTTCGAAATTGGCGACGCCTCGCTCCTGAGGTACAGAGGCGACGATATCGCCGTCATCGGTTCCTCAGGTCATCTCACTCTCGACGGCAGCGGAGAAGTGGAGAACGTCAACAACCCGGGCTCGGGCGGATTGCAGGCCTCCCTGGCGGACATCGGAGGTTCCTTCACGTTGAACGGAGGCGCCGTCTTCACGAGTTCCGCTTCTTCCTTCAGGACTGAGTCGAACCCGAATAACGTTGGTAGTGTCTCCGTCCTGAACGGATCCACGCTTGACCTCTCATCGACTCACTGGTCGAACGAGTCCAATGGCGCCTTGACAAACGGCCATTTTGAAATCGGCGCGGATTCCGTTTTGAAATATTCCGGAAACGATATTTCCACGATCGGGGCCAGCGCGGCTCTTGTGCTCGACGGTAACGGCAAACTGACCAATATAAATTCCAAAAATCCCGATGCCGTTTCCCGAACTTTGACCGCTGTGAACGGGGATCTCACTCTCGATCAGGGCGCGCACCTTTCCCTGACGGGCAAAACCGGCCTTACGGTCGGCTCAGGCGCCGCCGTCACCGTGGAGAATGGCTCAACTCTGGAATTACCGGTGAGCGCCATGAGCAATGCCGGGTCTGTCACGGTAGGGAACGGCGCCACCCTGAAGGCCGCGAAGTTCACTCAGACAGCCGGCCACACGTCTATCGAATCAGGCGGCGCTCTGCAGGCCGGTGAACTGGACCTCGAAGGAGGCGAACTCTCCGGGGGTGGGACGATCTACGGAAATCTGGTCCTGGACGGCGGCGCTTTGGCGCCGGGAGATCCGCAGTCCCTCGACGTCGTGGGGAATTACCAGCAAACCCTGATGGCCGTTCTGGATCTCGATTTCGCGGGAGCGGGGGCGGACGAATACGATTCCATCCATGTCCACAGCGACGCAACTCACGCGGGTGATGTGGGCCTGGGTGGCACGCTGGATCTCACGCTGGAAGCGGGGTTCGGTTCCGGCATCGAAGTCGGAACCCTGTTCCACATCTTTACGTGGGACGGCCTGCGTACCGGCGATTTCGACATCTTCAGCAATCGAATCTTCTCGAACGGCCAGCAGGCTCTGACTTTCCAGGAGATTTTCGGAGATCACGGCCTGGACCTCGAGGTCATCGCCGCATCCGTCACCGCTCCCGAACCGTCCACTTTTTCCATGCTGTTTGGCGCGATTCTGCTCGCCGGTTGCCTGATCGTCATCAGCCGCCGCCGCAAAGCGCGGAATTGAGTACTTCCTGAGGCGGTACTGTTACTACCAGATCCTCCAGCAGTTCACTGTACTATTTACAACCTCCTTACCGGCCGATACGATATCCTTACGCTCGTATACCTTGGAGAGGGTCTAACGAGTTATCCAAGGAGGACGCGATGTGGTTTCGGACTCAGAAAAAGGGCGCGATTTTCAGGCCTGCGGTGGTCCTGCTCAGCGTTGCCACCATCGCTTTCCCCCCGAATGTTTTCGCGGACGCCATTACCTTTACCTATAACGGCGGGGGTACTGAAGTCAGCCCCACCAATTATTCCGATCCCAGCGCCTGGACCTGCGCCCCGTCCTGCGGCGCCGGTGCATTTCCGGACAACGCAACAGCCGGTGGGTCCGTGGATGCGGTCATCAACTCGGGGCAGCCTGACTACGTTCTGCTCGATACCCCGAGCGTCATCACAAGCCTGAATCTCGGCGGCGTTTCGCCCACCTCGGCCCTGACGACGAACGGCCCCTCGCTCACCCTGGGAACGCCCAGCGATTATCGCGAGAATGTGCTCGCAATCAATAGCGGAGGAACCCTCAATATCAATAACGCCACTGTCACGCTGGAGCTGAGCGGCCAGGGCGGATTCTTCAACGGTTCCGGCGCGCTGATCGATTCCGGAGGCGTAATCCAGGCTTCGGGCGGGACTCTGAAGCTCCAGAATTCCTCGGGTGACAACAACGGCCGCTACGTGACGAATAATGGATCGATCAACCTGGATGCGACTTCTTCACTCCAGCTCGACGATAGCGGCCTGACGCAGGACTTCCATTTCGCCGGGAGCGGCGCGCTCAACCTGGCGGGCGCTCAGATTGTGGGAACAGCGGGAACCGAAGGGCTGTTCAATGAGGGGGATCACACGATTGCCGGCAATGGTTCGATCGGCGTGTCCTACTTCAATAACAGCGGCACGCTGCGGGCCTCCGGCGGTACTCTGACGGCCTCGAATCTGGCGAATCTGAGTTCAACCGACCTCTCGAGCGGAACATATGTGGTGGACAACGGGGCGACCCTCCAGCTCTCCGGCTACGATGGCAGCAATTATTTGTCTTATATCGACCAGGGCGCGAGCGTCACGGTCAATGTAAACGGCTTGCTCACGACGGACGGGACCACCAACGCTCTTCTGGGTGTTTCAGGAGTCGCTGGTAACCTGACGCTGCAGAACGGGGCTTCTCTGACCGCCGACTCGGGGCAGATCACGGGCTTCACTTCGTATGGCGGGGTTAACGGAGGGACGGTCAGCGTCCTCAGCGGCTCCTCTCTCGATCTTTCCCCGGTGACGTTCTACAACGCCGAGGGCGGTAACCTGACCGGCGGTTTCGCGATCGGGACTGGTTCCACCATTACGTATGCGGGGGACGACATTAACTCCATAGACGCGAGCGGAAGTCTGACGCTCGGAGGCGACGGTCATTTTACGAACCACGACCTCCAGACAACGCTCAGCACTGTCGGCGGCGCGTTTGCGCTGAATGACGGCGCGGCCTTCACTAGCGCGACCGCCACTTTTGGAGCGGATGACTCCTCCGGCCCCGGCTACGTGAGCGTCCTGAACGGATCGACGCTCGATCTCACCGGTACGCAGTGGCAAAACGAGGTATCCGGCGTACTCCAGAACGGCGATTTTGAGATCGGCAAGGATTCCACCCTGAAATACACCGGGAACGATATTTCCACCATCGATGAAACAGCGAGTCTCACGCTCGATAGCAACGGCGCCCTGGTGAACACGGCTGACGCTCCAAATGCGGATCCACTGACGAAGACTCTCACCACCGTCAACGGGAATCTGTCTCTCGATCAGGGCGCCAGTCTGACGCCGAACGCAGGAACGTTCACCGTAGGGTCGTTCGGCTCGGTGACGCTGGATCACGGTTCCACGCTGGATCTCGAAAACGTCACACTCACCAACGAAAGCGGCGGCGTACTGACACAGGGATTTTTCGCTGTGGGCGACGCTTCCACATTGACATACAAGGGTAACGATCTGACCACAATCGGCACGGATGCGGCTCTTGGTCTTGCGGGCTCGTGGGCGATCGTAAATACGACGGGTGGCAATCACGATGCGGTTTCGAACACCCTCGCCACAGTGAACGGCGCGTTGATTCTCGATCAGGGCGCGAGTCTTACTCTCACGCAGCAATTCACCAATAATGGCCTCGTCGGACTCGCGGGGGGATCGAGCCTGACCGCCGGTTCCGATTCCAGCCCCGTGAACTTTACCAATAATTGGGATGGCACAAACGTCGATGAATGCGGATGCAGTCAGGGCGCGTTGTTTGGCCTTCAGAATTCATCGGCAACGATCAGCGGCAATCTCAACAATACTTCGAACACCTTCACGCAGTTTGCGGAATTCTCCGCCCAGGTCGCCCTGGAGGAGCAGAGCTCGCTGACGGTCAATGGAAGCTTCACAAACGACTCGAGCAACGGGGCCGGTTATTCCGCCCTGACTCTCGACGATGGTTCTACCGCGACGGTAAAAGGACTGTTCTCGAATCTGGGCGGCAGCCTTGTCGATCTGGACTTTTTGAGCTCGGAAGGCGAAGGCTCCGGCGGAAGTACCCTAAACGCGAATGGCGGCTTTGTGAACAGCAATTCGGCCGTGTACCTCGAAAATGGCAGCACGCTGAATGTTCAGCTCCCCGGCGACGTCACTCCCGGCCCGGGAGTCTGGGCCTTCAAAAACCTTTCCGACGATGTCACCGGCGACTGGAATCAAGCCCTGCTCCAGGTCGGAGGGGCAAGGGAACGCAATGCGCCTTCCGTCGTGAATATTTCAGGCGGCCTGCTGAACCTGGCGAAAACCACCGCATTTGGCCAGCCGACCAGCACGGTGAACGTCGAGGGTGGTTCGGTTCTGAATGCAGACACGATTTTGAACCTCTCCAAAGCAACCATGAGCGATAGCTCCCCGGAAGCCGAGATCAACGTCCTCAACGGAAGCGCCCTGAACGTCACCGGCGCTTTCCGGAATGTTGTAAATGCGAACGGCGGCGATGCCTATGCGGATGTCTATGTGGGCGGTAACAGCACGCTGACGGCTGATTCGGTCGAGAACAAGTTCATTTCGTCCAACGACGGGACCGGGGCCGCGACGATCACGATCGACGAAAGCACGATGAACGTGAACAAGACCTTCAATAACACGGGTGGCGTTCTGAACCTGACGAACGCGGCGACCGTCAATGTGGGGGGGCAATTCACGAACGACGCGCACGGGGTTGTCAGTCTCGACGCCCAACAGGCCTTCTCCGAATCGAGCGGCGCGTACGATCAGTATGCCGGGAGCGTTCTCAACACGAACGGATTTTCCAATTCCGGCCAGGTCTCTCTCAATCAGTCATCGACGCTGAACAACACGGGCGATTTCGACAATTCGGGAACCATCACGGTCGATAATCACAGCGCGCTGAACATCAAGGCAGCGCAGCAAGACCAGCAAAATGGCTCCACGCTCCTCTCCGCCGCCCAGCCCGTCCTGACGAACACAGGATCGATCGCGACGGGGACCAATGGCGACGGCGGCAACACGGTTCGCGTCGAAGGGTCGATGTTCAATACGGCGCCGGGCGTCGTCAACGTCCACGGCGAAGACGACAACATGACGGTGACCGGCCAGTTTTCGAACTCGGGCTCAGTCTCAATCGGAGACGGCGCTACCATCCAGGCGGGCTCCTACACGCAGTCGGCCGGGACGACGGACATCGGACAGGGCGGTACGCTGCAGGCGAATGTAGAGGTAGCGGGCGGAACCGTCTCGGGCGGCGGCACGATCGTCGGCGATGTGACTGTGGACGGCGGTACGCTCGCGCCGGGCGATCCGCAGTCGATCGATATCATCGGCGACTATCACCAGACGCTGGCGGGCATTCTCGATATCGATATCGCCGGAGCGGGCGACGGTGAATACGATCAGGTCAACGTCATGTCTGACGAGCAGCATCCGGATGGCGGCGACGTGTGGCTGGGGGGCACGCTGGACCTCACCCTCGAAGCTGGCTTCGGCGCCGGGATCGACATCGGTACTTTGTTCCACATTCTCACGTGGACGGGCGAACGGCTCTATAGCAGCGATTTCGATTTCTTCCACAACCTGACGTTCTCGAATGGAACACAGCTTCTGAAATTCCAGGAAGTTTTCGGGGATCATGGCCTGGATCTTGAAGTCATCGACGCCGGCGTGGCCACTCCGGAGCCCTCCACGCTCGCGATGCTGTTCGGCGCGATGCTGCTCGCCGGCGGCGCTGTCCGGATGCGCCGCAGGCGCAATGGACTAACATAAATCGAATATGGAAAACGAGTCTTTAGGCCGCGCCATCCGGCTCGGCGCGATTGCTGTTGTCATTGCGGCGGTGCTGGGGGGCGGCGCATGGTGGTTCACGAGCCATAGATCCGTGGCCCTGACGACGCCTTATCAGGCGGTGCTTCTGAGCAATGGATCCGCCTATTTCGGACAATTGCAGGGGCTGGGAACGCCATTTCCCGTACTGACCAACGTCTTTTACGTGAAAAGCACGCAGGATCCGAACACCAAGGCGATTTCGAACTCGCTCGTCAAGCGCGGCCATGAATGGCACGCTCCGGACCGCATGATCATCAACGCGAACATGATCGTGCTCGTGGAGCCCGTGAATCCGTCTTCACGCGTCGCACAACTGATCGCCCAGGCCAAAAACCAATAGCCGGTAGCGCCAGGCTGCCGCCTGGCGTCTAAGCTATACCCATGAACGGCGCCGAATCGCTCCTTCGCACCCTCCTCGCCAACCGCATCGATATCTGCTTCATGAACCCGGGCACCTCCGAGATGCAGTTTGTCTCCGCGCTCGACCGTGTGCCCGCCATGCGCGGCGTGCTCGGCCTTTTCGAAGGAGTCTGCTCGGGCGCGGCCGATGGCTATGCGCGCATGACCGGCAGGCCAGCCTCCACGCTGCTCCATCTGGGCCCCGGCCTGGGCAATGCGCTCGCGAACTTCCACAACGCGCGCAAAGCCCGCTCCCCGATCGTCAATATTGTCGGCGAACACTCCACCCAACACCTGGGCCATGACGCCCCGCTGACCGCGGATATCGAAGCCATCGCCCGCCCTGTCTCCGGCTGGGTCCGCACGCTCGCCAGCGCTGGCGCCATGGGCGAAACAGCCACAGCCGCGGTCGCCGCCGCCATTGCTCCGCCGGGTCAGGTGGCGACTCTCATCATCCCCGCCGATTTCTCGTGGAGCGAGGCCGGCGGTCCCGGACCCGCGCTTCCCTTTTGCGCAAGACCGGTTCCAGCGCGCGATCGGATCGCGGCCATCGCGAAGACGCTGCGTTCCGGAAAGGCCGCGGGCATTCTCCTCGGCGGCCTCGCGCTCAGCGAACCTGCCCTGCGAGCCACCGCGCGCATTGCCGCCGTCACAGGCGCCGCCGTCTACGCTAACCGCAATTCCGGCCGCATGGCGCGCGGTCTGGGTATTCCCGCCGCCACGCGTATCCCTTACTTTCCCGAAGCCGCGCAGACGCTGCTCGGCAGCCTCGCGCATCTGATCCTCGTCGAATCGAAAGCGCCCATCTCTTTTTTCGGTTATCCGGGCCTGCGCTCCACGCTCGCGCCGCCGGATTGCGCGCTCGAAAATCTCGCGGCCGAAGGCGAAGACGGACTTGGCGCGCTCGACGCTCTCGCCGAAGAACTGGGGGCGCCGCGTGACATCCACATCCCGCGACCGGAGCGCCCCGCGCTTCCCGCCGGCGAACCGCTGACCGTGGACGCCATTGGACGCGCGATCGCCGCGCTCGCCCCGGAACAGGCGATCTTCAGCGATGAAGCAGTGTCCTCGAGCGAGCGCGTCTGCGCGTATCTCGGCGCCGCGCCGGCGCACGATTATCTTCCGGTTACGGGAGGCTCGATCGGCCAGGGTCTTCCCGTGGCGCTCGGCGCGGCGATCGCCTGCCCCGGACGAAAAGTCATCGCGCTGGAGGCCGACGGCAGCGCCATGTACACGATTCAGGCTCTCTGGACGATGGCGCGCGAAAAGCTCGACGTCACCGTCGTGATC
>CAZWTH010000323.1:0-2004 GCA_964636715.1 uncultured Solibacteraceae bacterium | reverse complement strand
GCGCGCCGCGCGCCTCACGATCGCCGCGCTGCTGCTGATTGCCGCAATTTGGGCTGGCCTCGTGGCCCGCGGGATTGTTTAATCGGCGCATGGGGGAGGTTGCGATCGTTCCGGGAGTCGAGGATGCGGGCGTGGCGCGCTGGCTGCACGCGCGGCTGGCGGAAGGCCTCGCCGCGGCGCCCGGCGAGTTGGCGATCACCGTGCCCGGCGGCTCGACGCCGTTCCCGATTCTCGCGGAACTGGCCGGAATGGAGCTTGAGTGGCGGCGGATCGCGGTCTGGCCGGGAGACGACCGGCTGGTGCCCGAGGACCATCCGGCGAGCAACGTCGGCAAGATCCGCGAACTGCTCGAGCCGCGCGGTGCACGAGTGGTGGCGCTGACCGAACAGTCCCATCCACCCCATTTCGCGTTCGCCTGGCTGGGCATGGGCAAAGACGGGCACATCGCGTCGCTGTTCCCCAACACCGATCCTCGAGCCGACGATCCGTCGTGCGTGCGGCGGATCACGCCTGAACCGCTGCCGCCCGAGGCGCCGTTCGACCGGCTCTCGCTGACGATCCCCGCGCTGCTCGACAGCGACGAGCTGGTATTCGTGGTCCGCGGCGAAGCCAAGCACGCGCTGTTCGAGCAGGCGATGAGGGGCGGCAACGACCTGCCCGTCGCCCGGCTGCTCGGCGCGGCGCGCCAGAGGGTCACATGCTTCACCTGATTCCGGCCCCGGTCCATCGCCTGGGCGTCCAGCTCGCCCATCGGGTGCGTAAGCGCTGGTGGCGGCTGACGCGGCCCAGGCTGAGCGCGGTGACGCTGATCGTGCGCAACGCTGCCGGCGAGGTGCTGCTAGTCCGGCACACCTACGGCAGCCTGCTGTGGACGCTGCCGGGGGGTGGCATCCGCCTCGGCGAGGAGCCGATCGCGGCGGCGCGGCGCGAGTTCGCCGAAGAGCTGCGCTGCGCGATCGAAGAACTGGAAGCGGCTGGCACGCACAAGCTGGTCCTCGATGGCGCGCGGATCACGCGCCACATCTTCACCGCGATGACGGCCGGCACGCCCGAGCCCGATCTGCGCGAGGTGGCCGAGGCGAAGTTCTTTTCGACGAATGCGCTGCCCCGCCAGTGCAGCTCGATCGTCGACAAATATCTGGAGCTGTTAGAGCAGCGATAGCTGGGCGGTATCGGGCGCGCGCTCCTGGCGCCCGTCGCCTTCGAGCGACGACAACGTGAGCCCCATAAGCCGGATCGGCTGCGGCAGCGGCAGTAGCTCGTCGAGTAGCGCGCGGCCGATGCGGGCGAATTCGGGCTTGGTCTCGATCCAATGATCGACCGAGCGGGCATGGGTCTTCAGCGTGAAGTCGGAGAAGCGCAGCTTGAGCGTCACCGTGCGCCCGCGCGCGTTGCAATTCTCGATGCTGCGCCAGACGATGTCGACGATCTCGTCGAGCGTCGCGCGCAGCGAGCGCCCGCCCGAAATGTCCTCGAAGAACGTCCGTTCACCGCCGACCGACTTGCGGATGCGGTTGGCGCGCACCGGCCGCAGGTCGATCCCGCGCGCGGCGCGGTACAGATAGTCGGCAAAGCTGCCGAAGTGCGCCTTGAGGAAGGCGAGATCCTTCGCCGCGAGGTCCGCGCCGGTGGCGATCCCGAGCCTCGCCATCTTCTCCGCCCCGCGCGGGCCGACCCCGTGGAACCGCCTCACCGGCAGCCCGGCGACGAAGCGCGCGCCCTCCCCCGGGCGGATCACGCAGAGGCCGTCGGGCTTGTTCTGGTCGCTCGCGAGCTTGGCGAGGAACTTGTTGTACGAAACCCCCGCGCTAGCGGTGAGCTGCGTTTCGGCGCGGATGCGCTCGCGGATCAGCTGCGCGATGCGCGTCGCCGAGCCGATCCCGCGGATGTCGTCGGTCACGTCGAGATAGGCTTCGTCGAGCGAAAGCGGCTGGATGAGATCGGTATAGTCCGCGAAGATCGCATGAATCTGCTGGGAAACCGCGCGATAGACGTCGAAGCGGG
>CAZWTH010000322.1:0-3676 GCA_964636715.1 uncultured Solibacteraceae bacterium | reverse complement strand
GTGAGATCTTCGCGCACCATTTCGACAATGCGCTTGCCGGTTTCATAGGCCATGCGGGAGCGGGCGCCATCGGGAGCGGGGATGGCGGCGCAGCCCGGCAGCGACATGCCGAGGGCTTCGGCGACGGAATTCATCGAGAGCGCAGTGCCCATGGTGTTGCAGTGGCCGGGGCCGGGGGAGGACTGGCAGGTGATTTCGATCAGCTCGTCGTCCGTGATTTGATTGGCGGCGCGAAGACGGCGGGCTTCCCAGAGCGCCATGCCGGAACCGGCCAGTTTGCCGTTGTAATAGCTATCGATCATCGGGCCGCCGGAAAGAACGATGGCGGGGAGGTTCACGGTGGCCGCGGCCATCAGGCTGGCGGGCGTGGTTTTGTCGCAGGCGGTGGTGAGGACGACGCCATCGAACGGATAGCCGACGAGAATTTCGGTGAGGCCGAGGCAGGCGAGATTGCGATCGAGCGCGGCAGTGGGACGGCGGCAGCTTTCCTGCATCGGGTGGAGCGGGAATTCGATGGGGATGCCGCCGGCGTCGCGGATGCCGTCTTTCACGCGCGCGGCGAGCGAAAGGTGGATGCGGTTGCAGGGGGTGAGTTCGCTGCCGGATTGCGAGATGCCGATGATGGGACGGCCGGACTGGAGCTCCTGCCGGGTGAGACCCCAGATCATATAGCGGTCAATGTAGATGGCGGTTTCGCCGGGCTCGGCCGGGTCGTTAAACCAGATTTCGCTGCGGAGTCTTTTGCGTTCGGTGGGATTTTCGCCGCTCAACGGGTACCTCGGCTTTACTTTACATGAGGCCAGGAGTTCGCCTGAGCGAGGTGAGGAAATATATATTGGATTCGGTGAGAGCGCGAATCAATTTCTCCCGGACCCTTCGGCGGTTCGTGGGGTGCGGGGTTCTTGGTGTTCCGTTGTCCTTATTCGGCGGGCTGTTTCCCGGGGCTCCTTCCATGGCGGATCTGCAAAAGCAATCGGATGTGATAGCCGAGGCGACGCTGACGGCTGTTGACGATTCGCAGGGCGTGGAGATTGCTCAACTGAACCTCACCAGAATCATTCAGGGGCAACCTGGGTCTTTGTCTGTGCGCGCATTCGTCCCATCGTCTTCCGGCGCCGGTATGCTGGGCGGGGAAATGCCTCCCCAAACGGGTCTCATCCCGCGCTCTCTTGTGGGCCGAAGCGGGATCTGGTTTCTCAAGACAGCGGATAGCGGGTGGCGAGTGATTCCGCTGGATGACCGGCGCGGTGCGGAGATCGATACCTCTATCCCTGTAGACCCGAGCGTTGAGCCACCCGCGGGCGATGTGGAGCAACAACTTCTCGGTTATCTGGTTCGATGGTACCGGTCGCTGCCGGCGCCCCGCGGGACTGACGAGGACTTCCGCCTGTTCCGCAGTTTCGCGGCGGCGGATCCCCAGAAAGCGGCGATCGCCATGGCTCCATTGCTTACGTCGACGCGCGCAGACCAATACGGCGCCGGGTTAGCGGCGGCGATTCGTCTGGGGTCGGTGGGGGCTCTCTCGAAAGTGGCGGCGGAGACCGCGACACTGAGGTCGAATCCGAAATTGAGGGAGGTTATAGACGCGATTGGTTTGTATTTCCAGCCGCACGGGCCTGAGGCGATCAAGCCGCTGGCGCAGATTGCCGCTCTGCAATCGGACGTGCCAGGAATGGATGCCGCGGTCGGGAGCGCGCTCCAGAAGATCGGGACGAAAGACGTTCTCCCCGCGATGGCCATGTTGCTCGACAGTCACGATCCGGAGGCGCAGCTTCGGGCTGCGTGGTTCTTTGCATGGTTTACGACATCCCCCGATCAAATGCCGTCGCAAAATTCCACGAAGACGCCCGCGGAATACGCCCGGTTTTGGAAAACCTGGTGGGCGAGCAATAAGGAAAGTTTGGGGTTTTAAGAATTGGGGCGGGCCGGCGCTCAGGCTTGCGATACGGCGCCACCCTCCGGAAGGCGTCCTCCGAACCGCAAGTCAGAGATGATTTATCAAATGTCGCCGGTCCCGCTCTCGAAAAGAAATGCGGTACCGCTTTAAGTTGTGTGAATGGTCCCGATGTTAGGTCGGTTGAGCCATCCGGGAAAGGATTCGGTTACTGTCTGAACCCTTGTCCTGTGATGATACTAACGCTTTTGTACTGGGAATAAAAGACCGGTAGTACCAGGACTGGTATTGGGCGGGGGAGGTTCGTGGGGGGCCTCTATACTGGGTTTGCATGTCGTTTCATGTGGCGGTGCCTTACAGTCCGAAGGGCGATCAGAAGACAGCTATTGCCGAGCTCGCCCGGGGGGTGGATGAGGGCGAAAAGCATCAGGTTTTGCTGGGCGTGACGGGGTCCGGCAAGACATTCACGATGGCGAAAATCATCGAGCAGCTGGGACGGCCCGCGCTCGTGATGGCGCACAACAAAACGCTCGCCGCGCAGCTTTATCACGAATTCAAGGCGTTCTTTCCTTCGAACGCCGTCGAGTACTTCGTCAGCTATTACGACTATTACCAGCCGGAAGCGTTCATTCCGTCGAGCGGCGTGTATATCGAGAAGGAAGCCACGATCAATGAAGAGCTGGACCGGCTGCGGCTTTCGGCGACGCGGTCGCTGTTCGAGCGGCGCGATTGCGTGATTGTGGCGAGCGTGAGTTGCATCTACGGCCTCGGTTCGCCGGAAGCGTACTACGGGATGCTGCTGCGGCTCGATAAGGGGCAGCAGATCACGCGGAAGGAAATCCTTTCGAAGCTGGTGGAGATTTTGTATGACCGGAACGATCATGATTTCCGGCGCGGGACGTTTCGAGTGCGCGGCGATGTAATCGAGGTTTATCCGACGTACGAGGAGAATGCGTTTCGGATAGAGATGTGGGGCGATGAGGTGGAATCGCTTTCGCGGATCGATCCGCTGCTGGGCGAAGTGAAGTCGACGACCGACCGGCTGTTCATTTATCCGAAGACGCACTATGTGATGTCGCGGTTGACGAAAGAGGCGGCGATCGAGTCGATCAAGGCGGAGCTGGAGTGGTGGCGGCCGCAACTGGAGCAGCAGGGCAAGGTGCTGGAGGCGCAGCGGCTGCATCAGCGGACGATGTTCGATCTCGAAATGATTAAGGAGATCGGGTACTGCCACGGAATCGAAAATTACTCGCGGCATTTTTCGGGCAGGCTGCCGGGTGAAGCGCCGCCCACGCTGCTCGATTATTTACACAACGATTGCCTGCTGTTTCTGGATGAAAGCCACCAGACGGTGCCGCAGTTGAATGGCATGTATCACGGGGACCGGTCGCGCAAGGAGGTTCTGGTGGCGCATGGATTCCGGCTGCCGAGCGCGCTCGATAATCGTCCGCTGACGTTTGAGGAATTCGAGCATCGGGTGAGTCAGGCGGTGTATGTTTCGGCGACGCCGGGGCCGTATGAGCTGACGAAATCGGGCGGGGTGGTGGTGGAGCAGATCATCCGGCCGACGGGGCTGGTGGATCCGGAGATCGACATCCGGCCGATCCGCGGGCAGGTGGACGATCTGCTGCATGAAATCCGGCTGCGCACGGCGAAGAATCAGCGGGTGCTGGTGACGACCCTGACGAAGCGCATGGCGGAGGATCTTTCGGAGTATTACGCCGAAGCCGGGGTGAAGTGCAACTATCTGCATTCGGAAGTCAGCACGCTCGACCGCATCAA